>NZ_CP032744.1:313385-626771 GCF_003641145.1 Lactiplantibacillus paraplantarum
GAAATTAAAGACAGGAGATGCTTGCATGTACGAACAAGCTTGTACCACGATTTTAGTTGGTAAGAAGGCGACCGTTGACGGCTCAACGATGATTGCCCGTAACGATGATACCTTTATGCCAATCACGCCACAAAAGTTTATTGTCCATCCTGCTGTTCATGGCCGCAAAGAGACGCTAACTTCTGGGAAGAACGGTTTCACCGCGCCACTTCCAGCGGATGGTTATCGCTATCAAGCTGTGCCTAACATTGAGGTTGCTGCGAAAGGCGTTTTTGAAGAAAATGGCTTTAACGAAAAAAATGTCGGTGTTTCTTCGACTGAAAGTGTCTATGGTAATGAACACACACTAACTTTCGACCCCTTCGTTCCTAACGGCCTTGCAGAAGATTCATTGCCAACCATGCTCACACCGTTTATCGATTCCGCTCGTGGCGGGGTGGCCTACTTAGGCCAATTAATTGCCAAGTACGGGTCACCAGAAGGTAACGGCGTCTTGTTCAATGATAAAGACGACGTATGGTACATGGAAATTGTCACAGGACATCACTGGGTTGCTCAACGGATTCCTGATGACGCCTACGCGGTGGCTGCCAACCAAGTTGCCATTCAATGGGTTGACTTTGATGACCCTGACAACTTTATGTGGTCCGATGGCATTCAGGAATTTGTTGCTGAACATCATTTGAACCCCGATAAAACCGGTTTTAACTTCCGCCATATTTTCGGTACTGATAACGAGAAAGATCGGCACTACAATACGCCGCGGGTCTGGTATGGGCAACGTTATTTTAATCCAGAAATTGAACAGGATCCTCAATCAAGTGAATTACCATTCATTTGTCACGCGGCTAAGAAAATCTCAGTGGCCGACGTTGAATTTGTACTCGGTTCACATTATAACGAAACAAAGTATGATCCCTTCTTGAATACGCCAGAAGCTAAGAAGTTCCGGCCAATCTCAATGAATCGGACTCAAAATTCACACGTCATGCAAGTTCGTAATGATGTACCTGAAGAACAAAGTGCGATTATGTGGATGACCTTTGGCGTGCCCGCTTTTGCACCATACTTACCTTTCCATGCGAATGTGACCGAAACCGATCCTAGTTTTGCGAACACACCATTAAAGCATGATACGAATAGTGCATATTGGCTCTACCGGACGTTGTCAATGATTGTTGAATCACACTATGCTGACTTTGTTCAAGATGATATTGACTATTTGAAGGAATGCCGAATTGAACTAGGTCAATTTGTAGCTGAAACGGATAAACAGGCCGCTAAGTTGTCTGGTGATGAATTGACGGCCTTCTTGACTGAACAAGATAAAGTGATGGTCGCAAAAATGCGTGACAAGGCCCAAGCACTGATTGGCCAATTAGTGACTAAGGGGTTAACGCTCTCAAAATTGACTTATAATGTTGACATCAATCTTTAAACTTTCTTCATTGCGGTGTCAGCGTGTATAATTAAAGTATTAAGAGGACAAGGAGCTGATGGTAGATGGATGAAAATGTCTTATTTAATCCCGGTGACGCGATTTCTGAATCGCACGACTATAATGAAGCGCTCCGTAGTGCGGACATTTATAATGCCCGCCACGGTCGTAAGCGTGGGCTCATGATTGCGCGGCCGTTAGAACAGGATCATGGTTATTCGGTATTTTACGCGGATGACTTACTAACAGCCGACACGCCAAGACCAGAAGCACGTCAATATCACGTTGAAAAGCGTATCCCGAAAGAATAGTTAGTTGAATCCCGTAGCCAGTAAATTTGGTTATGGGATTTTTGTTTGTCGAATAGTAACCCTTAATATTGATGTTGGGTTACTATTGATTTATAATAACGATTAAAATTGATTAATAGGGGTGCATAATGACAAATCAACAGGCAATCAAACACTTAACCCAGACGGCGATGGTAACCGCCTTAATTATTGTATTGGGCTTTTTTCCAGGAATTCCAGTTGGGTTTATTCCGGTACCAATTATTTTACAAAATATGGGAATCTTTTTAGCGGTAGAATTACTGGGCCGTAAATATGGAACGATGGCGGTGGGGCTGTTTTTAGGATTAGTAGCCCTAGGACTACCGTTATTATCTGGTGGTCGTGGTGGCGCAGCGGTTTTTCTAGGACCAACTGGTGGTTATCTAGTGGCTTGGCTGTTGGCACCACTACTGATTGGTACACTAATAAAGATGACGCGGGCAACGGAGAGTGGTTATTGGTGGTTAGAAGTTGGTATCGTTTGGCTGGCCGGTATCCTGTTTATTGACGTGGTCGGGGCTGGTTGGCTTGCAATTCAATCACACATGACATTGTCAGCGGCCTTATTGTCCAACCTGGCGTTTATCCCAGGCGACCTAATCAAGGCTACACTGGCGGTGTTTATTGCACGTCGAGTTCGAGCGGTCGTTGATTTTGGTATTACTACGGCTAGTGTCGTAGATGTTAGAAAACGAGGTAAGTAGTATGTCAACTAAGGAACAAGTCTTAATGGCTTTATTGGCTAATCCTGGTGACTGGCTTTCGGGTGATCAATTAGCGCAGCAGACTAAGCGTAGTCGAGAAAGTATCTGGAAGGCAATTAATGCATTGAGAAAGCAGGGCCATCAGATTGAAAGTCGCAAGAATCGGGGGTATTGCTATGTGGGCAGTCGTCGTTTAGATGCTAATGCAATTCAAATTTATAGTGACCAGCAATTTGCGGGGCCAATCGAAGTCGTTGCTCAGACACCATCAACTCAAATTTTAGCAAAAACTTTTTTAAGTCATCATCAGCCGCGACTGGCAGCCTTCTTAGCAGATGAACAGACAGCCGGCTATGGCCGACGGGGACGTGAATTCTATTCTCCCGCACAAACTGGTTTGTATTTTAGTTTGATCTTGCCTAATCCAACGAATGCATTAGCGAATGTGGGGTTATTAACAACTGGCGTTGCGGTCAGTGTCGTGAATGTTTTACAGCGTTTTTATCCCAATAAGGATTTTGCTTTGAAATGGGTCAATGATATCTATCTCAATCAACATAAAGTCGGTGGTATTATCACTGAAGCAAGCTTGGAATTGGAATCAACTTCTGCGGCAGCTTTCATTGTTGGCGTTGGGCTTAATTTAACAACAACTGATTTTCCCCAGGCATTGCAAGCACGTGCTCAATCGGTGGACCCGACAATGCCAGTAGACCGTAATCAACTAGCCGCGGCATTATTGTCATCGTTAGTAGCGTTATCGAAACGCTACGCTACAGCGGATTTTCTGCCAATATATCGTGCTAAGTCATTAGTACTAGGTCAGCAAATAACGCTTCAAGTTGGTGATGCTGTAGTAGCTGGGGTGGCTGAAGCCATTGATGAGCATGGTGGCTTAGTGGTGCGTATGACTACTGGGGAACGGCGAACGTTCACTAGTGGTGAGGTCGTTAAAGTGGGTTTACCAGCGTGACTAGCGGTGTGCCCGTCATCTATGGGTTAGGATTGGATGCTGCCGGACGTTGTCAGCACTATCACCTTGAAACCGACATTGCTGCATTATGGTGTGAACAGTGTCGGCGATATTATGCATGTTATCAGTGTCATGATGCGCTGTGCCAACACGCCTTTGTCGCAAGCACACCATTGAGTCTGGCGGTCATGTGCGGTGCTTGTCGCTATCGAATGACCGTTACCACTTATCATTTGGGCTATTGCCCACACTGTCACCGAGCTTTTAATCCACGGTGCCGGCTACACGATCGGATTTACTTTGGTGCTGACTGTGAATAGTGTATTAATAAACAGGATTAGTAGATAACTAGAATCCTTTAATCGTAAACTTGACATAATTTAATCAAAAACTCATAATGTGACTGTGAGCTAGTATTGTTAGCAACCGGTATTTAAAATAAAATTTTTTTAATTAGGTCTAGTTTATATAGTTGTTAGATTAGTTACTAAGGTTCTTAGATATAAGGTCGTTCTTGCGACAAATTGTAAGGACGACCTTTTTTGAACCTGATCTTTGCTGGTACATTTGATATTACGAGCTTGAAGCCATTAACAGAAGGGAAGCACTAGGTTTGAAATTTGAAGAATCCAAAATCTTACAGCAGTTACCAAAACAATTTTTTGCAAATTTAGTCAAGAAGGTCAATGCGAAAGTCGCGTCCGGTGCGGATGTCATTAATTTAGGTCAGGGCAATCCTGATCAACCGACTCCGGAATTTGTCGTTAAGGCGATGCAGGCTGCAACCGCCAACCCAGCGGATCATAAGTATTCGCTATTCCGTGGGCTGCCCCGATTTAAACAGGCGGCGGCCGATTTTTACGAACGCGAGTATGGTGTGAAGCTGGACCCGGAAACTGAGATTGCTGTTTTGGGTGGCAGTAAAATTGGATTAGTAGAGTTACCCTTGGCGCTTCTAAATCCTGGCGATACGATGATCCTGCCCGATCCCGGTTATCCGGACTATTTATCTGGAATAACGTTAGCACAAGTGAAATTAGCGTTACTACGGCTAACGGCACAAAATCATTTTTTGCCAGATTATCAACAGGTCGATCCACAAGTTGCGGCCGCAGCGAAGTTACTATACTTGAATTACCCGAATAATCCAACTGGAGCTGTGGCTACATCAGAATTTTTCCGAGAGACGGTCGCGTTTGCTAATAAAAATCAAATTGGAATTGTGCATGATTTTGCGTATGGTGCAATTGGTTTTGATGGTCAACGCCCCGTGAGCTTCTTACAGACCCCGGGGGCGAAAGACGTGGGGATCGAAATGTACACACTCTCTAAATCTTTTAACATGGCTGGCTGGCGCGTTGGCTTCGCTGCTGGTAACGCTGACATGATTGAAGCTCTGAATCTGATTCAAGACCATCTATTTGTCAGTGTCTTCCCGGCAATTCAAGATGCAGCAATTGCCGCTTTGAATAGTGACCAACAGACCGTTCGTGATTTGGTCAATCTATATGAACGCCGGCGCAACCAATTTTTTGCGGCGGCTCGTAAGATTGGTTGGGAACCATACCCATCGGGCGGATCCTTTTATGCTTGGATGCCTGTTCCTGAAGGGTATACGAGTGAAAGCTTTGCCGATTTACTGCTAGATCAGGTGGCAGTGGCCGTGGCACCGGGAAACGGTTTTGGTGCGGGTGGCGAAGGCTACGTTCGTGTTGGCTTACTGATTGACGAACCTCGCTTTACCGAAGCGTGCCAGCGGATTGCCAAATTGCATCTATTTGATAAGTAACCATAACACTTTAGACGGCTTTTGCGGCAACAATTGCCAGCAGAAAATTGGTGGTTGGTCATTATTGATTAGACTTCTTATTTATCACCAAGTTGTTCATTACCATTTTTAGTGGGGGCGTTCATCGCTGGCACGGTTAGGTTAATGCCATTTTTGCGCCATTCTAAGTCGAACACCGTTGTTTTACAGTTTTAGGAGCCTTAGGGTTGCATCTGCATGTGACAATATATTGGACTAGATGATCATCAAGAATCGAAAAAATAGCACGACTGGCATGAATGCTAGTCGTGCTATTTAGAGTGTTGAAATTATTATAAGTTACCAGTGCTCTTTAATCGTTTTTCTAAAAGGTAAGCGTCCATATACCCAAAGGATAATTCGACGACTTGGTCGAGCTCGATCATCGTACCGACATGGTTGATCTGGTTATCATCATCTACATTGTAGAAAATGAAGTGGCCGTTAGTCAACGTTCCAGGGTAGCCAGTCATCGTAGGAAGCATTGGGTTTTCGGTCGTAATGTGGACTAAATTATTGAAGGCTGCTGCTTGTCGTAATAACGAATCAAAAAGATCAGTCGTGGCGTCAAAGAGCCGTTCATCATTTAGTACTGGCTGAACGTTTAACTCGTATTGACGGTTCAGTTCGATAAAACCCCGCATGGTCTGCAAATAGTCCGACTGGGTCGTAACCGATTCAATCAGTGAACGACGGCAAAGGGTATAGCCCCCAAATTGGCCGGTCATGTCAATCAGATTGAGGAGCACACTGTCAGCATTCAACGCGTTAATAAAGCCAACGAAAAACATATCAGAACCATCGGCTGACCGAATTGCAATCAGATGGTGTTCAGTCAGGGCAGTCTTTAAAGTAGTATCAATGTCATTAATATCGCTGACTTTGACGGTTGGTTGATGGGTGTGGGCCGTCTTAACAAAGGCGCTTTCCAATAAAAGTTCGTTACCACAAAATTCCAGAATTTGAATATCAGCCAATGGAATTTCTTGTTGGTCGTTATTTTTAAAATTAAATTTATCAAAGGTCGTGAACGTCATTGTTTGGTCAGTCATTTGTTGAACCTGGCCTTCAAGGTAGTTTTCGTTATCTTCTAAGACTAGTAGGACAACTTGTTGATCGGCCTTGGCCTGATCAACTAACTGGTTTAGGACTGGTCGTTGCTCATCTAGAGCGACTGTTGGTTGCGGTACGCCGCTTAACCCTTCGGTGGCAGCATTCTCCAGACGAAAAGCCATGTTATCAAGGTCTTCACTCATCATTTCAACTTCATCAATGACGTCGTAGCGCATGAAGACCGCGCCGTCCTGGAGTCCGGCATCATCGTAAGTATTCACGACAACGCCATCAGGTGCCAGACGGTCGATGTAGCCGGTGTAAACCACTTCGCTGTTGGCTTGATATAGGTTGATGAGGTGAACCTGTTGTGCGGCTAATTGTAAACTCTCAATAATTGAACTCATCGTGTCTAACCCCCTTAGTTAATGTTCCCTCATCATAGCACTTTTTAGGGCTAAGACGCTATTATAAGTCATTATTCAGCTGGTTTGGTAAGTGTGTTATGACTAAATGAGAGAACGGAAGTGTCAGAGGTGGCAACCAGATGAGCGCTTGTTATTCAGACTGTGAGTGTCAGCGAAACCGGTCTATTTTTAACCCACATGGTGAGTCAAAAGGAACAGTAGCAGTGAAGTGCTTATTCGCATAGTTTTCGGCCAAAATTCTTGAAGGTAATTGAAAGATAAGTCCATGTAAGAATTAGCATTAATCAGATGATGGTCGCGTAAAATAGTTACTGTTCACACAGTGTAGTTCATGAGGTAGTGATTAAATCAGCAGTAGAAAAGAATCACGTTTTCTCAAAAAAGCCAAATTCGCGGCTTTTGAGGTAAGCCGATTGTCTGAACGCCCTTTTTAAATATTTGTTGTGGTGCCTTCATTAATGTCGGCTCAGTCGATGAGTTTTTTGTTCACTTGTGGTTATTCAATTGTAAATTGGTTGTCCCGGCTATTAAATAAACTGCTATCGTCTAAAATAGCACATGTGGTATAGCTTAAATGTTTAAAATAGTAAGGGCTTTCTTTGTTGCTTGAACAATGATGCCAAACGATAAGTGCCGGCTGATAAGAAGTAAATATTTAATAAAAAATGTTATTTTCGATGCTATTCGTCTAGTTTATCGTTATAATGTAAGCTGCGGTTCACCTTGACCGTAAATCTGTCATGACCTTTCAAGAGGCGCTTGATCGTGTTGCGACATACATTTAAGGAGTGCACTATGTTTACGATGTTTAAGACGATTGGCGATCAGTTCGCCAATTTCAAGATTATTCGGCGAATGGCGAAGTATGATGATCGGGCCACATATCAAAGCCATTACCTTGGGTTAGCGTGGGAATTTCTAAACCCGCTGATTCAAATCGGAATTTATTACTTAGTATTTGGGGTCGCGTTAAAACGTGGCGATCCGATGCCAGGAATCCCGTATTTGCCATGGATGGTAGTTGGGATTGCACCATGGTTATACATGAACAAAACGACGCTGGACGCGTCTTCTAGCATTTACCGTCAGGTTGGGTTAGTTTCAAAGATGAAATTCCCAGTCAACGTATTACCGTCAATTAAAATTTATGGTAACTTATATAGTTTCTGGACGATGATTGCTTTTGGAATCTTCCTGATGTTCGTTAATGGTATTTGGCCCTCAATTGCATGGATTCAATTTATCTACTACTTTGGTTGCATGATCGTATTAATGTATTCACTTGGGATTTTCAATGCCACGGTCAGTGTTCTGATTCGTGACTGGCATATCACGCTTCAATCCGTATTACGGATGCTGTTCTATATGAGTGGGGTGCTATTTAACTTTACAACGTCCAACTTCCCCGCCGTTTTTGTGCGCCTACTAGAACTAAATCCGTTCTACTACGTGCTCAACGGAATGCGGGAATCGTTGCTTAATCGTGGTTGGATCTGGCAACAGCCTAATATCACGTTGACGATTGTCTTTTGGCTCTTCAATCTCGTTGTGATTCTGACTGGAACGTATCTCTATAACAAGTTCCGTTCGAACTTTGTGGATTTGATTTAGGAGGCGGAACTGATGGAAAATCAATATAAGGTTGAATTGCATAATGTCACTAAAGAATATGATTTATATCGTAGTAACAACGATAAGTTAAAACACTTTTTTAACATTGGTAATGTTGATGTCCCGCGGTTTTGGTCGCTAAAAGGGGTCAGCTTAAACGTTAAACCAGGTGAAGCGTTGGGGATTATCGGAATCAACGGTTCTGGTAAGTCAACGATTTCGAATATTATTTCGGGAATCATTCCTCAAACGACTGGGACGGTGGATGTGCACGGTGATACGTCCATTATTTCAATCGGGGCCGGCTTAAAGTGGAATTTGACTGGTGATGAAAACATTCGGTTGAAAGGACTCATGCAAGGGTTGAGTATTAAAGAGATCCAAGCGGTTCGTGATGATATTGTTGATTTCGCGGATATTGGTGATTTTATTGGTCAACCAGTTAAGGACTATTCGACTGGGATGCGCTCGCGGTTAGGTTTTGCGATTGCGGTGCATATCAATCCCGACATCATGATTATTGATGAAGCATTATCAGTTGGTGATGACACCTTCTATCAAAAATGTGTGGATAAGATTATGGAATTCAAGAAGCAAGGGAAGACCATTATCTTTGTCAGCCATAATTTACGGCAAGTGGAATTACTCTGTGACCGGGTTGCGTGGATGCACTTTGGGGATCTTTTAGAAGTCGGCGAGACCAAGGAAACTGTTGATCATTACCGGAAATTTTCTAAGGACTTCAAAGCGCAAACGGCGGCTTATCGTAAGAAGTATCAGGTCGGTAAGAAGAAGGAACAAGCGGACTTTGATATTGCCGCTTATGAACGACAACTAGTTGAAGAAAAGGCTAAGGATAGCGATAAGAGTAAGCAGGCGGTTAGCCGTCAAGTTCATCGGACGCTATATAAGCAAATCTTGCCAGAAAAGATGACGATTGGCACCAAGCTCGTCATGTTAGTGGCAATTGTCCTATTCTTATTCTTTGCGCTAGTGAACGTTTCGGGTCACTCGGTTACTTCAGCGATTGAGAATCCGACAGTACTGTTACATCCAGTCAATCATTACATTAAAAGTCAGTCGGTCTTATTCAATAGTAAGTGATGGCGGCAGGTTAGTGGTTGCATTAAGTTAACATTAATATCGATGGGTGATTGCGATGGCAATCACCCATTTTTTTACGTGAATTTAAGACGGTTTTGGTTGGAGTAAAGTACAACACAGCGTCGCGCGTTATTCGGACTGGGGGACACAGATGCTGTGATTCGAGGAGACGAACTTGGGCTGACCGTACTACCGATTTGAAAGGAAAAGGTCTAAACTTCAATAAACAATTTATGAGTTGATTGTGGGTTAAATGACGTTTGATTTTTTGCGGTATTTCAACAATCGAATTATATTACTTATAATCATTAGGTTATTTTTATGGAGCATAAAGGGGATCATATCATGGATATGCCACTATTCTTCAATGTTGTCGCCTATGTGCTATTAATATTGGTATTACAATATATCAAATTCAAATTTCCAGACAGTGCCTTTATCCGTTTCTTTCAAAAATACGGGTGGTGGTTAATTGGGCTATGTTTTGTCACAATACTGGTGATTTTGGCCGGACCGCAATTTCAGAGCCCCTTTAATCCGTTAGATGTACCGACTATTGGGGTCATGTTAGTATTCGGGTACTTCTTTATTAAAGATAAAAAATCGAAACATAAGTGATGATTAAATGAGATAGCACCTCGAACGATGATGTCGTCCTGAGAGGTGCTATTTTTTTGCCCAAAAATCGATTTGAGAAGCGCTGATGTTTAGCCGTTTTAATCTAGCATTAAACGTGAACTGGGTTATTTGGTAACGAATGGGCATCATTAAAAAATCAGTTTAGCCCCTTGCAATATATCTAAAAGGTATATATACTTAACAGCGCGAAAGATTGGTGAATTTAATGTATGAATTGTTTATTTTAGGACAGTTGATGGATCACCCGATGACGGGCTACCAGTTGCGTAAAGCGCTGGTAAACGTAGTCGGTTCAGAATTAACCATTAGTTTTGGCGCGCTGTACCCGTTGCTAGATAAGTTAGCCGCGGCTGAAGAATTAACACTGGCATTTAAGCGGACCACTAATAAACGACCACAAAAGTTAGCCACGATAACAGCGGCTGGTCGCATGCAATTTTGGCAGTTGGTTATGACGCCAGTCGCGCTCAACAAGCAAACGCAGTTAACGTTTCAAATAAAGCTAAATTTTTTACATTTATTAAGTCGAGATCAGCAGCAAGTGATTTTGTTGGATTTTCAGCAATTTGCACAGGGACAGGTCGCACGCTTAACAGCGCAGCACAAACGAGTGATGACGAATACCCACATGCTTGCAGCTGATATTCAAGATGCGTTGATGGTCAATGAGTTACAACGGGTACGAGCCCAAGCACAATTAGACTGGCTTAACCGCCAGTTGCGCAATGGAGGGGAAGTTAAGGGATGAAAACAATGTCGTTTGCGACTGATCCACAAATTCAAAAGCATCGCTGGTGGATACTGGTTGCAGTCTGTTTATTTACGTTCATGTCAACGCTAGATGGAAGTATTGTGAACATTGCCTTGCCAGTCATGAGTAAGGATCTAGCGATTCCAATGAACCAGGCGGAATGGGTCGTCTCGATTTATTTGATTGTGATTTGTGCGTTATTGTTATTATTTGGTAAATTAGGTGATATTTACGGTAAGATTCGGGTGTTTAAAATCGGGTCCTTACTATTCATTATTGGATCGTTATTGTCAGGATTCAGTGTGGGCTTGCCATTTTTACTAATTGCACGCAGTATTCAAGCAATTGGGGCAGCCATGACGATGAGTACGAATAACGGGATTATTACCGAAGTTTTCCCGTTCAAGGAACGTGGCCGGGCGCTCGGAATGATTGGTTCATTTGTTGCTTTGGGTAGTATTGCCGGACCGGGCATCGGTGGTCTGATTCTAGCTCACCTGAGCTGGGGCTATATTTTCTGGATCAACGTTCCGGTGGGGATTTTGGCGATGATTTTAGGCGCAATGATTTTACCAAAAGACGTTACAACGACGCAACAACCATTGGATAAGACCGGGGCGGGGTTATTTGCCGTACTCATGGTTGCACTATTTGCAGGTGTGTTTATCGGGCAACAGATTGGGTTCTTGCAGCCGGTTATCTTAGCCTTGTTTGCAGTGGCAATTGTGACGCTGATTATTTTTGTTCGCGTCGAGTTACGCCATGAAAATCCGCTGCTAGCGCTGCAATTATTTAAGAATACCCGTTTTAGCATTAGTATCTTATGTGCGTTATTAATTTTTATTGCGAACTTTTTCTTTAACGTGATTGCCCCGTTTTATTTAGAAAATGCTCGGGGGCTAGCAGCAAACTATGCGGGCTACGCCTTGATGGTATTCCCAATCGTACAAGTGGTGGTCGCCCCGATTGCTGGGACGATTTCTGACAAGATCGGACCAGAATTGTTAACGTTCGTGGGATTGGTTCTGATTTCAATCAGTCAAGTGGGCTATATGGTTGTGGGGCTAGCCACGCCACTTTGGTTCTTCTTATTATTCGTCGGCTTGGTTGGATTTGGCAATGGTATCTTCATGGCACCCAATAATTCGATCGTGATGAGTTCAGTGGCGGTCAAAGACTTGGGCGTTGCTGGCGGGATTAACGCGTTAGCCCGTGAATTAGGCATGATCGTTGGAATTTCGGTTGCAACGACCGTGCTGTATTCGGCCATGAGTCAATCAGCGGGGTATAAAGTCACGTCATATTTACCAGCGCATCCGGAGATCTTTATTAATGGTATGCACATTGCGTTCATGGTCTCATTAGGGATTTGTTTAGTTGCGACTGTTATTACCGGTGTTCGGTTGTTAAAGCGTCGACGTACAATACTTGCTAAGTAAAAATTAGCGAGTTAAAAAACGTGTTGCGAGAGATCTGAAATGATTTCTCGCAACACGTTTTTGCGTTACCTGTTACCGCGCACCTGCTGTTGTTGATTGGTGGAATCAGATATGGTTGAATTGGGCTTGTTTAAAAAAGCAAGACGGCCAGTTTAAGCTTACTGTAAAAAATCGGATTGGCGACGTTATGACACCAAACTCGCCACTTAAAGCCCTAGCTAGACAATCCTTAGTTTCGCTCCGTCTGAACCCCACACGCTTGTGGTGCTGCGCATTGGTAGAAACGGGAGGTCGGAGGGGACGACCAGCGCTGACGAGCAGGAATCCAACTGTTGGGTTTGCCCATGATTTCAGTTACCGGAATCGTTGTTGTTTATCTAGCAGTTGGGCTAGCTGACCACGGAATTCATCACTGTGATGTTGAATGTTCGTCAAGTCGTGGCTCATTTGAACCGTGTAGTCAGCGACCTCGCCGTGTTCACCTTGATCGAGTCCGAGTTCTTCTTCTTGTTCGTCAACCCGCATTCTGATAACCCGCTTCAATAATACGATAATAACGATGCAGACGAGGGTAGTAAAGACAATGGTAAAGGCCGTTGCAAGTAGTTGTAGTCCAAATAACTTAACCCCCCCACCGTAGAAAAGACCGTTCAGAGAAATCGTATTGTTAACAGCCTTGCTTGCAAATAAACCGGTCATGATACTGCCAATCATGCCGGAAACGCCGTGGCAACCAAAGGCATCGAGTGCATCGTCAATTCCTAAGCGTGGTTTGATAAACGTAATGAAGCCGTAACTAGTTAATGTGGCAATGAGGCCAATCCAAAAAGCACCAGAGATAGTCACGTAGCCGCAAGCAGGCGTAATCGCAACGAGACCACAAAGGGTTCCTGTGCAGACACCGACTAGGGTTGGCTTGCCCTTCGTTAGCATGTCAACGACCATCCACGTCATCATGGAAGTCGCGGTAGCAACGGTTGTGGTTAAGAAGGCTTGGATGGCAATGTCATTCATAGCGAGTGCCGAGCCGGCGTTGAAGCCATACCAGCCAATCCATAAAATAGCGGTACCTAGTAATACCCATAAAATGTTGTAATGTTGGGTCGCGTCTTTGCCATACTTGTGGCGAGCACCTAAGAAGGCTGATAAGACTAGGGCGGTGATACCAGCATTGATGTGGACGACGGTGCCGCCCGCAAAGTCGATAACACCGAGTTTAGCTAATAGGCCGTTATCCCAAACCATATGAACCATTGGATAATAGATGAGTAGTGACCAGAAGATGATGAAGGTTAGCAAGAACTTAAACCGAATACGACCAACTACGGCGCCAACGAATAACGCTGGTGTGATGATAGCGAACATCATTTGAAAGATGAGATACAAACCGTTGGGAATTTTAGTCGCAGTGAGAGCGGTTAAGTCCACACCGTGCAACCAAGTAGCTTTTAGATTACCGACAATACCGCCAAGGTCGCCGGAAAAAGATAGTGAATAGCCAAATGCGAGCCATAACAGAATTGCTAGCCCACAAATCATGAAGACGGATAACATGGTGTTAACGACGTTTCGTTTGGAAACTAAACCACCGTAGAAAAAAGCCAATCCGGGTGTCATGAATAATACCAATATACTAGATAAAACTAAAAACGTTGAATTTGCAGCGTTCATACTCCCAACCCCTATCCATACCATTTGATGTTAGAAATTATAACATTGATTATTGAGTGACGCACTCTTTTTTTATATTTAGGTTAAATACCAAACTTACAATTGCCCTTTATCGCGATTATGAAGATGTTAATGTCATGTTTTGTGACGTGTGATTTGACTAATGGTGTAAGCTAGCAGATTGCGAATGATTATTAAAGTCAGTCTTGGTGTACTAAATAAGGGGTATTTGCAGTCAATTGCTAACGTTAATCAATTAGTTTGGTAATGAAAACAATTAGCAAACTAGCCGTTACTGATTAATTATCTTAAATAAAATAGGCTTGAAAGTAATGAAATTAGCGTTTTTTGCTTAACATAATAATGATATGAAAGTTGAGGCGCTTTCAGTGGTTGACCATTGCTAACACGAGCAGTAAGGTTATCATCACATAAATTAAAAGATGATGAGAATATTACATAACATCTTAATAATTAAAACGGAGGATTAGCTTATGCGAAAATATGCGATTATTGGGGTCGGACACGTTGGTGCAACGATTGCCTACACATTAGTATGCAAAGGGATTGCGGATGAATTGATTTTGATTGATTCTAATGCTGCCAAGGCCCGTGCGGAACAATTAGATTTACAAGATGCGCAGGCACGGTTAGACAGTCGCACGATTATTAAGATTAATGATTATAATGAATTAGACGATACGGATATTTTGTTTGTCACTAGTGGGAATATTCACGCGTTAGACCATGCTTCGGGTAATCGGTGGGCGGAATTTGAGTATACCAAGCAAATCGTTCAAGATATCGCTCCAAAGGTTAAAGCGACGAAATTTAATGGCGTAGTTATCGATACGATGAATCCGTGTGATGCTATTACGCATTATTTCCAGCGGGCAACAGGACTATCGCGGCAACAAGTCTTCGGTACGGGGACGTTTTTGGACACAGCGCGGATGCAAAAGGTCGTTGCGGAGGCCTTTGATTGTGATCCGAAAAATATTAGCGGGTATGTTTATGGTGAACACGGGGAATCACAATTCAGTGCGTGGTCAACGGTTCAAGTTAACGGTATTCCAATTACATCCTTGGTTGATCAGTACCACCTAGACTTGGATGCGCTAGAAGCAGCTGCTCGTCATGGTGGTTGGGCCGTTCATTCCGGCAAGGGTTACACCAGTTTTGCCATCGCGACTTGTGCAGTTAAGTTGAGCGAGGCGGTCTTTGCGAATGCCCGCTTAGCATGTCCGGTGTCGGCGTACAGTGAAACTTTTAAGACATACGTGGGCCAACCAGCAATCATTGGCAAAGATGGGGTTGAAAGTGTTACTACTTTAACTCTGACTGCGGCTGAGCAAGCTAAGTTCCGCAATTCGGCGGATACGATTATTGAGAAGTTCCACGCTTTTGATGATGTCTTGAGTGCTCAGTCGGTACAAAAACGGCAACAAGCTTAAAAAATGACGGGTGTTAATTGTCTCGTTTGGCAAATTTCTACCAAAATGTTAAAATTTTACTAAGCAGAACGTTGACTGCATTAACTATATGGTGGGATGAATATGCACCGACAATTAACGAACCGGCAACGGTGGCTAGTGATTGTAATCGCGACGATTCTGGGTGTCGGCTGTGCCTTGCTAGGTCAATGGGGCCAGTTATTCGGGGTCATCGCAGCAACGCTTGCACTAATGTTGTTAACCAGTGGCTGTTTGACTTTTTGTCATCGTCGCGGGTGGCAGCCTGGGAGTGGAATGTTACTAGCATTAGTCACGGCTACAGGGTATGTACTAGTTATTTTAGGGAGCTATGGTTATTTATTACACAGCTAAGCGAAACACTTTGGTATGGGGACACCCGGACCAAAGTGTTTTTTAGTGCTTAGATGTGAGTGTGGGACAAACCGCTGAATTGTAGCGTTAGGCTTGGAATCTAATAGCTTGTAAACAAGTGGTACTAAATAAATTATTGATAAGGTTAACGGATGTTTATTGTAATTGGCCACCAGGATGGTTATTTTGCAATACGAGTCCCAAAATAGTAAAAAAGGTCGTGATTTATCATCGCGACCTTCCTGGGCATAGCGTTGATTATGTTAACCAAAGTGGGGTCGCCATACCCAAGGCATTAATGGCAAACCTGCATCTAAAACTTTGCCTTATAGTCGGCCGACTGGTAAACGATAACGAGTGCGGACGGCCGCACTATCAGCTGCGCTAATGCCGTTATAACGATTGTCAGCTAACATGACACTGTGACGATCACGACTATGTTCTAGGCCGATGGTGTGTCCTAGTTCATGCTCGGCTACATGGACTTGATCCGAATAAGAATAGTGGTAGAGCGCAAAGTTACGAGTCAGCAAGTACACTTGCGCTTTCGTGTAATAGCCATTGGGATAGCCGGTTGAAAAAGTAATTCCTGCCAGCCGATAGTATTGACCGTTCGTAGCAGAACTGGTCCCTAGTGTCACTTGATGGTGAGCAGTGGTTCCCGGAACAAATTTGAAGTGCCCGGTCGCGTTCCAAGCATGAATAGCAGCTTGATAGACGTGACGCTCGTATGCCGAGGCCTGAATGACGTAAGTGACTTGTGCGTGTGGCCACCGACTACGTGAAAAGGGTGTGGCAATTGTTTTAGCGTTAGCAATCGGGGTCAAAGCAATCCCGATAATGACGGTTAATGTTGTCAGACCTAACTTAACACTGCTTTTATTCTTCATTGTTGTAACCCTCTCTCCCCCAAAAACGAAGGTTGCCATCAATAATTATATTTTAAAACGTTGTTAAGACGGGTGGTGACCTACAGGCTTGAAATGTTGTGTAAATATCATTTTTTTGCTAGCAATGAAGTTAGTTAAATAGGCTATCGCGTGCTATGATGAAAGCATCTTATGATGATGGAAGGAAATTGATATGACGATTAAACAGGCAATCGTACAACAAGCCTTAACGTTGATTAAACCACAGATGGTGGTTGGCTTTGGTGGTGGTTCGACGGTTGGTGAACTGGTCAAAGAGGCCGCTAACCACGTGAATGAGATTACGGTCGTGACCCCGTCACCGACGACGCGCCAGTTGGCAACAGTGCTGGGTTATACCGTGGTCGATACCGCTTATTGCGATCGGGTCGATATTGCTTTTGACGGCTGTGATCAATTAGATCATCACGGTAATGCGCTCAAAAGTGGTGGTGGGATTCATGCTAATGAGAAGATTATTGCCAGCTTGGCGGATGAATATTGGCTGCTGACGATGCGCGACCGGCTAGTTGATCAATTTGATATTAAGACGCCGTTAGTCTTAGAGGTCTTACCAGCGGCGTTGTCATTGGTCATGCGGACGGTGAGTGATCTTGGCGGTCAGGCGACGCTGCGAGTAGCTGATAATCGGGATGGGTTCACGTTAACTGATAATGGCAATTTGTTGATTGATTGCCATTTTCCAACATATGCTAAGCTCACAGCTCTAAATGCTGAATTAGCAACTTTGGCTGGCGTTGTTGAAACGAGCTATTTTGATCATTTGGTGACGAATGCTTGGTTGGGCGATACGGCCACGAATACGGTTGAGGCACTATTTTAAGTGGACACGTTTACCCTAATGGCAAGAAAATGAATGCTGAAATCCCGTTTGACACTTCTTTAAAATAATTCTAAACTGAAGGTGGCGTATTAAAGCGTCACCATTTTTTGAATCTAAGTTATTTTAACTATTTAAGGGGATGTCAACATGGCAAAAAAAGTCTATACTGATTATTTTTTTGATGAACCTGCTTACAACACACATGACGGTGGCTATATTCCACTAGTTACACCGAAAATCGATCCACAACCGTTAGCGATTCCGCCGTTATTGAAGCCGGACCGTCAAACGGATACGGATGACTACTACACCGTGACGGCGCAAGAAAGTGAAACCCAGTTTTTGCCTGGTAAGAAGACTAAAACGTGGGGCTATAATGCGGGCTTTCTAGGTCAAACCATCGTCTTCCGTAATGGTAAGCAGACCCATATTGACTTGGAAAATAAACTCCCAGAATTGACGACTTTCCATTGGCATGGCTTGAACGTGCCAGGGCCGATTACCGATGGTGGCTGCCACGCACCAGTTTATCCAGGGGAAACAAATCACATTGATTTTAAAGTCCACCAACCAGCTGCAACGACTTGGTTACATGCACATCCATGTCCATCGACTGCGACGCAAGTCTGGAAAGGCTTAGCAACGATGGTGATTATTCAGGATGATGTCGAAGACCAGTTACCATTGCCTCGTAATTATGGCGTTGATGATATTCCATTGGTATTACAAGACCGTGAATTCCACGATGACAATCAATTTGATTATCGGGCGGACTACGATCCAGATGGTGTTCAAGGGCATACGGCGTTAGTTAATGGGACGGTCAACCCATATTTTGATGTGACGACGCAGCGGGTGCGTCTACGAATCTTGGATGGGTCGAACCGGCGCGAATGGCGTCTGCACTTCAATGACGATTTAGAATTTGCGCAAGTCGCTTCCGATGGTGGCATTTTGCCGGCGCCGGTTTATATGACCAAAGTGATGATGACCTGTGCGGAACGGGACGAAATTGTCGTTGATTTCGGTCAGTATCAACCAGGTGATGAAGTCACGCTGATGACCGATGACACGCCACTATGTCGTTTTCGGATCAAATCGTTCGTGCCAGATGATACGAAACTACCAGAGCATTTAGTTGATATTCCTGATGAAACGCCAACACCGGACTTACCTGTTCGCACAATCACGATGGATGGGATGGATGATGAAGTTGCGCTTGATGGCAAGAAATTCGATATGAGCCGCATTGATGCTCGGCAAAAAGTTGGGGATGTCGCCATTTGGGAAATTCGCAACACCAACAGTACTGAAAACGGCATGGTTCATCCATTCCACGTTCATGGGACTCAGTTTAGAGTTTTGGCACGGAATGATGGCCCGGTTTATCCTAATGAACATGGGTTGAAGGATACGGTCGGTGTCAACCCTGGCGAAACGGTGCGAATCAAGGTTAAATTTGAGCTGACAGGGGTTTACATGTATCACTGCCATATCATCGAACATGAAGATGGTGGGATGATGGCCCAAATTGAATCATATGATCCTCAACACCCACAAACTTATCATTTAATGGATATGGACACCTTACGGAATGCTTTTGCGAAGGAACAAGGCATCAAGCCCGAAGATGTTTGGATGCCCGGTATGTAAGTGTAGATTAAGCTAATTTGGTAATGAGATGTGAATAAAGGCCGGTTACTACTACCAAACACATTGTTTGCTAGTAGTAACCGGCCTTTAGCATTTGATAGTAATCACTAAGTCAAAGCGATTGCTTTTTTAACCTATTTTCAGCTATAAATATAATATATGACACGCATTGTGTTAGTTAGGCCATGAATTATGATTAAAACGTGCTGGTTAGGTGGGGTGTTGTTCGTCAGCACGTGTGCGTCCTAGTCCGACCTCCGGGGCTGGGTGCCAATTGCTGGAACGTAGCCGACGTCGATTTGAGCTCACGCAGAAGCCCACTACGCAATCTCAAATACGAGTCTTATTCTAAGCCGGAAGCAGATCACTTCCAGCTAAGAATAATTTGGCTACTGAGCATTGTCACCCAGCCCCTCCGGTCTAAAAGCCTGTGCGGGGCCACAGGCTTCAGTGACCCAGAGTACGTTTTAATCATGATTTATCCCAAACAGTAACTAGCACAACACGCTATATATTTTTACTGTTTAGTATCGGTAACTGGTACAATTCAAGTAAGGACCAAAAAAGGAGGGGATTAGGATGCACATTGCAGCAATGATTATGGCAATCGTGGTTGCCGTTGAGCATTTATTTATCTTGTGGTTGGAAATGTTTAATGCAGATAGTGAGATGGTCGCAAAAGCGTTTGGAATTCCACGGCAAACGTTACAGTCACCGTCAGTGCAATTATTATTTAAAAATCAGGGGTTATATAATGGCTTCTTGGCCGTTGGTATTTTATACAGCTTGTTTGTGATTCCGGCCGTTGCGAGCGCCGGTGCAACTCTATTTTTCTTAGCTTGTGTGATGGTTGCTGCTATTTATGGCAGTATTACGGTTAGTCGGGCGATTGTCGTGATTCAGGGCTTACCGGCATTAATTGCCTTTATTCTGATGTACTTAGCTTAAATGCTTAGTTTAAGATAGTAGCATCGTAGCAGTAATCACAAAAAACGTTGTTATGGGAACTTCCATAACAACGTTTTTTGTATTATTGGCGTGAATCGTTGAATTGGTAATAACTGGATTACGTGTCCGTTATACCTTGCCAATGACCGTCGTTTTAGCAGTTGCTAGCACGTGACCGGCAATGGCATCATGAAATTCGTTGAGCCAGTATCCAGGTTGGAGGTCTAACTCAGTATCAAGTGCAAATAGTTTGAATGAATAGCGATGATCCTTGTCAGGCGGGTACGGGCCGACGTAGTGTTGGCTAACTTTTGGATCAGTCTCGTGAACATAGGCGCCCGCTGTGGAATTATTACCTTGGACCATCGGAATAGCACCGGTCTGACTGGCATTTTCAGGAATGTGGGTCGTGGTTGCCGGTAAATTGGCAGCAATCCAATGAATCCAGGTGAAGCCACCTACTGGAATCGCATCGTGGTCAACGAAAGTGAACGCCAGTGAATGGGTACCAGCTGGCACATCACTAATGTCAACGGGAAACGAGATGATGGGGTGGCCCTTGTACGTTTGGGCCACCGCGGCCTGCTTGGAATAGGTGGCAGCAAGGGCCCCATTGATGGTCGGAATTGATAGTTGCATTGCAAATCCCTCCTCGTGTAATTAATCTTATTATAACGCTAATAATCGCTGGCGTAGTGCTGGGTCAACCGCATAAATGTAAAGCCCATAACGCCCACGTTTCATCAAGACGTTAATTGAGTTGAAAATGATTTGTTGCTTAAGGGGGAGGAGGTCACCTAAATCTGATCGCTGTTTGAATGCTTCTTGGTCTTCATAGCGTTCAGGGCGAACGACGATCTGATCATGGGCTTCATCATAGCCCACAGAAGGGCCAAGAATGACCCCCGCATAATTCAAATCAAACCCTTGAATGGTATAAATTGAACCAACCTCATTCAGCGTCTCAGGGCGCAAGGCCCAGGGATCATCAGTTAAGTTGACTTTATCCCACGGAAGCTTCAATTGTCCGGCTGTTACGTACCAAGTACCATGGTTAACGACGTACGGAAAGTCAGCGGTCGCCACCATTCGGGCGAGTCCATACTGCTGGTCACGTTGTTTGATCAGGTCGTATAAGGGTTGCCCGTCATCAAAAAAACGCAAATCAAAGTTATCGCTAACGGGTTTTGGTTGTAATTGCCCGCGGGTAAAATCATCGATCCAGTCAACAACATCGGCGCCACCAGTGACCCGGAATTGCTCGTCTAAGTTGTAGCTCGCGTGTGGGTACTGGTCTAAAAATGGCTTGAGATCGTTGCTATGCCAGTAGCTCTTTAACTTCAAGACTTGTCGGGTATCGAAGACGAGGACAACGACGCGACTATGATTGATCAGTTCTGTCAGTTGATTGTGGCCGGTGAAGCGGTTATAGCGGTCTGGCTGCGTGAGTAATAGGTGCGCTTCGTCGATAAAAACAACGTCTGCTTGCCGATGCTCTTTTGCCAACCGGTTGATCAACGGGTTGGGCTTTTGGAAGTCTTTTTTGCGTAAGACGGGGTCGTCACCAGCTAAGCGTTTATAAATTTTGAGCATTTCATTGTGGTTGACGACGAGATAGTTGTCAGTGGCCTGCAAATCGTTTGGCGTCAAGCTACGATTGAGGGCTTGTAGCCGAGCAAACGCGGCGGCTAATACGGCACTCTTGCCAGTTCCTGCATCACCATGAATGACAAAGAGACTCGGCTGTTTTTGCTGGCGATGGGTACGGATAAAAGTTAATAGTTGGTGCTCTAATGATTGTTGTGCCGGTGACAACGCAGCTTGATCATTTAGCTTGAACGTTGCGGCACTGATTGTAGATGACATATTTTTTCACTCCCAAACACATTATACCTGCATATTGGGGCTAATTGAAATGAGAGTCATTACAGTTGGTGGTAGAATAGAATTATGACAAAGTGTGGGAGGAAGTAACATGAAACTTGATTTTTCGGTGGCGGTGCATAGCATCCTGTACCTAGATGCACACCGTGATAGTAAGGTCGCTAGTCGGGAACTTGCGCAGTCACTGCATCTTAATCCGGTGATGATTCGCAATATTTTATCAGTTCTACATAAGCATGGGTATTTAACGGGGACGGTTGGTAAAAATGGAGGCTACCAATTAGACTTGGCTTTGGCCGATATGAACCTCGGCGATCTATATGATTTGACAATTCCCCCAACAATTAGCTATGCGCGCTTCATTACGGGTCCATCCAAAACGGATGAACAGGCTGATCAATCCCCGATTGCGGCCAATATTAGTGAAACGTTGACGGATTTATTTACAGTAGCTGACCGTCAATATCGGGCTTACTATCATCAGTTTACAATGGCTGATTTACAAGCCGACCTGAACCACCACGGCACGTTTTTACAACACGAACAAGATTCAGAATCTTAAGTAAAAAGCGTCACTTGATTGAAAAATAAGGCGATTTTCGTTAATAACCTTAATTTGAAACGGCTTGTCTGTTAGGGATTGTCAGGTTGAAAATTCAGTGCTATCTTATAGGGCATTATCAAAATAGCAGTGAATCTGAAAGGGGCCTTGGCAATGGCAGCACGGTTAGTGTTAATTCATGAGGTTGGCCGCTATCGGGAATTGTCCGAGCAGCGGTACTGGTTAGAATCAGCTGATTTTTGGGGTGTCGATGGTCGTGGCGAGACGGTGAACGAGGCAGTTGGCAATTTTTTGACTAACCTTGTTCAGTACTGTCAAGATTATTACCAGCGCGGATTATGGCAATTGGATGATCGGTTATTACAGTTGGATCATGTTGACGCGGTATTGGCGTATGTTCAGGCTGGTAAATCACCAGCGCCACTATTCCTATTCAAACTATTGCCGTTAGATCGGCAATTAGCATCAGCTTAAAGCAAATATTGACGAATTCTTAAAGAAGCGTTCATACTTCCACCACACTCCTGCGCTAAACTATGCGTTATAATCAAAGCGTAAATTAATTGGAGGGTGTTGTATGGAATTAGATAAGATTTATCAGTTAATGGACAAGTTTGAACAAAGCAGTTTAACTAGTTTTGAGTATCGGGACCAAGATTTTGAAATTCAAATGGGTAAGAAGGGACACGGCAAGACGACGGTGACCCCGCAACCGGCGCCACTTCCTAATCAGCCGGTGATTGACCCCACGCCGGTCACACCGACACCGGTCTCAACGGTTAGTACCCCAGTTGTTGCGGAGGCGGAACCAGCTCCCGTAGCGACGAGCGTAGCCAGCAATCCGACGAGCGTTGTAACGCCTGATCCTGAACCAGCACCAGCGCCGATTGATCCTAAAGAATGCGTGACGGCACCGGTCGTAGGAATCTATTACCCAGCGCATTCCTCAGAAGAAGCGCCATACGTTAAGTTAGGCGACCACGTTAGCGTAGGTCAACAAGTTGGCCTCATTCAAGCGATGCAGATGATGCGGCCAGTGGTTGCTAAGCAAGCGGGGACGGTTAAAGCCTTCCTAGTGAAGAATGGTGAAGAAGTCAACTTCGGTCAACCATTGATTCAATTAATCCCAGATACGCCGGATGACATTTAATCAGGTACGGTCAGTGGTTGCTGAGCGTATTAAGCACTTTGAGTAGCACTATGTCTTGATAAAAGCGTGACGCAAAACTAAAAATGAACCACTTCAAGCGCACATGATAATTGTGCAAGCTGAAGTGGTTCATTTTTTAGCTTAATTAATGACGATTGGTAGTGGTTTATTTAGGTTGGTCAATGGCTGCCACGGTTTCTAAGAACCACTTGTTGAAGGCAGCCGCATCGATATCGACACAAACGGTCGCGTTAGTCTTGCCGTCGTGATAAGCGCCACGAATATCGCCAACGGTTTCACCATTAGCGGGGCCCTCCGTCTGGACATCAATCCACATCTTTTCAGTCGTAAAGGCTTCTGGGTGTAGTAAGTAGAAGAGGGTATTGACATCATGCATCGCAACGCCAGTCTGGTTGCGGTCATTGTAGTGACCAAAGAGGGCGTGGAGCATTTCACCAGTTTTTCCAAGTGCCGGTAACCGGTCGATGGATTCACGTGTTAAGAGTGCTTTCATCGTTACATCTAAGCCGACCATGGTAATCGGTACGCCAGATTGGTACATGATTTCAGCAGCGTGTGGATCGGTAAAGACGTTGAATTCGGCGGCACTGGTCATATTACCTTTACCCAAGGCACCACCCATCGCAACGATCTCTTTGATGTGGGGCATTACCTCTGGATACGTCTTGAACAGCAACGCGATGTTAGTATAAGCGCCGGTTGGGACGAGCGTAATGGGTTGCTCCGCAGCCATAATGTAATCGCGTAGGGCTTCAACCGCCGTTTCGGGTAACGGATCAGCTAAGTCAGTGGGAAAGTCATAGCCGGGCATCCCAGAAACCCCGTGAATTCGGACGGCATCTTCGAAGGGCTTGATTAGCGGCTGGGATGCCCCACCCGCTACGGGAACGTCACTGTTGAAGAAGCGCGTTAGTTTGAGCGCATTCAGCGTCGTTTTATCGACCGTCACATTGCCGGCGACCGTTGTAATTAATTGTAAGTCCAAGTCAGGATGATTTAACGCAAAGGTGATTGCGGCGGCATCATCAATACCAGGGTCGGTGTCCATGATAATCTTTGTTGACATGTTCATTCCTCCAATTAAATTGACGTGCTTGAAATTAGTTCTATTTTAGCATACTACGGGCAATGAATTCGATTGCAATTGCGAAGGGTTTGACGTAGCATGACAGTAAATACAGTTAACGATGGAGGAACGGATTATGAGTCAACCACGGGTTATCTTAATTACGGGTGCGTCTTCAGGCATCGGCAAGGCCACTGCTTTGAAGTTGCAAGCTCAGGGCAATATTGTGTATGGCGCCGCCCGACGAATTGAAAAAATGACGGATCTAGCCGCTGCCGGGGTGCATGTTTTGAAAGTCGATGTGACGGATGAAGCCACGTTAATCGCGGCTGTCAAAACAATTCGGGTGGAACAGGGCCGCATTGATGTCTTGATTAATAATGCGGGGTACGGTTCATACGGTTCCTTGGAAGATGTACCGGTTACAGAGGGTGAATATCAATTCAAGGTTAATGTCTTCGGTGTGATGCGCTTGACACAGTTGGTTTTACCGTTGATGCGGGCCCAACATCGTGGACGGATCATCAATGTCTCTTCCATTGGGGGTAAAATCTACCAACCATTAAGTGCTTGGTACATGGGGACCAAGCATGCGATTGAGGGAATGAGTGATTCACTACGGATGGAAGTGGCACCGTTTGGTATTGACGTTGTCATTATTGAGCCTGGTGGGATTAAGACTGAATGGGCTGGTATTGCGGAAAAGAAATTGTTGGCAGTTTCCGGTGAGACAGCCTACCATGAGCAAGCTGTTAAGGTTGGTGCGATGCTGTCATTGTTCGATCAGTTTGCTTCCAATCCGGGGGTGATTGCCAAGTTGATGGTTCGGGCGGTCAACGATGTCAAACCGAAGACTCGCTATCACGCGGGGATGGGAGCTGGGGTTTCATTGACGGCTCGTCAGTGGTTGAGTGACCGTCAGTTTGACCGCATGATGAACTCAGCCGTCAATGGTGCGGCAAAGTTGTCAAAGATTACGCGGCACAAGGATCGGCGGACAGGCAGTCGGCATTATCAGCATGGAAAAGGACCGGCCGAGAATAATTAATTTGAATCACAATATTAAGAAGCGAACCTAACTATCACAATGTTGGTAGGGGTTCGCTTCTTTAGTTTGAATTTCAGTATTAATGATGCAAACAATGGTTGTAATAGTCCAAGTTTAAGTTCAAAAACAGCCGACTTAAGGCTCGTATTTGAAATGATATAAGTTAGGTGTGGGTACCAATCGACGGCCGCGATGGGTTTAGTGATTATCAGCCGGCTCCGGTGGTTTTAATAGGGCGATTGACGAATCACAAGTCCGGTATATTTCAGTAATTAGTTATGCTGTGTCGTCTTACGCCAGACATTATAGTTTTGTCATCACCGCTGTCAGTGTCGTCGTTGCAGTGGTCATCGTGGGATCATCTGTGGTGTGATAAGTGATAGTGAGGTCTGGAAATTCTTCAATGATGGGAATCAGCTCTTGCCATTGTGACAGGTCTGGCTGGTCAGTTTCTGGGACTTGCCAGTTGTTTTGCCGCCAACTTAAATAACGTTGTTCACTAATGATCGCGGCAACCGGTTCCGTTGTCGTGTGAACGTGAACGGGCAAGTCGTGGCGTTTCAGAGTGGAAAGGGCAGTGATTAGTGCCCTTAACGTTAGCTGAGTTTCGGTGTGCCCGTAGCCACCATTGTTCAGCGCTTTTTGATGATCGGCATAACGCAGAATCACGACCCAAGCGGCCGGGGTAGTTGCCGTGACGTGCTCCGGCTGGTGAGGGGTGCTTGCAAGATAAAGATGAATAGTAGCCATTGGTTGTGGCCTCCTTAAAAGTAATGACGTTCAAATTAGTGGTTCATCAAGTAGTTTCGTAAAAACTGGGACTGGTCATTTAAAATAAAGAATAAAATTTATTTGGAACTTCAAAAGTTACAAAAACATCAAATTTTCGGTGCGTATTACTATGATTTTTATAGGATTATGCTAGGATTAAATACATAGATAATTAAGAAGTTATTAATTAATAAAGGTGAGCAATGGGAGGAAAATATGCAGACCCTAATACAGACATTTATGGATCGACGCGGGGATTTATTGACTGCGCTATGGCAACACTTGGGTATTTCATTAGCGTCATTAGTAATCGCAATGGTGATTGCGATTCCATTAGCTATTTGGGTCGTTCGGCGACCACGCTGGGCCGAGGGACTATTACAGCTCACTAGTGTGTTACAAACGATTCCGTCGTTGGCACTGTTAGGGTTACTGATTCCATTGGTTGGGATTGGGACGGTGCCCGCAGTGATCGCTCTCGTCATTTATGCCCTCTTACCGATTTTTCAAAATACGTACTTGGGTATTTCAGAAATCGACGCTTCAATTGAGGAAGCCGCCGATGCTTTTGGAATGTCACGAATGCGTAAATTATTTAAAGTTGAGCTACCAATTGCTTTGCCGCAAATTATTGCTGGTATTCGGACGGCCTTGGTATTAATCATTGGGACGGCAACGTTAGCAGCTCTGATTGGGGCTGGGGGGCTCGGGACTTTCATCATGCTCGGTATCGACCGCAATGATACCTCGTTACTATTAATTGGGGCCATCTCATCGGCATTGCTGGCCATTCTACTGAGTGCACTCGTACGTTGGTTTCAGACGGCCAAGCCACGGCACGCTTTAATCGTCTTTGCGGGAATTTTATTGTTACTTGGTGGCGGTGGTGCTTATAGTGTCTATGCCAATCGAGTTGAAACAATTACGATTGCAGGTAAGCTGGGCTCCGAACCGGAAATCTTAATTAATATGTATAAGCAGTTGATTGAAGCGGAAGATGACCACGTGCATGTTACCCTCAAACCGAACTTCGGGAAGACCACGTTTCTATTTAGCGCTTTAAAGCATGATCAAATTGACATTTATCCAGAATTTACGGGTTCAGTGTTGGAGACCCTCGTTAAGGGAAGCAATCCGGCAAATCAGACGGCTAGCCAGACTTATCAACTTGCTAAGCAACGGCTTGCTAAGCAGGACCAGATGACTTATTTAAAGCCGATGCAATATAACAACACGTATGCCTTAGCTGTGACTAAAAAGTTCAAGCAGGCGCACCATTTGAAAACCATCAGTGATTTAACGCAGGTCGAACCTATTCTTAAACCTGGTATGACCCTAGAATTTATTGATCGTGATGATGGTTTGAAGGGGATTAAGAAGACTTATGGTTTGGACGTGACCGCTAAATCAATGGAACCGGCGTTGCGTTATGAAGCTATCAGTAAAGGCAAAATCAACTTAGTAGATGCCTATGCGACGGATAGTGAATTACGGCAGTATCATTTGGCTCTGTTGAAGGATAATAAGCACTTTTTCCCAACGTATCAAGGCGCACCATTGATGAAGACGAGCTTTGCCAATAAACATCCTCAGATCGTCAAAGCATTAAATAAGCTAGCTGGAAAAATTTCCGAAACTGACATGCAAGAGATGAACTATGAAGTTAATGTTAAGAAACAGTCCGCTTCGACGGTTGCACATCGCTATCTCGTAAAGCACGGCTTGTTAAAGGAGGGACGCTAAATGACAGCAGCAATTGAATTTCAACACGTCCAGAAAGACTTTAATGGGCAGACAGTGATTCCTGACCTTAATTTAACAATTGACCAGGGCGAGTTATTTGTTCTGGTGGGAACTTCCGGGAGTGGTAAGACAACGTCACTTAAAATGATCAATTGTTTAGAACCGCTGACGGCCGGTAAAATCCTAGTTAATGGTACTGATACGACAACGATACCGGTACGACAGCTACGTTGGCAAATGGGCTATGTCTTGCAACAAATTGCTTTGTTTCCAACCATGACAGTGGCGCAAAATATTGCAGTGATTCCTGAAATGAAAGGAACGGCTAAGAAGGCCATTAATCAAACGATTGATGAGTTGTTGACGGAAGTTGGCCTTGATCCTAATGAGTATCGTGATCGGATGCCGTCAGAATTATCCGGTGGGGAGCAGCAACGGATTGGTATCTTGCGGGCAATTGCGGCACAGCCAGATATTGTCTTGATGGACGAACCATTCAGTGCGCTGGACCCAATCTCGCGGCAGCAGTTACAAGACTTAGTTTTACGATTGCACGCGCGTTATCATAATACGATTGTCTTCGTAACTCATGATATGAACGAAGCTTTGAAGCTGGGAGATCGAATTGGCGTGATGCAACACGGTCAGTTGGTGCAAGTTGATACACCGACTGAGCTTGCTCAACACCCAGTTAACGAGTTTGTTCGCAACTTCTTCGGTGCCAGTCGAGCCAAGAATGTCTATGATGTCTATATTGGTCGTGTGGGACTCATTCAGGGGTATCTCAAAGAACAACCTAAAGTTGCTAGTGGCCGAATTCAAGCATTAGATATTCAGGCCACTTTACGAACTGCTTTCACCGCACTAACTGAACATGATTACTTAGCTGTTACGGAAGAGCAGCGAGTGATTGGCTATCTTGACCGTCAGCGAATTGTGGCTTACTTGAGTCAACATGAAGAAGTGTCATAATCGTCAATTAGAGTCAAATCGTTTAAACTATAATTGTGAAAACTGACGGTAGTTAATGAATCTAAGGGGGAATTTCGGATGACGGAACAGTACGATGTTGTTGTGATTGGTGGCGGTCCGGCCGGCACTGCTATGGCCAGTGGCTTAAAGGCCCACGGTAAGAAGGTGCTGATTGTTGAAGCGGATTTGTGGGGTGGCACTTGCCCTAACCGTGGTTGTGATCCCAAAAAAATTCTGTTAAGTGCAGTTGAAGCCCAACAATCAGCTCAACACTTGCAAGGCCAGGGTCTAACGGGTACACCTAAAATTGACTGGCCAGCGCTGATGGCACATAAACGCGGTTATACGGATGGCATCAATGATGGAACGTTGAACGGACTAAAGGGGCAAGATATTGCGACGTTACATGGTCAAGCGCATTTTCAATCCGACGGTCAGTTAGCGATCGGAGATCAAGTGGTCAGTGCGACTGATTACGTGATTGCCACTGGTCAACGTCCTGCAATCTTACCGATTACCGGGCACGAATATTTTAAGACGAGCACTGATTTCTTAGATTTGGATCAGATGCCCAAACGAGTGACATTCGTTGGTGGTGGCTATGTCGGCTTTGAATTGGCGACGATTGCCAATGCCGCTGGCGCCGATGTTCATGTGATTCATCATAATGACCGTCCGTTGAAAGAATTCGATGCAGATTTAGTTAGAGATTTAATGGCAGCGATGACGGCTGATGGCGTGACGTTTGATCTGAACACAGATATCCACGCCATCACCAAAACGGCGACTGGGCTGCAGCTAACGGCTGATGATTTTGAATTGACGACGGATTTAGTCATCAGTTCAGCGGGACGAATTCCAAATGCGGATCAGTTGGAACTAGCCAACGTGGGTGTAACCTTTGATCGGCATGGCATTCAAGTCAATGATCACTTACAGACGGCTAATCCACATATTTACGCCATTGGTGATGTTAGTGACACGCCGGTACCGAAGTTAACTCCGGTAGCAGGTTTTGAAGCGCGTTATTTAGTTGGCGAATTGACGCAAGCCGGTGCGGCTATTAAGTATCCAGTTATCCCAACGCAAGTTTTTGCGGCACCCAAGCTAGCACAAGTCGGTATTGGGGCTACTGTAGCTGCTGAGCAAACTGATAAATACCGCGTCAATACACTGGATATGACCAAATGGTTTACCTATTACCGATTCAATGCTCAGCAAGCGCAAGCCAAAGTGGTCGTTGAACAGGCCAGCGGTCAGGTCGTTGGGGCTACTTTGTTGAGTGATGTGGCTGACGAAATGATCAATTATTTCACATTACTGATTGAAAAGCACGTGACGTTAGCGGAATTGCAACGGTTAGTGTTGGCTTACCCCACCCCTGCTAGTGATTTACAATATTTATATTAATCGTGTCAGTGTATGGATGACCGATTTGTCTGTTAAGGCTGTGTATCAGGCGGGACCAGATACACAGCCTGGTTTTCAATTCAAGTAAATACCAATAATCAATAATAACGAGCGGCTTGCTTTTTGAGGCCGATCGTTTTTTTGTTCTAACTAGGTGGTCCATTTCCCCCGGTCACTGTTACTAGCCGAACTGAAAACTTTCAGGACCGTTTTCTTTCAATTTTTAACTAGCGACAGTCGGATAATTCTGCTAGTAAATTAATTATTTTATGAAACTAGTAGCAAATAATTAAAGCCCTGATTGGTTGGTGTGACAACGATAAAATGTTTCATAGTGAAAACTAGTTTTAAAGTAAATTCAATTGTGCAAAATTTAATTTATGCAAATCTATTCACAAAATGGTCGCGACATGTTATGATTCAATCATCAATTATGATAGCGTTTTCATAAAGCTGTCGTTACTAAGGAGTGAAACACCATGACCGACAAGTACATTATGGCAATTGACGAAGGGACAACCAGTACCCGCGCCATTATTTTCGACCATGCAGGCCATAAAGTGGCCGACTCACAACGGGAATTTCCACAATATTTCCCGCAGCCGGGCTGGGTCGAACATAATGCCAATGAAATCTGGAATGCTGTCTTGTCTACTATTGCGAATGCCTTCATTGAATCGGGAATCAAACCCGCTCAAATTAGTGGTATTGGAATTACGAATCAACGGGAAACAACCATCGTTTGGGACAAGCAAACTGGCTTGCCAATCTATAATGCCATTGTCTGGCAATCGCGACAAACCGCGCCAATTGCCGAAAAGCTGGTTAAGGATGGCTACGGTGATTTGATTCATCAACATACTGGTCTAGTAACCGATGCTTATTTTTCTGCGACTAAGATTCGCTGGATCTTGGATCATGTCAAGGGCGCGCAGGAACGGGCGGAAAAGGGCGAGCTGCTCTTTGGAACGATCGATACGTGGCTTCTCTGGAAACTGACTGGAGGGGCGACTCACGTGACCGACTACTCGAATGCGAGTCGGACGATGCTCTTCAATATTCATAAGTTGGCATGGGATCAAGAAATTTTGCAATTATTAAATATTCCTGCCGCAATGTTGCCAGAAGTGCGAACCAACTCCGAAGTTTACGGCAAGACTAAGGATTACCATTTCTTTGGTTCAGAAGTACCTATCAGTGGGATGGCTGGTGACCAACAGGCGGCTTTGTTCGGTCAGCTGGCATTTGAACCAGGCACCGTTAAGAATACTTACGGGACTGGGGCCTTTATCGTGATGAACACCGGTGAAAAACCCCAATTATCTGATAATAACCTATTGACCACGATCGGTTACGGCATCAACGGTAAAGTGTACTACGCCTTGGAAGGCTCGATTTTCGTTGCCGGTTCAGCGATCCAGTGGTTGCGTGATGGGATTCGCCTAGTTGAAAGCGCTCCCGATTCTGAACGGGCGGCGCGCGAATCGCATAATGAAAATGAAGTTTATGTGGTTCCGGCCTTTACTGGTTTAGGGGCACCATATTGGGACTCTGAAGCACGCGGCTCAGTCTTTGGCTTGACGCGTGGCACGACTCGTGAAGATTTTATTAAAGCAACCTTGCAAGCATTGGCTTACCAAACGCGGGACGTGGTTGAAACAATGAAGAAAGATTCCGGTATTGAGATTCCAGTATTAAAAGTTGACGGTGGCGCTGCTCGTAATGACTGGTTGATGCAATTTCAGGCGGATATCTTGGATACGCAAATTATGCGGGCTGCTAATCTGGAAACGACAGCGCTTGGTGCCGCCTTCTTGGCCGGGCTTAGCGTTGGTTATTGGCAGGATTTGGAAGAATTAAAAGCGTCATATAAGCCCGGCACGAGTTTTGACCCTGAGATGGGGCCAGCTGAACGGACGAACTTATACGAGGGATGGCAGGCAGCGGTCAAAGCGACCCAAGTCTTTAAGCACACCCCATACCACGCAGGAAAATAGAGGAGGACAACAACATGGCATTTTCAGCAACGACGCGTCAACAAAATATTGAACGCTTACAAAATGAAACGCTAGATTTACTCGTTATCGGTGGTGGGATTACCGGTGCCGGTGTCGCCATTCAATCAACCGCCATGAACATGAAGACCGGATTGATCGATATGCAAGACTTTGCAGAAGGGACTTCATCACGGTCGACGAAACTGGTCCATGGGGGCATTCGCTACTTAAAGACATTTGACGTGGGGGTAGTCGCCGATACCGTTAAAGAACGGGCGGTCGTCCAAGGGATTGCGCCACACATTCCTAAGCCCGACCCAATGTTATTGCCGATTTATGATGAGACGGGGGCGACATTTGACCTCTTTTCTGTCAAAGTGGCGATGGATCTGTATGATAAGCTCGCCGAAGTTAAAGATCCTAAATTCACTAATTACACCCTTTCGCGCGAGGAAGTCTTACAGCGGGAACCACAGTTGAACCCCAAGCACTTAGTCGGTGGCGGTGTTTACCTTGATTTCCGGAATAATGATGCGCGCTTAGTGATTGAAAACATTAAGAAGGCTCACGAAAATGGTGGGATTATGGCAAGCCACGTGAAGGCAACCGGCCTCTTACATGATGATGATGGCCGGATCAATGGGATTACTGCTGAAGACTTATTGACTGGTGAATCGTTCGAGATTCATGCCCGAATCGTCATCAATACGACCGGTCCATGGTCAGACACGATTCGTAAGATGGACCATACTGAAAAGTATCAATCCCAGATGCGGCCAACCAAGGGTGTGCATTTAGTCGTTGACGCTGAGAAACTTCCGGTACCGCAACCAACCTATTTTGATTCTGGTGATCAGGATGGCCGGATGATCTTCGTGGTGCCACGTGAAAACAAGACGTATTTCGGAACGACTGATACAGATTACCATGGCGATCTGAAACACCCGACCGTTACGCAAGAAGATGTTGATTACTTGTTGGAGATCATCAACCGTCGTTTTCCAACTGCCAAAATCACCTTAGATGATATTGAGGCTAGTTGGGCCGGCTTACGGCCACTGATTGCGGCTAATGGTAGCTCCGATTATAACGGTGGCAATTCAGGGAAGATCAGCGATAAGAGCTTCAAGGAAGTTATCAAAGTTGTTGATCAGTTTGAAAGTCAGGAAGCCAGTCGTGAAGACGTTGAAAGTGTCCTGAACGATTTAGAAAGTTCACTGGCCGAAGACAAGTTGAATCCATCGGCCGTTTCACGCGGTAGTTCGTTGACTAGTAGCCCTGATGGATTGTTAACGCTTGCTGGTGGGAAGATTACTGATTACCGTAAAATGGCTGCGGGTGCCATGGCACTGATTGCCAAAATCTTAGCGGATAAGTATGATGCCCACTTTAATGAAATCAATTCGAAGAATCTTCCCGTTTCTGGTGGCGATATTGATCCGCACAACGTGGATGCAACGATTGCCTTTTATGCTAAACAGGGGACGGATAATGGTTTGGCGAATGATGAAGCGTTGCGGATTGCCAATATGTACGGTTCCAATGCTGCGCGGGTCTTTAGTTTGATTGGTAAAGTTGAACCGACGCATGGTCTCAGCTTAGCCGAAACGATTAGCTTACGTTATGCCTTGGATGAAGAAATGACCCTGACGCCAGTCGACTACTTGCTGCGGCGCACTAACCACTTGTTATTCATGCGAGATACGCTGGATGACTTAAAGGATGGCGTCATAGCGACAATGGCCGATTACCTTGGTTGGGATGCTGCAACGGTCAAAGCACAAACCGAATTATTGAATCAGACGATTGCTGAATCGGACTTAACAGCACTGAAGCAGGGCTAAGGAATGGGGTGGTCATGATGAAAGATCCATTAGCACTACAATTGTTGGGGGAATTTCTCGGGACCTTTATCTTGATTCTGTTAGGTGATGGGGTTGTAGCTGGGGTAACACTCAATAAATCCAAAGCGCAAAATGCGGGCTGGGTCGCGATTACCTTAGGTTGGGGATTTGCAGTCACGATGGGCGTCTATGCGTCCAGCTTTATGAGCCCCGCACATCTTAATCCGGCGGTCTCACTAGGAATGGCAGTGGCCGGTAAGTTCCCATGGGCCTACGTGATTCCATATAGTGCGGCTCAGATTGCTGGTGGGGTGATTGGTGGCCTCGTGGTTTGGTTGCACTACTACCCACACTGGCAAGCAACTAAGGATGCTGGCGCGATTCTCGGCATTTTTGCAACCGGTCCTGGTATCCGGCGGTATTTCTGGAACTTTATCAGTGAAGTGATTGGAACGTTCGTCCTAGTCTTTGGCTTGTTAGCCTTCACGAAAGGCCAATTTACGGCGGGATTAAACCCGATTGTTGTCGGAATTCTGATTATCGCTATCGGGCTATCTCTGGGTGGAACGACCGGGTATGCAATTAACCCGGCCCGGGATTTAGGTCCCCGCATTGCGCACGCGGTATTGCCCATCGCCAATAAGGGGACATCTGATTGGGCCTACAGTTGGGTGCCAATCGCTGGACCATTGGTTGGTGGTGCGTTAGGCGCACTGTTGTTTAATGTATTGCCATAATTTTATGACTGATTTGATATAAACCGTGAGGACTGTTGGAATTGACAACAGTCCTCACGGTTTTATTTGTGAGTATTGTGGTTCGAGTATGTTGTTTAGCGAGATTAGTAAGAAAATGTGTTTTGAAATGTGATTAAACTAAAATAAACATGTCGTATTCAACCGTGCTGTTCACGTAGAATGTGTTGAGTTTGGTAATGTTAGTCGAACCATGAATTAAATGTCTAAGATATTGGATCGGAGGCGTGTGCGGTGACATGTCTTAATTCAACTAATTAGCAGCATTTTGTAATTTCACAAGTCAATTTGTTTTTCTTGAAAAACATTTATGGTAGCATGGAGATATAAATTATGACCGATGATGGGTTGTGAATCGACATGGCGAGTCCCCAGGAAGTACGGATGATTGTTCAAGATATTAAGAAGCGGAGAAACGCGTGGCGTATTTCTAAGCGGGCAAAGAATACCGAATTAGTGAGTAAATTGGGTCTTCCCCAATCAGAGATTTTAAAAATCGTGTTCGATAAGTTGAGTTGGCAGGATTACAGTTCAGGCCCCGAGATTGATGATCACCGGCCACCACGTCCAGGATCTATTTGGAAGTTTGGGTTAATAATTGGCCCATATAATTGTTATTTAAAATTTCAAGATAAGCCCAGTGGGACCGTGTTATGGATTTCAATTCATCCAGCAGAGCGTCCAATGAACTTACCATATAGATAGGAGAAGGAGGAACTTGCGATGACGAAGGTTACAAAAAGGTTTTACAATGATGAACTGGAAACAACTGAGCTGTATACAGAAGCTTGGAAGATGGAGAAAACGCAGGTAAAAGATATCTCGGACTTGCTCGTCTGGCATCACTATTGGGTAGATGCAGATGGGGAGCTTTGGAGTGATTTTGATGATCCGATGGAAAATCCTAAAGCTGACTTTGAGGCGTATCGTGCCAGAAAGAATTATCTCAAGCCTGAGCAGATCAAACAATTTCGCCAGAATACTGGACTAACGGTTCGTGCGTTGTCCTTTTATCTAGGCATGGGGTCATCAACATTATCTCAATTGGAGAACAATAAACGAGTACAAACTAAAGAACAGGATAGCTTATTGAAAATGGCGATTGACTATTTCCGGTTGAATGGAGAATTACCTGAGCTAGGACATGAATCGTCACAGAATGATTTAGATTGTTTGATTAATACTACGCTTGCAGTTGGTACCTATGCGACAAGTTGTTCGTATCATGAAACAATCAGTAATGATGAGTTATTCGAATATGATTTAAATAATATGAATAGTGAGGCGTCGTAATGGCTGTTCTAAATTTTAAAGGCTATATTGTTGAAGATAGCAGTTATCAAAGAAATAATAATTACGTTCCGGTGGCTAAACCAGTAAATTTAACGCCGGATATTGAGACGACTAATGACGTGCAGGGTAGTAACATTCTAGTTAAGTTACGCGTTAGTGTTGGATCAACATCTAACAAGGCGATGCCTTTCAGAGCAAGCATTACGATTAATGGAACGTTTGAATTTAATGTTTCTGAAGACGACAGTGGTGTAGGTGTCGATATGTTGATTCGGAATAATGCCGTTGCGATTCTGTATCCATATGCACGAGCACTCATCGCTAATCTAACGTTATCTTCAAATGAATACCCAGCCGTAACGTTGCCAACAATCAACGTTGCTAAGGTGTTAGCAAACAGTGAACGATAGATTGGTGTTGTAACGAATAGTAAAAATCAGCTCAGTGTGTTCTGCCGTGTAAAAGGCGAAACATACTGGGCTGATTTTTTGAAACCACTAATTTAACAAGTTAGGATCAATCTGGCGGTCTTTAAAGTAGTACTGACGGTCGTGATCATTAATGTGTCGCAAGATATGGGCGGGATTCCCCACGGCGACGACGTTATCGGGTAAGTCTTTGGTCACGATGCTGCCAGCGCCAACGACGACATTGTCGCCAATCGTAATACCGGGTAGTACGATGGCACCTGCGCCGAACCAACAGTTACGGCCGATATGAACTGGCATATTGTACTGATAAGCTTGTTCGCGCAATGATGGCAAAATCGGATGGCCCGCGGTTGCAATTGTCACGTTGGGGCCGAACATCGTGTAGTCGCCAACGTAAATATGGGTATCATCGACTAGTGTTAGGTTGAAGTTGGCGTAAACCCCCTTGCCGAAGTGGACGTGGTGCCCACCAAAGTTACTGTGGAACGGTGGTTCGATGTAACACTGCGGGCCGATTTCTGCGAACATCTTGCTAAGTAGAATTTGGCGCTTGGTTAGTTCGCTGGGCCGAGTTTGGTTGAAATCATAGAGCAGATCGAGATAGCCAAATTGGCGTTTTTCAAGTTCAGGGTCGTTAGGCAAGTAGAGTTCGCCGGTATGAAGGCGATCATTATTATTAGTCATTAATTAAGCTTCCTTTCGTGGTTGGTGGCAACCAGTCATTATCGCTAAGCTTCCGAGAATTAGCATAATCCATACTAAAACGTTAGCAGTAAGGGTCTGCGGGCCAAAGTGACCGAGTCCGTTCCAGATGAGTGGGGCAAAAAACGCGCTAATGATGGTGGCAATCGTCAAGTAACTGCTTAGAACGTTGACTTGGGAGCCGTCCAAGCCAGTATTGCTAGTGAAGACTAGGTATGGTCCGGTGTACGAGTAAATAAAGTTAAAGAACACGGCGGCACTGATTGCTACGTTCGCATTGGGGGCTAACCACAATACTAAGACCGAAATAGCAGCGCCGGCATAGCCTAAGGTTAGGGTGAACCGGTGCAAATACCGGTACAGATAGCCAAAGGTCAGGCCGGCCAGCAAACCGCCGATATTCATGGCTGCTAAGGTTAGATTGATGGTGGCAGCGTTACCAAAATGGCGGGCGCTAAAGTAACTCGGCAGCTTTAATTGAACGCCCCAGATGAGCAAGTAGGTCATAAAAGTGAGGCCAAGTAATGTCCATTGACGCCGCGGTAGTCGCGTTTTTTCGGTGGTCGACTGATTCGTTGGGGTCGTTTTTGCTGGCTCGGCAGGTTCGGGAACGAAGCAGGCAACGCCCACTGCGATCATAATGAGCAGCCCGTACAACCAAAAGACGGCGTGCCAGCTAAGGCCAATTAGAATGCCCGCCAATCCTAGCAATATTGCGTTACCAAGGGCTGAGAGGCCCGTCTGGTAACCTAACAGTCGGGCCCGCAAATCACCGGTAAAGCTGTGGGTCAACAAGCTGATGGCGTGTGGTGAAAAGAGGCCGACACCTAAGCCTAATCCGAGCCGACTGACCATGATGACGGTAAAGTTAGTCGTGATAGCGGGAATCAGCCCCATGATGGCACTGATTAAGAGCCCACTAATCACGACCGGTCGCAAGCCCCACCGATTCGTTAGTCGCGGGTTGAGCAACAGCGTGATTAACGCACTACAATTGGCAATCGTGACGACCCACTCGATCATCGTCGTCGGAACGGTGGGAAAGGTCCGTTTAAGCTGAGGAATGATGCCCGTAATAACGGTAGTGATTCCCGTCACCGTAGAGAGGCTAAGAATACTGACTGTGGTGATCAACCGTGGTTGCATGGCTTATGCCTCCAACCAGTGCTTGATCCACTGTAAGACACCTTGTTCTTGGTTTGTACCTGTCGTGGCGTTGGCTACGGCCGTCACGGCTGGTTGAGCATTCGCCATGGCGACGCCGCAGCCGACTTCCCGGAGCATTTCTAGGTCGTTACCGCCATCGCCAAATGCGGCCATGTCAGCGAGGTTGATTCCTAATACTTGCCCGAGTTGCGCTAAGCCCGCTGCCTTATTCATGCCGGGTTGGATAATGTCGATGTCGCCGTGACCACTGCTGGTTGGTTCGGCGATACCCGTCAGTAACTCACGGAGTTCAGTTACAATCGCGGTGGTGCGTTCTGGTGGACACGTGATGGCGAACTTCATAATATCATCGTCAAGCTGATCGTAGCTTTCAACGACGGCTAAGTGATGATAATAATGTCGCATTTGCGCCACGTGCTCGGGATCAGTGGTCGCTAGGGTGTAAGCACTTTTGGCACCGCAAACCAGTAGCTTTAAATCCGGGATGGTTTGAATCTTAGTCAGAATCGTCTGGATTGCGTCTGGCTGAAAAGCGTTAAGTGCGTAAACGTGGTCGGCATCGCGGATGTAGGCCCCATTTTCAGCAAGGTAGATCATCTCAGGATAGTCCTTGAAGAAGGACTTGAGTTGAAAGTATTGATTGCCACTCGCAATCACGAACCGCACGCCCCGTAGTTGTAATTGTTGATAAAGCAGTGCAAATTGAGCTTCGTCGTAAGTCATATCGTCACGCAAAAAGCTGCCATCCATATCAGTTGCTATTAATTTAATCATGGTTAAAATCTCCCGTCGTTTAATTGATAGCCGTAGCTTACCACGAAATTCAGACCACGAAGGGACATTTTTAGAGGCAACTAGTATCAATTCGATGATAACGGGCATAGGCTTGGCGATAGTCGGTAGGCGTCATGCCCTTCCAAGATTTAAAATTCCGATTGAACGTCTTACTATTCGGAAAGCCGCATTGCATGGCAATATATTCAATCTTGAGATCAGTCTCTAATAAGAGGCGTCGCGCGTTCATAAGCCGGATGAGCCGCAAGTATCGGTTAACGGATAGTTGGACGTTCGCGTTGAATTGCTGATTCAAAGTCGTCAGTGAGACGTGAAACTGCTCGGCTAAAGCGTTACCGTCGATTGGTTCAGCATAGTGCTGGTTGATCGCATTCATGACGGTATCTGTCAACGTCAGATTGGGCGTAACCGCAGTAGTCGTCAGGGGCACTGTAAATGTCTGGCCAAGGGTCACCAGTAATTGATAAAAATGGCTGAGAATTTGTAACCGTAGTAGATCAGTTGTGGGAGTCATCAACAGGTCGTGAATGGCGACTAATTGTTGACGAACATTGGCATAGGCTTGAGGGTGGGCCTTAGCCGAAGCGGCCCCGTTTAAAGTCAATTGCCAGTTGACGCTTGCCGGAAGTTTGGCCTGTAAGAAGTCGTCGTCAATGATGAGACCGAACTCCACCCAGTCAACTTCGGTGGGGCCACTAGCACTGTGGACGACCCGTCGATTAGTAGTCCACAGATCACCAGGACGATATTCAGTTGTGTGGCCATCGGTGACGAATTTTAGAGTTGTGCCGCTGACGAGATAGTTCAATTCAATCCCTTGGTGCCAATGTGGGGCAACGTTGATATCAGTCAATGGATCATGTTCGTAATATTTAAAGGGGAGACGGGGGATCGTTTGGACCGTCTCGTGTAAGATTTTCATAACTAGACCTCGCTTCAGGATTTTGCAAAATCGCACCGCTTCCTTTCAAAAATCAACCTTGATGGCTGACGAGCTATGCTATATTAGAAACATAGCAAGCGAAGGACGGTGGCATGCCTTAATTGTAACCGTATTCGCGATTGAAAGGAACGAAAACTCATGACAATTAAATTAATCGCGATTGATATTGATGATACGCTCTTGAACAGCAAGGGTGAGCTGTTACCGAGTACGATTACGGCCGTTAAAGAAGCGCGTGATCAAGGAATCAAAGTAGTTCTGTGTACTGGCCGACCACTCGCTGGCGCACAACAGTACTTAGACGCGCTAGGCCTTACCGGTGATGACCAGTACGTGATTACGTATAACGGTGCTGTAATCGAGAGCATTGCTGGCCGGATCGTCGCCAAACATTTAGTGGATAATGCGCACTATCGGCAATTAACGGCGTTTGGGAAAGAACACCACGTGCCCTTTAACGTCCTCGATGCGGACAGTACGATCTATACGGCTGACCGGGACGTTAACTGGGTGACGGTGGTACAGGCGTGGGAGAATCAGGCGGGCCTGTTAATTCGGGACCCTGACGATTTACCAGCTGATTTTCAAATTGCTAAGGGCTTATTTGTGGGTGAAGGCCCGCAGCTTGACGCTGTCGAAGCGCAAGTCAAGGCAACTTTTGATCAGGATTTATACGTGGTCCGTGCGGCAACTAACTTCTTGGAGTTGATGCACGCTGGCGTTAATAAGGGGCAAGCCGTTCAGGATCTAGCCGCTGTTTTAAAACTACAACCAGACGAAGTGATGGCGCTGGGAGACGAACAGAACGATCTACCCATGTTCGCCTTTGCTGGAACAGCCGTCGCGATGGGCAATGGTAGTGACATTGCTAAGGCGCATGCCAATCATGTTACCGCTACTAATGATGCCGATGGGGTCGCGGCTGCGATTCGTCAATGGGCTTTGTTAGACTATTCCAAGAATTAGTTTCACTAAAACAGTTGACAAGTCTTCACAATGAGTTTATGATTGCAAATATTAAAAATAAATGAGACTAAACGTGATGATCAGGAGAGTAAAGTCAGGGTAATCTTAAGCGAGCCGCTGGATGGTGTGAAGCGGTGGTGAACTTGGCTGGAAAGTAGCCTGAGAACTGCTAATGCGACGGGTTGGAGTGTTAGCTGGGTGCCCCCATTAACGGGCCAACGTATCGTCAGTTAGCGATTACTGTTCGGGGAAACTCGTCATCGGTGTTGATAATTGGCCGTACGCGTAAAGGTGACGAGCTGCGGTTCGTGACGAATTAAGGTGGTACCACGCGTTAGCGTCCTTACAAAATCAATTGATGATTTTGTAAGGACGCTTTTTTAATCTCATGGCAGTTGAGAGGATGGGGACAATGCGCTTAACAAGTAGTGATGGTGGTTTGTATCGAGTGTTCCTGCGGGTGATTGTTCAAACTGGTTGATAAGAACGACGCTTAACGGAGGAATGATAAATATGCAAACAACGCGAAAATTAACAATCAAACATTATATCATTATTGGCTCAATGCTCTTTGGAATGTTTTTTGGGGCCGGTAACTTAATTTTCCCAATTCACTTAGGGCAGCTGGCGGGGGCCAATTGGTTGACAGCCGGTTGGGGATTCTTGCTGACGGGGACGTTGTTACCATTGTTGGGAATTATCGCCATTAGTGTGACACGCAGTAGTGGGATTTATGAGTTAGCACGGCCAATTGGCAAGCGCTACGCAACAATTTTTATGGTACTGACTTGCGCAACTTTGGGACCCTTGTTCGCAACGCCACGGACAGCCACCACGCCGTTTCAAATTGGCATCGCTAGCCATGTGAGTGCGGCGCAGGCACCATGGTATCTGCTAGCTTACTCGTTGATTTTCTTCAGTATTACCTACTGGGCTGCACGTAAGCCCACCCGAATCGTTGATACGATCGGTAAATTGTTAAACCCAGCTTTTCTGATTTTGCTCGCTTTGATTTTTGGCATGGCCTTTAGTCGACCACTGGGGACCACGAATGCGACGCCGACCGCGGCCTACCAACACGGGGCGTTCTTGAACGGCTTTTTGCAAGGGTATAATACGATGGACGCGTTAGCCGCCTTGTTGTTTGGGATTGCAGTTGTCACCACGATTCGGGGCCTTGGTCAACGGGATGCCGGAGCGATTGCTAAGACGGCCGCCAAGTCCAGCTTGTTGAGTATTAGTTTAGAAGCAGTCATTTATCTTGGTCTGATCTGGATTGGCGCGACGTCGTTATCGCAATTTAAGTTATCTGCGGATGGTGGCATTGCTTTTGGTCAGATTGCTAATGCTTTTATGGGTATACCAGGAGCGATTATTTTAGCAATTATGGCGACCTTGACGTGTCTGACAACGGCAGTGGGTTTGGCGACGTCGTTTGCGGAAGCCTTGCACGCTAAATTTCCCAAAATCAGTTATCGCGCTTGGAACCGCTTGGCCTGTGGGGCCTCATTTCTCATCGCTAATATTGGGTTGGATCAAATTATTGCATGGTCGACGCCGATGCTGATGTTCCTGTATCCGTTGGCGATTACACTGATTATCTTAGCAATTGCCTCACCGCTATTTCAGCGTGATCCGCTCGTTTATCGATGGACGACGGCGTTAACTTTGATTCCAGCGTTCATTGATGGTCTAGGTGCTGCACCAGCACTGATTACTCGGTTAGGATGGGTTCAAACGATTCTTGCATGGGATCAACGGTACTTACCATTAGCTAAACTAGGATTTGATTGGGCACTTCCCGCCATTATTGGTCTACTGATCGGCTTGGGCTGGCACTATGCGCGCCGCTTCCAGAACGCCCATGCTTACAAGATGAGCCAGGACTAAAGGTGTATGATAGATGGTAAGACTTTTGATGGATGGGTGAGCACATGGATTTTTTGGGAATACTTTGTTTGTTGATTTTGGCGACAACCCTCGCTGGGCACTTTGCTCACCGTGCGGGGATTCCTGCCGTGATTGGTGAGATTCTGGTCGGGGTGATATTAGGGCCGGCGCTACTTAACTGGGTCCATTTAACGACTTTAGTTCAAACGTTCTCAGATATTGGGGTCGTGGTACTGATGTTCATCGGTGGACTGGAAAGCAACTTAGCACTTTTACGTAAGTATTTGCGTCCCGCCATTATCGTGGCTATTATCGGGGTGATTTTTCCGGTCATCATTATGGGACTTACGAGTCGCTTCTTTCAGTTCAGTTGGTTTGAATCACTGTTTATCGGTGTCATCTTTTCAGCCACGTCGGTTTCGATTTCCGTGGAGGTACTAAAAGAATTTAAAGTATTGGATACTAAGGAAGGGGCCACGATTCTAGGGGCAGCGGTCGCTGATGACATTATCGGGGTGATTCTGTTGAGTGTCATGATTGCGATGATGGGTGGTCAGAGCGGCGTTGCCCAGACTAATCTCGGTATCGTGCTCTTGGAACAGGTTGGCTTCTTCATAGGGGTCTTCATCGTGATTAAGTGGGTTGCCCCGTATCTGATGCGCTTGAGTGATCATCTGTTGATGGCTGCCAGCCCAACTATTATGGCGATTATTATTTGTTTAGCGTTGGCATGGTTGGCAGAACTAGTGGGCTTGAGTGGTGCTATAGGTGCTTTCTTCGCCGGAGTTGCAATTGCACAAACTGATTACCAACACGTGGTGGACGTTAGTATTGAACCAGTGGGCTACACGACGTTTATTCCATTATTCTTCGTCAGTGTGGGTTTAAATATGACGTTCAAAGGGGTCTGGCAATCGCTACCGTTCATCGTGGTCATGACGGTACTCGGTGTGTTAACTAAGTTGTGGGGGTGTGGACTGGGCGCGAAGTTAAATGGGTTCAGTCACCATAGTAATTACTTAGTCGGTGCCGGCATGATTTCGCGTGGTGAAATGGCATTGATAACGGCACAAATTGGGTTTTCAGCGCACTTACTATCAAACGATTACTATTCGGATATTATTTTGGTCATCATTGTGGTGACGATGATTGCACCGTTCGTCTTAAAGAACGCCATTCATCGCGCCGGTCAGGTGACCGCAACACATAGCATCATAGAAGAACATTAACCACATAGATTGGGCGGAAGTTAAGAACCGCTTGGACGCCGTAGTTTGGGACTACGGCGTTTTTTTAGGGGGACGCGTGAAGTGTTATTTGGGAAGTTGGGCTAGATTTCTTGTTTGATTTTCAGTTGGGCGGGATAATTTGTGGAGTCGATTGGCGTATTGGATTATTGTAGTAAATAATTTTTATAGCAACTATCAGTAAAACTGATTCTTTTGTAAATTTGATAATCATCTTACGATAAAACTGAAAAATGTAACGTTTATAAAAATATTGTTCAACTGGCTTGTTAGGCGGTATATTGAAGGTAAAGTAAATAAGAATATTAATTTTTTTAAACGCAAGCGCTTTCTGCAATGTGCGTAAAGATAGCTTGTGATTTAGTGGTGTTTATTGAAGGGATGACTGAAATAAAAAAGTCAGTACTGATTTCTGTGACGACGTAATGAGAGATATTAAAACAATTGAATTTTTTCTTAGAGATTACTTTGAATAGTTCATATAATACGAGAGGTGTTGGGGATGGGGTTAACGAATGTTTTGTATAGACGTCAATATAAGATACAGATTGAACCATCGGTACCAGCTTTAGATTTAAGTAAATTAAGCGGTCTGGGACTTTGGATCAATCCATTAAAGCGGCATTATGTTGTTACAATAACGACTAGTGATGATCCAAATAATGATTTGGAGACATTTATAACTAATTTTAGAAGATTAACTAAATTAGAGTTAAAGGATTTTAAAATAGAAACTCAATTTGGACCGTTTACGTTACAAAATGCAGTAGATTCACCATGGTTTTGAAATGGATAAGTTGTTATTAATTATTGCAGGAGGCGCTAATATGAAAGACTTTAAAAATATTGATGCGATTTTTACTTCTTTAGAGACAGAAGATTTGGTAAAAACAAAGGGTGGTAAGAAAAGAAAAGTTCCGGGTTGGGCAAAGCTTGTAACTGCTTTCGGGTCTGAATTTAATGATGTTACTGGTAAGTTGGGTTGGTAAGTTAAAAATGTGATATTAAGTGAGTTTATATCAGTGTTAGGTATAAACTCGCTTTTATATACATTTAAAAATTGAGGGAATAAAATGGATGATAAAACGTTATTTACTGATTACAGATTTAACAATTTTGTTAATGTCTTTAATTTGATGGATTTAGGGATTTCAGAGGAACGTATAAAGCGAGATTTGGCTAATGCTAAAATAAGGCAAGTGATTTTGTCGATTTACTTGCAAATTAAAGTAAATGGTGCAATTTTAGTGAAAAATCAAGAACAAAGAATAGCCACTGCCATCAATAGTATTCAACCATTTTGCGATAAGATATTTATATTTGATACAGGTTCAACAGATCAAACTATGGATGTGGTCAGTTCTTTCCATAATAGTTCTATTGTGTTGACACAAATACAGTGGCATGAAAATTATGCCTATATGCGAAACTATGTGAATGATAATGTACCGGATGGCTGGGTTTTATTAATTGATTCTGATGAAGAACTTCAGAAAGCCCAATATTTAACTAGAAGACAATTGAAGTTTGATCTAGCAATGCTTTCTTTTTATATTGCAGAAAAAAAAGATATTGCAATAAAGTTTAAGCAAAATTTCGATAAGGAACAAGATATTAATTGGCCCACACGTTTATATAAGAAGACAAAGACTGTAACTTTTTTTGGCTTTGTTCACGAAGAAGTGAGATCAACTAAAAGCTTGAAAAGCATTAGGGCACAACTCAGAATTATTAATCATGGTTCTTTAGAAGCAGAAGTAAAAAAGTTTCAAAAAAAAGAACGTTATTATCGGTTACTTAAAAAGAATATAGAAATTGAACAGGATAATGTTCAATGGTACGCGATAATAACACCAGACCAGGTATTGGAGTGTGATCAAGAGTGGTATAAAAAACATATAATAGTTTTTGCTGATATGATTTTAAAGAATAAGCTTAAATCACCCTTTAATGAGATGCTGTTAATTAACTATATAAAGCTTTTGATGAAAGAGTACCAGGTAAACAAAGCAATTACTGTGTCTGAAGCTGCGTTTGAAATGTATCCAAGCAATCCGTATTTTTTGTATTTGAAAAATGCAAATAAATTAAATAATATTGAAATGGCCTGTCTGAAAATGTTGGACGAGCTCAAAGAGGATTCGAATAAGCTGCGAGAAGCTAGACGGGATAATGATCAGTGGCTAGTATATAATGCGATCGATTTAATACCAGATATTATGCTGAAACTATTAACTAAAGCAGAATATTATGATCATGCTAAAGAGCTTTTGAATGAAATTAATTTAACTATGGGGCATCACAATTATATTGAACCGGAGATAGGTTTATATAAATCCGAATGAGGTAGGTTATACCACGTGCTGTTTTTTGGAGGAGTTTTTCAAAAATAATTTGATTGAATCAGTGCTCTTTTTAAATTAGAGGGTCTCATTCATATCAAATCTTGAATGGAGGCAGGAAACACAAAAAGTTTATGGTTGTTATGATCAGCTATTAGCCTTTTCCGTGGTCAAATTAAGTTGTTAAGGTGGGTGATTAACCTGAAGAAGAATACCTTATTCAAAGGCTGTGCCCTTTTAATTTCTCTTTTGTTTGTGCTTTTAATGTTTCGGGTAGATAAAGACATGATATGGCTAGCATATGCCTTTGCATTGCTAGCCATACCTAGGCCCAGGCCCAAATATCCTAAAAGCTATGACAAATGGTACTATATAGCATTTTTATTTTTCTGTCTTGCATATTTATTAGAAGAAAACATTTTGGGAAATTTGGGAATTATAGTAGCTGTAATTTCTTTTAGTCCAACTACTCATTCATTCGCTAAAAATAACATCGATAAAAAATAACATGAACCTAAGTGCAGCACTAATGAGAGTTTATCTTCAATTCTTTAGTGCTGCACTTCATTTGACAATTCTGGGCATTATTCCTCGTTGGTGTAGGTGTAAATATAATGTTCAATGAGGGCTGGCAATCGTTGCTATGAGGTGTGTTAACTAAGTTGTGGGGTTGTGGACTGGACTCGAAGCTAAACGAGTTCAATCGTCATAGTAATTATTTGGTCGGTGCCGGCATGACCTCACGTAATGACGATAATTGCACTGAGAACGCTATCTATCGCGCTAATCGGTATTACGAGAGTGCGCTACTTCATTATTTACTGGTTCTTGATATTACTATGAAAAACGGCTCCACCGTGGTAATTGCCACAGTGGAGCCGTTTAAGCAAAAATCGAAAAATCATATTATCTCATTTGTCAGTTTGTCAGAAAAACATACAAATTCACGCGTATTTTTACTTTCTAGCTTTGAATAATCATTTATAATCCGCTATCGCCCAGCAGCCCCATCACTAAGCCCTTGATTAAATGAGCTAATGATTGAAGGATCACTAATTACATAGATTGCGAAAACGACAACAAGCGCTACCAGCAAGCTTCTCACTGGGTATTTCTTAATGATGTTTATTGTTTTATTGAGCATTAACGTGTGCCTTACCTTTTATATTTAAATTAATGTACCAATAATTAAAACAGCGTCTGAGATCCAATGGACATAGATGCCGCTCCGTAAAGTATTGGCAGATCGCCATGAAGCAGTTATTGGATAACGCGTAATACCGACGATTAAGGGATAAATCCAGTTGAAATGATAATGTGGAAGGTGCAAACACACAAATACGATGCACCCCAATACATTGATAATCGGCCACGTAAATTTTTTGAGCTTGGTTTGTGATAATAAGCGAATCAACGGAAGTGAAATAGAGGCCATTCCGACTTCCTCACCAACTAGTGATACTAGTAGCGTGAAGGCTATCCATACTCTTTCAATTAAAGGATAATCTCGCCCAGTTGAACTAGTTGTCAATGTTGTATTGTGAAATGACAATAAAGCATGCGAATTAATAATAGCTATAACCACAATCGCAGTGACTTCCAGAACAAACAGTAAAAGCACATACTTCACCACTATACGCCACTTTGGCGAGGGTAACGGTTGAAAAAATAGTTTTAAGTTAGAAAAACCATATAGCATTACTAAACTAATTATTCCAGCTGTAAGCATTGCTAACCAATCAAAATAAATATTAAGAAAGATCGCACCTATATAACCAGCCACAAAGAGCACTAACACTAGCGGGTAATATTTTCTTTTGAAATCAATTTCTATCATCTATTATAATCCCCCGAGACATCAGTTATAGTGCGTGCGTGCGACCGACCGATTCAAACACGTATTCAACGACATTCTTACGACTCTGCCAGCTTCGCCAGCATAAAATTTGAAACTAGACCAGAAATTTTTCCAAGAGCCTTCCAACAACGCCATTCAATTTATTATTGGAAATAGATGCAAATGCGTCTACTGTATCCAAATTCTTAAGTGTTTTATCCATAGCCATACCGCGCCATTTACTGCGGCAATTAAAATGGTTCTATGAGCTATGTTTTTAGTACATTTATTAAGATACACTACAATTCTAAAAAAATCATTTTTAAATTTATTATCGTACTATTCACTCGACTTAACGTAACTTTTAGATTGAATATCTGGCGACTCCGTTCCAAAGTTTTTCGTGGACGATTATTTAAGGTGAGAAGATGATATGGACTCAGACTGTGGTTCTTTTTATTAATTGTTTGTTGTACTTCAATTGTAAATTTGTCATTTATTACCCCTTTTTTGAAAACCAAAAAATTATAGTAGCGATAATTCCTTTCAGACTAACTGTTCATGTATTCACTAAAAACAACATTGATAAAAACAACATTAATCTAGGTACAGAATTAGTTGGAGTTTGTCTTGAATTTTTTAGTGCTATTTTTGCTTGACAATTCTAGGCCATTATTTTTCGGCAGTACAGGCTAAAACATGACGTTCAAATGGGAGTTGACAAGGGCTGCCATTTATTGTGGTCATGATGGTGCTCAGTGTGCTAACTAAGTTGTGGGGACGAAGCTGAATGGATTCAGTTGCAATAGTAATTACTTAGTCGTTGTCGGAATATAATCCCTCGTGGTGATGATGATTTTATCGTTTATTTTAAAGAACACCATTCATTACGCCAGTCAGATAACCGCAAAGTATCCGATCATAGAAGATAATTAATTACATAAATTGGACGGATGTTAATTGTCACTTGGACGCCGTGGTTTAGCGACCACGGCGCTTTTTCATGGTTGTTGAGGTAGTAATTAATCAAGTGAGTTGCTACAGGAGATTAAATTTTGAAAAGCTGATTTTATTTCACAGGATTTATCTGCGTCCTGAAACTATTTTGTGTGATTCGATAAGGGTTACGTGCGGTTATCTCTTAAAAAGATACGTTTAGGATAATATTCACTGGAATTACCAATAGGTAGTATATTTGTAAGCGTGGGGAGCGAATAGAAATTCTGGAATGTTAGGAAACTAAAATGATTTGGGAAGGTGATTAGCACATGACTAACTGGGTGTTTCCTATGGGCGTCAATAGGAAGTACAAGTTAGAGCATTAGTATGAAATTAGATTGTCTATATTTAAAAAGTCGAATACGTCTTACCTAGCGTAGATATGCAATTTATGAATAAAAATATGGAGGGCTATATTATGAAAAAATTCAAAGAACTAAAAGAAAATGAACTGACTGCAATCACTGGTGGATCTTTTGTAGGATACTATCTTGGGCGCTTTTTAGCAAGTGCAACCCATTATTATGGTAAGACAGTCACCAAGGGACATATGCACTCTTCAACCATTAACAATTAAACTATTTTAAGGGGAGATAAACTATGACAAATAATAAATTTGAAGTAATTAACGATAAAACATTGGCAACTGTAATCGGTGGTGGTAAAGGTGGAGGAATTTTGAGTTGGTTTATAGGCGAATCCAGTGATATCTGGAAAGGCTTTAAGAAAGGTATGAATCATTACAACAAAAAGTAATTATTACTTAATTATGTGACGTGATTATTTTCAATGATTTATAAATCTGCTAGGGGGATGTGATTGAGAAATTGCATTTCCCTAATTTGATTTTTTAATGTGTTTTGTTAATTGTTGCTTTGAAAATCAAAATTGTGCTAACCCTGTGCCTAGAGATAATAAATTTTTTTTGTCGGAATTTGACGTTTGTTATAGGCACTCATAAATATAAATTGTTAAGTTGATTGTATTTTGATTTACAAGCTCTAATCATTTTTCGTATAAAACTAAGTTAATGATGAAATTGAGAATTTATGCTGTTAAGAATGGAGTGATCTAAAATGAAATCCAACAATATGAAACTGAACCGCGATTTTTATAAAACATATTCTTTTTGGCTAGGGATGTTAGCTGTGATTGGTCTTGTAGGAGATGTTTTATTAAAGTACAACACCGCGGTTAGTCCGTGGATAATGATATTAATTGCAATCTATTTATTTTTGAGAGCCTTTACAAGTAAGAGAAAATAAATATTATTAACGGTATTTTTGGCATTATTTAAATTTACTTAGAGGAAATGATTTGAACTTGTTCACGAAAAATAACATTAATCTAAGTGCAGTACTAATGGGAGTTTATCTTGAATTCTTTAGCGCTGCGCTTAAGTTAATGTTATTTTATCCTCTAAGTATGTTCAAAGTAATCAAGAGCTATTCAAAATAGTGGCTTTGACATTCATCAAATATTGATTGATATCATAGTGGAAATTTTATGTTGATTCACGTTTAAATTCAAAAAATGCACGTTAATAGAAATAATCCCAGCGTACCTCAAAAACACCTTATCCTAAAAGCGAGGTGATTATTATGAAAATTCAAATTAAAGGTATGAAGCAACTTAGTAATAAGGAAATGCAAAAAATAGTAGGTGGAAAGAGTAGTGCGTATTCTTTGCAGATGGGGGCAACTGCAATTAAACAGGTAAAGAAACTGTTTAAAAAATGGGGATGGTAATTGATTTATTGAATAACTGTTTTTCAAGTTATATTTCGTATAGATGGCGTAAGGTGGGACAATTTTTAAAAAGTCACAACACTTGAAAAGAAGACTATAAAATGATATTTTGCTGATAAAGTAAACTAACAATCATTATTTTAGAATAGTTAGATAATGATCGAATAAACAATACTTTAGAGGTAGTAGCTTGATTGAAATTAGTATCTTCGATAGCGTTATTCAATCGTTTTTTATTTATCTTGGCATTACCTTGGTATATAACTTCATCTTCCACAATACGAGTATTAAAAGTATCATTTATTCGTTGATTTTATTACTAGTGCTGTCCTTAGTAGGAGCTATTTTGGATGACACTACATCGCTAATTTTGGTTTTGGGGGCAATTATTAAGGAAAAGTGCCAACCAAAAATAAATTATTATCATCTAAATGTATTCTTAATGCTGATTTCTAGTCAGATAGTAATTTTAGCTTTGGCTTCTTATTTAAGTAGAGGATTTCTGTATATCTACTTAGATGCCGATAAAATTTCTGGCTTGTCGGAGTATGGTGATTTATTCATTGGTATTGAAATTATTGTGATGTATATTATCGGATTTTTGGTGTTCAATCTTGTGTACAAAATGGTGAGACGATACACAGGCTCGTTTGATATAAGTGATGACGAAAGAATAAATAGGCATCTATTCATTATATTGTTAGCTTTCTTTGGATCAATAGAAATGTTGTTATTTATTAGCAACTTTCAAGGTGTAACAGCTACAATTCAACTAACTTTACTGTTGACATTTGTTTTGATGCTTGGGCTTATTAGTTGGCAAACATTAGAAACGATTAGAGTATATACTTGGCAAAAAAAGATAGCAGCTGAAAAATTGCAGAATAAGCAATTAAATGATTATCTTAAGAGTGTTGAGCATCAATATCTAGAATTAAGAAAATTTAAGCATGATTATAAGAACCTAATTGCTAGTTTAAATACTCAAGATAATATAAGTGAAATTAAGGATTATTTGACCGACTATACCCAGAGCGGAGAATTCAGAGCAAGCCTAAATGACGGTAGCATTGCAAGTGTTCAGCATTTGAAGAATGAGATATTGCGCGGATTAGTTGTACAGAAGTTTTTTTATGCGAAACAGTGTGGGGTTAAGTTGACGATTGAAATAGCTAACACTGACTTTATTCTCAGTTATGGTGTTACAGTGGCTGTACGCATTGTTGGTAATTTGTTGGATAATGCCATTGAGCAAGCCCAAAAAATGACTGATAAAATAGTGACAGTCGCTTTTAATGAAATTGATAACACCGCTGAAATTGCCATTAGTAATCCTGTCGATTCAGATTTTAATCAGCATCAGATTTTTGAAACTGGTTATTCAACCAAGGGTAGTAATCGTGGCTTGGGTCTGACTAATGTACGGGATCTTGTTGAACATCAGAAGGGTTTTTATATGGATGTTGAAACCAAGAAAGATTATGTCACAATGACGTTAATTGTTACGGAGGATAAATAAGTGTTTCCAATTTATTTATTAGAAGATGACGAGGCCCAAAGAGTAGAGTATATAAGTATTATAAAGAATATAATCATGATTAAAGAATATGATATGCAGTTAGTAGTGGCGACAGGAGATTTACAAGAGTTAATGAATAATATTGTGAATTCTAAAGAAGGGCTGTTCTTCTTGGATATGGAAATTGGGGAACAAACTCAGGCCGGGTTGAATTTAGCAGATGAAATTCGGCAGCAGTTACCTTTTGCACAAATTGTATTTATTACAACACATGAAGAGTTATCTTTTTTGACACTGGAGCGGCGTATCGCACCGTTAGATTATATTTTGAAAGAACAAGGCCTTGATGATATTAAGCAAAAGATAGTTAAGGATATTGATGCAACTCAAACTATTCTCAAGACAGAAACTGTGCAACATAAGGATATTTTAGGTTATAAAATCGGAACGCGTTTCTTTTCAGTTCCTATTAATGACGTTATCATGCTGAGCACTAATAAAGAACGACCGGGTAGTATTAGGCTGACTGCCAAAAATAAAGTGGCAGATTTCCCAGGCAATTTAAATAGTTTTGAGAATAAATACTCACAATTTTTTAGGTGTGATAAAAGTGCATTGGTAAATGTAGATTATATTGATAGTTATGATTATCAAAAAAAAGAGCTTACCATGATAGACAACATTAAGTGCAGTGTTTCATATAGAAAGTCTCGGGAGCTTAACAAAATATTGAAAAAGAAATAGGAAACTTATCTTTTTATAGCCAGGGAAATGAATCGTAGTATCTTGTTTCTAGATAGACTGTTTTTCATGGTAAAAGCAAGCAAACAATTGTATTTGTGACAATTTTGGAGGAAGAATGATTGTTTCCAATTTATTTATACGAGGATAATGCTGCGCAAAGAGATAATTATCGTAAGACCATCAATAATACGATTATGATTAATGAGTTTGCAATGGCGCTTAGAGTTGCAACGGATGATCAAAAAATAATTCTAGCAGATTTGAATCAACAACAAGATGGCCTTTTCTTTTTAGATATGGAAATTGGTGAGGACAAACAAGCTGGACTGGAATTAGCCAGTCGAATTCGGGCAACGATACCATTGGCTAAAATAGTTTTCATTACAACACACGATGAGCTATCGTTTGTTACTCTGGAACGGCGGATTGCACCGTTGGATTATATTTTGAAAGATCAGTCTGCTGATCTAATTACGCAAAGAATTATCAAAGACATCAATGTAGTACAGAATGAATTAAAATTGACTAATAATCAACGTAAGGATGTTTTTAACTATAAGTTGGGGACGCGATATTTTTCACTTGCATTAGATGATGTGGTTTTGTTGAGTACATCGAAATTGCGACCGGGCAGCGTACAGCTCCATGCTATTAATAAGGTTGCTGAGTTCCCAGGAAACTTAAATGCGCTCGAAGAAAAGTATCCGCAATTTTTCCGATGCGATAAGAGTTCGTTGGTTAATTTAGATCATTTGCGAAGTTTTGACTATAAAGAAAAAGAGTTATTGCTCGATGGTGAAATTAAGTGTAAGGCCTCGTTTAGAAAGTCGCGGGAATTGAATAAATTGTTGAGAGACAACTAGTTTTTTAATATTATTTAGAGCTTCTGTCAGTGTTATTTGACAGAGCTCTTTTGTTATGAATATGAAAACTGATTATATAATACGGCGCTGAAGATAGTTGGAGTAGGGCTCTAATAGTGATCTTATGAGTATTAAAATGACTAAAAAGTAAGCACAGTACTCGATCGTAAAGTATATTAGCATGGCGTTAAGACGTGAAATTTAGTTATCAATATGACTAGCTCTTAGCGTAACCCAAAACTTCAGAGATAATTGAAATTGTAGTGCTGCAAACAATAATTTATAGGAATTCAGAATGGATGATTACTCGTCTATTTTATCTTCAATATTTAGGATACTCAATAACTTCCAATGCTTAGAGGATAGGATAAACGTAGCAATGCCAATGAATAAAATGTTTAGAAAGAGCCCCTTTAGAAGAGCTTCCATTGGCCCGTTAATGGGTGATTGAGTTGGGTCAATACCTTGAGAATAGAAACTAGAAAAATCTATCAACCAATGGACACTAATGGCAGCCAGTAAGCTTCCGGTTTTTAAATAGATTGCTGCAAGTAAAATACCTAACCCAATAACATAGAGAACTTGACAAAATACTGACCATACGGGCTGTGATAAAAGGTTGACCAAATGCATAGCCGCAAAAATAAGCGAAGCAGTCAGCATCGAAGCGATGGTGGCCTGCAATGTGGCAAATTTTTTAAGGTTTAGTGCTAAAAGCGTTCTGAATATCATGCCACGAAAAGCGTATTCTTCAGTTATCGCTACAATCAACGAAAGTAATAATGAGATTAAAAATTGATACATGTGGTTTCGAAAGAAAATAAGTAGAAATATTATTGCTAGGCTCAAAGGCAGACTATTCTTCCTTAATATTGACATGATGTTAACGGGTAGCCAGTGGATAGGTTGCTTAACATATCGCCTATTCAGAATGATTACCGCGATTAATATAATAGATTCAGTTAATATGAATTGAAAGGGTCCGTCTTTTATTCCCATAATATCAGTCAAAGGATTCATTAAAAAGAGCACTATTAGGTAGTAAATGGCTGTGATTATTACTTTTATTAATGGCATAGTTAAAATTCCCCCATATAAACTAAAAAGGCTGAGCACTGCAGGCCCAGTCATAAATCGAGTGCTTTCTTATAGTAAACTTGATGGCTTGAACTATCCGTGGATGAATCCTCGGACAGCGCTAATGACCCAATCGGCAGGCCCAACAGCACTTTTATAATTGTTCCGAACGCCACGCGCGCTATAGGCATGGAAAACGCCACCTGAAATAGCGTTTAATTCACGGCCACGCAAAACTAGAAATTTTTTCATAATTGTTGATCTCCCCCAAGAAAATTAACGAATACTTTTCAAAATACCACGAATGCCTGCAACTGAACCAATTGCATCAACAACATGTCGAACACTTTTACCAAAGTTATAACCGCCCCGATTAAAACCACCAGATATTTTGGCAAGCTTTTTTTGCGGCAACCTGGAATATTGTAACTTCTCAAACTGTAGCATAAATAATCCCCCTTGTATGATGTTATTTGGAACAAATTTAGTTTAATTTATTTTTTTACCAGATTGTTGAAAAAATGATAAAAGTAAAAAAACGTTCTCTTAACGTCAAATACCAATGTTAGCTAGTTGATGTTTAACCGTTAAGGCTGATGAGGACATTTATCGTAAGATTATGTACGTTAATAGATAGTTGGCATACGATAACATTTGTTAGCCCATAATAAACTAATACTGATACTTAATGATTGGTGAGGGGAGTACAAGTATGCATTGGAGAAACTATGTTGCGCAAGTTGACGAGATGGACTGTGGGGTCGCAGCTTTAGCAATGATTTTGAAAAATTATGGTTCGACAACATCATTGGCCTATCTAAGAAATATTGCTAAGACGAGTTTGGAAGGGACTACGGCATTAGGATTAGTAAAAACGGCCGAAAAGTTAGGTTTTGAAACCAAAGCAATTCAAGCAGATATGAGTCTTTTCGAGGTCCAAGATGTACCATTGCCATTTATTGTGCATGTTACCAAAAATGGGGATCTACAGCATTTTTATGTTGTTGTAAAAACCTCAAAAACGCATGTCGTGATTGCTGATCCGGACCCAACAGTTGCGGTTATCAGTATGTCAAAGGAACGGTTTGAAAGCGAATGGTCCGGAGTTGCCCTTTTCTTTGCACCGAAGTCGGAATATAAGCCAGTTAAGCAAGATAAGGGCTCACTATGGGGATTTATTCCAAGTTTATTAAAGCAGCGCCGACTGGTTATTAATATTGTGCTTGCTGCAGTTTTAATCACGATTATTAGTATCTGTGGGTCTTATTTCTTACAAGCGGTGATTGATACTTATATTCCCAATAATATGCACAGTACATTGGCGATGGTGGCGATTGGTCTAATTGTTTTTTATACTTTTCAAGCTATTTTTACTTATGCCCAGAATTTTTTGTTGGCGGTTTTAGGCCAACGACTTTCGATTGAAATTATTTTAGGCTATATTCGGCACGTCTTTGAATTGCCAATGAGTTTTTTTGCCACCCGGCGGACGGGTGAAATTGTTTCACGGTTTACGGATGCCAGTAAGATTATTGATGCGTTAGCTAGCACAATTGTTTCGCTGTTTTTAGATGTCAGCATCGTTATTATTATGGGGGCAATCTTGGTAATCCAGAATATGACACTTTTTTGGATTACGTTACTCTCGTTGCCAATCTACGCGGTTGTCATCTTAGCCTTTAATAAATCCTTTGAACGATTGAATCAAAAGGAAATGGAAAGCAATGCTGTTTTGAGTTCAGCCATTATTGAGGATCTTCATGGGATTGAAACTGTTAAGGCGCTGAATGGTGAGACGGAACGTTATCAGAAAATTGATTCAGAATTTGTTGATTATCTACGTAAGAGTTTGGCCTATCTTAAAGCGGATACTTTGCAACAGGCATTAAAACTGTTTATACAGTTAGTCTTAGAAGTTGTTGTTCTGTGGGTGGGCGCCAATCTCGTCATTCATAATCAGTTATCAGTTGGGGAGCTCATGACATATAATGCTTTATTAGCCTATTTTGTTAATCCACTACAGAATATTATTAATTTGCAGACTAAACTTCAAAGCGCTAAGGTCGCTAACAACCGGTTGAATGAAGTGTATTTGGTCGCTAGTGAATTTGAGGCGTCACGGCCAATTCATAATGAAAGTCAATTAAACGGTGATATTAAGTTACAAGGGGTCAGCTATCGTTATGGTTACGGTGAAAATGTCTTGGATGATGTTAATTTGACGATTCGACAACATGATAAGGTTGCAATTGTGGGGATGAGCGGCTCTGGCAAGTCCACGTTAGTTAAGTTACTTATTGATTTTTATCAGCCGAATAGTGGTGATGTCATATTGAACGGCTTCAACGTTAAGAACATCGATAAGCATACATTGCGGACCCATATTAACTACATCCCGCAGGAACCATATATCTTTTCAGCGACCATTGAAGAAAATTTAAGATTAGGTAATCGCAGCGGTATTACTGAGAAAGATATTGCGAAGGCTTGCCAATTGGCGTTAATTGATACGGATATTAATAAAATGGCCATGCAATACCAAACTAAGCTAGATGAGAATGGTAATACACTATCAGGTGGTCAGCGACAACGATTAACGATTGCGAGAGCGTTATTATCACCAGCCCAAGTCTTGATATTTGATGAGTCGACAAGTGGACTGGATGCAATTACTGAAAAACAATTAATCGATAATTTAGTGGCAATGACTGACAAGACGATTATTTTTATTGCCCACCGGTTGTCGATTGCGAAGCGGACGAATCATATCATCGTTCTGCATGATGGTCGGGTCGCTGAAGAGGGGACCCATGTAGCATTGTTGAATGAACATGGTTACTATTACGACTTGATCAATAGCTGAGGGGGGGAACTGAATAATGAGAAAAGACCTGCTAGAAAGTGGCGAGTTTTACGGGATTCGGTTTCAAAATTTTTCAACATTATTAATTATTCCAGTGACGCTATTGTTAATTGGCACGATTCTGTTTTCACTCGTAGCTAAGCGCGAGATTGTTATTAATGGTACCGGGACTGTTCAACCGACCGGAACGGTTCCGGTGATTCAAGCGACTGTCAATAGTGCCATCAAAAAGAATTATTTAGTTGAAGGTGCGCGAGTGAAGAAGGGCCAAAAGCTATTGGTTTATACTAACGTTTTTAATCGCAATAAATTACGTGAAGATAATGTTAGCAAACGGCAATTGCAACGCCAAGTAACAGCCTTGGATCATTTTAAAGATGGCATCAATACTGACAGTGATGTTTTTCCAACGACCGATGAATTTGGGTACCGAGAACTATTGCAAAGTTATTTAAAACAGCGTCAAATCTATTTAACAGAGAATCAAATGTTGGCGGCAAAATCGAGCGCTGCTAGCACTAAGAAAGCCACGCTAACGAAGACCGCGCAACAAGTGGTATCAAATACTAAGACCAATCTGGATGCTTATCAGGCCTTATACAATGTGGTGGCTAATGGTGGCAAGTACGCTAATAGTGCCAAGTATGCTTATGTTTTTGCTGAGTATGACGCTAAGTCAAAGGATACCAACAACGCAAACGATAAAAAAGAAGTTAAATCCGCAACGTTAGCAGACATTCAACAGCAGATAGATACACTTCAGGATTCGTTGTCCTCAGCTAAAGTGCAGTTAGAAGAATTACAAGACTTTGATGATACGAAGTACAGTGTTGAGACTAACAGTACCAAATTAGCCATGTTAAAGAATGATCAGTTAAGCGAAGTCGCTGAGAAACGAATGAAAGCCGAGCAAGAGTTACGGACCGTGAAAGCAGATATTGATAGCTTAACGACACAAACAAAATCTTACACGATCAAGGCGACCAAAGCCGGCGTCCTACACGTTGCAGACAATTACCGTGGTGCAAAGTACGTTAGTTCAGGAGCTGAAATCGCTAAAATTTTACCGATAATCAAGCAACAACGGCGAGTGAACGTTAAGCTATATATTTCGACGGCGGATATTTCTTCCGTTAAAGTCAAGCAAGCCATTAGATTCAAAGTCACGCGGAACGTACCGAAGCCAATTATTTTGGATGGTGTGGTCACAAAGATTGGGGTCTCACCAGTCGAGGAGAGTAAAGCGACTTTTTATGAAGTGACAGCGGCCGTTCCGATTACAGCCGATCAGGCACAGTTACTACGCTACGGGATGATTGGGCAAACGGCGATTATTACGGGCAAGGTGACTTGGTTTGATTATTATAAAGATAAGGTGCTGGATAATAATTGATGATTGACCATCAGTATTAACTGACTAAATATCGCTGTGGTAAAGTAAAGTTATCTGGAAGCACATATATCCATATGAAAGAGGTAAGTAATGGCACACTCAAATAAACAATTCATCATTAACCTAGTCATTGCCAGTCTAATCAGCTTAGCGTTGGTGAGCTTTAGTATGGCACCGGCGTATCTTTTCCTAATTAAGAATAATTGGATTATGATCACGATTGGTTTTTTAATCTATGCCTTGGAGGTTTGGGGGCTATATTGGCTTTATCGGCATACAGCACGAGTTAGGCATTACCAAGTCGCGACGTTGAAGTCCCGGGTGAACATTGCACAATTAGGAACTGTGATTGTTGCGATGCTGGCAATGGTCGTGCTCATTATTGTTGATATTAAATTGAGCGCAATATTAAATATTCCCGAGACCAGCAATTCGCAGTCGCTGGTGTGGATGTTTGGTGAAGCACCGCTTCCCATGATTGTTTCTGTCGTGATATTTTCCCCCATTTGTGAGGAATTGATTTTTCGCGGTATCTTTTTCAGCTACGCGTTAACGGACCAATATAATCACCGCAATTATCAGATGATCGCGGTTGTTATTAATAGCTTAATATTTGCAAGTGTCCATGTTGATGCAAATTGGGAGCCGTGGATTTATTATACGTTAATGGGGAGCATCTTGGGGACAACTTATTTGTTGGCTAAGCGCGATATTAGAACGAATATTCTGGTGCACATGGGGACTAATTTGGCAGTTTTCGCGTTGACAGCCATTAGTTAATGTTGTGGATAAAAAATTAAAACATAAGAATTAGTTTATCCACAGGGGATAACTTGGGAGGCTTGGTATGGTTGCTCGATTGATCAGGGTATTTGGTTATGCGTTAGCGGGTTTAGGGCTATTTATATTCATTCAATTACCGGTGTTAGCGGATGGCTATTGGAATTGGTGGGGTGAGCGCCCGCAACAAATCAACATCGGCTATCATTGGTTAGCATTAGTCGTTTTAACCGTTGGTGTTGCGGTCGTACTAGTACGTTGCTATCACCATTATTTTGAGATGCCAGTCCTGTTAGGGCATTTCTCTTGGTCAATGATGAGGCTGGCTGCTTTAGTGGCAGTGGTGGTCGTGGTGATTCAAATGGGGGTAAGTGCTCTGCTAGTCAGTCCAACTGAAACACAAAATGTTGAAATCATGGCGCTGATCCACAGTCCATTAGGGTTATTAACATTAGTGTGCACAAACATCGTTAGCCCCGTACTTGAAGAATTACTTTTCCGTGGAATTGTTCAAAATACGCTGCGACGATACTTACCAGTATTAGGCGCGATTATGCTGACAAACGCAGTGTTCGCACTCGGCCATGGTTATCAGTTAGCCAGTACACTGGGCATTTTCATTACAGGGTGTGGTTTTTCATGGTTAGTACTCAAAACAAAACAGCTGAGTACCGCGATGGGATGTCATATACTGGTGAACTGGCTGGTCACACTTATTAACATGATGTGGGGATAAGTTGTTAGTTAGTGATATCCGGTCAAACATCAAGTTGTGGATTAGTTACAATTGGGGATAATTATCAGGGAATGGATGTGAAGGAGCATGGTGCAACAAAACGTCAAATTTATTGGTAGATTACTACTTGCCAGTTTATTAGCAGCAATCGTGATGGGGCTTAGTACGGCGCCCATCGATATTTTAACACTCAAGTATAACTGGATAACGGTGACGATCTTCTTGGTCGTTTACCTGTTTGCAATTTATTTATTCTATCGAATTTATCTGGAATCAGTTACTAATAATCATTTTAAGATTACGCAAATAACTGCTAAGCCGAGTGTGCGTCAATTAGTGATTACGGTACTGGCAATGGTGGTCATGCTGATCTTGGCAGCAGTGCAAGTTAAATTTGTTAGTGATGCTGTTTATCCGGTCGCGGAGAATGTTGCTGACTTGCAAGCACTGTCGCAGCGCTCACCGATATTGATGGCGTTGGCCCTGGGTATTTTTGCACCGATTTGCGAGGAATTAATTATTCGCGGCAATTTCTTCAGTTATGCGCTGGCGGAACGTTTTGATCAGCCGCGCTATCAACTAGTTACCGTTATCGTTAACGGCGTGTTGTTTGGTTTACTGCGTGGCGGTTTTAGTTGGATGCAGTTGTTATACTATACGGTTATGGGTCTCGTACTCGCGGCAACCTACATATTATCTGGCCGGGATATTCGAGTCAACAGTGTCGTGCACGTCACCGCTAATCTGGGAATCATTTTAATGGGGTAAGGTTGAATGCATTGTGAAAATGTAATCTGAGCGGGTTGATTTAAAAGTCCGTTAGTGAACGTTCTAGTTACGGTTGTTTGGATGGAGTGAGTGAAATGCTACAGAAGAATTTACGTTTTATCGGTAATTTACTAATTGTGAGTGTGCTGAGTGTCATTATTGTCAATATCAGTTCCTTACCCGTGTATATTTACTTGATTACGGCCAATTGGTTTACGCTGTTAGTTAGCTTCAGTTTATATGCCGTGATTATCATTTTCTTGTACAATATCTACAAGTCGACTGCGGAATTACGGCAATTTGATTTTCGACCGTGGCGAGCACGGCTAAATAAACGGGCCTTGCTACTCATGGTAATCGGCGCAGTCGTTATCGTGGCACTTGCTTTTGGCTATGATAAGCTGACGGCGGTATGGCACATTACTGAATCGGGTAATGAACGCGCATTAGATTTACTGTTGCGGAAAAATCCGGTAGCGATGACACTCGATGCCGTCATTTTTGGCCCAATCGCTGAGGAGCTGAGTTTCAGGGGCTTTTTCTTTAGCTACGTCTTGTCAGACCAATATCTTGACCGGGGGTACCAGGTGGCTACCGTTGTTATCAACGGACTTCTTTTTGGTTATCTGCATAGCGGGAATAGCTTGGTGCCATTAGCATATTACACGCTATTCGGCATGGTGCTGGGGACCACCTACTTATTATCTAAGCGTGATATTCGTGTGAATAGCGTGGCACATATGTTGGCAAATCTAGGGATACTCTGGCTGTTTCCTAGCTAAAATAGTTACTTTGGATCATGCTAAAATGAACAAGGTAACAGGTAGTAAGAATATTGTGAATACGGTGATTTTAGGAGTAATTGCTATAAAAATACAAAGTTTGATCTGAAAACTGTAATTGATGGATATGTGATATCAGAAGGAGTTTGGTAAGTATGGATGAAATTATATCTTTTGAATTTTCTAATGGTTCGAAAATTTTAGATAGTAATATCTATGAATATAAAGTAGGTAAAGAAAACGTTACTAAAATAGACTTGCCGGATAGCAATGGATTTGTAGCTGTTCATAAAGATAATAATAAAACAGAGTATATTAAGGCTCCTTATATGAAATTTTGCACAAATAGCCATGTTTAAAAATGGCCCAGCATTAGTTTTGTGATAACGAAAAACGACTGGAAGCAGCTAGCGTAATAACGCCGCTGCTTCCAGTCGTTTTTTAATTCCAGTTATACTCGTACCTGATGTTCAATCGTAAATAATGTTGGATCCAACTTGGCAATTAGTGGGGAGACATCGCCGATACTGAGCAACGTCAAGTGGTGCATCGCTCGTGACGCAGTCGTATATAAGATGCCAACTGAATCCGCATCGGAATAATTGGTAGCGGAGACATCGTATGCGACTACCGCGTCAAATTCTAGCCCCTTTGCAAGGTAGATTGGCATGACAATCACGCCTTGTGGCATGGTACGATCGCTATCGGCCATCAAAGTTGTTACTGTATAGCGTTTCAGGTATTGGTAGACCTGCTTGCTTTCTGCTAAATCTTTAGTTAGTACGGCAACGGTGTTAGTTGTCTTAAGCTGATGTTCAACTTCGCTACGCAGGCTGCTGAGAGCGGCGTCTTCGCCATAGCGAATCATGACCTTAGGTAAATCGCCTTTACGTGTGAATGCTTGAATCTGGTCGCCGTCGGGTAATAGCGCTTTAGCAAAGTTCGTAATCTGTTCGGTCGAACGGTAGCTCTTATTCAACGTAATCAAGTTCGCTCGCCGAACGTTGAAAGCGTCCTTGAGGCGTTCTAGTAATTGCTGTGGTAACTCAATACTCTTGAATAATGCCTGTTCACTGTCACCTAACAGTGTGAACTTAGCTAGTGGGAACGCGTGCTTGATATATAACAGTTGTGCCAGCGAATAGTCTTGCATCTCATCGACAAAGATATATTGCATCCGTCGGTTCTGACCACTGCCAGTTAGGACATCGCGTAATAACAATAGTGGCGCGCAGTCAACCAGAGCAATCCGATGGTACTCAACGGCGGCCTGGTAAGCGGCAATTCGTTGTTGCCATTGGTCAGGCGTCACGGTTGTGGGCCGCTCAACTTGCGCTAAGAAATCGTTATATTGTTCATAGGTGTCTAAGAAGTAACCATTATAGATCGCATCGTAGACTTGCCGCAGTCGTTTGGTCACGATTTGCTTACCAATATAGAAGACTTCATCGTCGAGCGATTGGAAATCACCCCGGCGCTTGGAACCTAATAAGTCGTGGTAGGCCTCGTCGCTCAATTGGTCAATGATATCATTGACCCAGTCAGCCTGGGCTTCATCGTCAATACGGTGTTTTAAGCGTTTAATCAAAGTGTTCTTGATTGCTAGGAAACGGTCAGCTGGTTGCATCGCTGCTGGTAAGGCCGCCGCAATCTTTGTAATGACCTCTTTAGCGAAGAAGATTTCGCCATTAAAGACGATGTTGGTGAAGCGTAATTGGTCGGCTGGCAGCTGATGGCAATACTGATCAACTTGGCGCATAAAGTCGGCGCTTTCTTGAAAATCACGAATTGCCGGCGTCAGTTGTTCGTGCTGGCGGTCGCTTTCGTAACGTTCGAAGAGGCTTTCAACGGTTAGGCCTTGAAAACGCGCACTGAGAAATTCGGCCAACGTGACTTGACGCATATTGCGCTCCCCTAAACTAGGCAAGACTTCGGAGATATAGTGACTGAATAAGCGGTTGGGTGAGAATAATACCATTTGGTCCGCTTCTAGGGAGGCCCGTGAGTGGTAGAGCAGAAAAGCGATCCGTTGTAAAATGGCGGACGTCTTTCCAGAACCGGCAACCCCTTGGACAACTAGTAAGTCACTAGTGGTGTCACGAATAATATCGTTCTGTTCCTTTTGAATGGTTGCCACAATGTTTTGCATGTAGGCATCATTTTGTTCCCCAAGGACGGCCTGCAAGATTTCGTCGCCGACCGTTTCATTCGTGTCGAACATATTCTTGATCTGACCATGATTAATCTGGAATTGGCGTTTTTTGATCAGCTCGGTCGTCTGTTGCCCGGCCGGCGTTTGGTACTGGACCTGACCCAAAGTACCATTGTAGTAGACTGAGGAAATCGGGGCGCGCCAGTCGTACACTAAGAAATTCTGTTCAGCGTCGACAAATGAGGCGGTGCCAATGTATAAACGCTCGGCTTCCTCGTCGGGACTATCTTGAATATCAATGCGTCCAAAATAGGGTGAGTTGCTAAGATCTTTCAAGACACCGACTTGCCGTTTCAAGATGGCTTCGGATTCCACGGCGCGTTCAACCATTTGCTTTTGTTGTTGTAGTTCCGCGTTCGTTTCAATCCGGTCATCGACTTCAAACGTGTTGACGGAATTATTATCACCATAGTTTTTTTGAATGACATCGGTTTCGTGATGAGCCTTTGCCAGCAAGTCGTCGGTCTGTTGTGCCCGTTCTTTAACTTGCTCAATGACTCGATCAACCCGCTGTTGTTCGTGTTGTTGTTCTTGATCTGATATTGCCACGTAGAGGGCCTCCCGTCTGATAATCGTCTAAATCGCTTGAACAATTTTAGGCGGGTTTAGGGATGATGTCAATCAAAGCGCCTGCAAATTCACCGATTTATGAGTTATCAAGGCAAGCGACTACCAGGCGCAAGTTAAAAAGGTGGTATTCGGTCGTTCGTCAAGTTCGGCAGCCTTACGATGTGAGGTTGAAACTTGCAACCATATGGGATTTATTCTAATATAATTTTAATCATTCTAATAAAGTAGGTGGAACGAATGCGTGTCGCATTAGCACAACTTAATATTCAGTTTGGAGACCCGGATGCCAATTACGAGCAGATCGAAGTAGCGATTCAGCGGGCAACTGAGCAAACTGTAGACGTGATCGTCTTACCGGAGATGTGGAATACCGGTTATGCGTTAACTCGCCTGAATGTCTTGGCGGATGATGATGGCCAGCGAACGTTACAATTACTCAGCAAGTTAGCCCGGCAGTTTCATGTCAATATTGTCGGTGGCTCAGTCGCGGTCGCTCGCGATGGGCATTACTATAATGAGATGTTAGTCGTCGATCGTCAGGGACAGTTACTGAGTCGGTACGATAAAGTCCATCGCTTTGGATTAATGGCGGAAGACCGTTATATTACCGCTGGTGAGACCGAGAATGTTTTTGAACTCGACGGGACCGCTGCAATGGGGGCGATCTGTTACGACATTCGTTTCCCAGAGTGGCTGCGCAAGCAAGCAGCCCGTGGCCCCCAAGTGATTTTTGTCAGTGCTGAGTGGCCGACAGTACGGCAGATGCAATGGCGGCTATTACTGCAAGCACGTGCAATTGAAAATCAAGCATTCGTGGTTGCGGTTAACCGTGTCGGCAGTGATCCTGATAATCAATTTGGTGGTCAGTCGCTAGTGATTGATCCGCTCGGCCAGATTGTGGCGATTGGCGGCGCCCATGCCCAGTTGATCACGGCCGAGCTTGACTTAGCACAAGTTGACCAAGTTCGTGGTCAGATGCCAGTGTTTGAAGACCGGCGACCGGAGTTATACTGAGGCGTAAGTAGGGACTGTGGATTGGAATACTTAACTGAATTTTAATGGCGTTGAAGGAACGCCCGCTTGAATTTCGATGGGCTTAAACGTGGAAATGGCAGTCGTTATGCTGAAATGGTAGCGGCCAGTTAGCGCGAACGATGCCCAGAATTTATTTTGACACGGTCAGGTATAACCAGTACACTAGAACTAATTAATCGTTGAAGAAAAGAACAGTAAGGCGTCCAATAACAGAGACCTAGTAAGTGCTGAGAGCTAGGGCGGGCTAATGAAATGGCTTTTTGGAGATTCGGTGAACACCGGGAACCCACCCTTATCGGTCAATGAGTGGCAGAGCCAAGCGTTCTGCAATTTAGGTGGTACCACGGTGATGCGTCCTAATTGACTAAGATGAGTTGATTGGGCGCTTTTTTAGTGCCAAAGAAAGGATGAATAAAATGACCAAAAAAGTAATTTTAACGGGTGATCGCCCAACTGGTAAGCTGCATATCGGGCATTATGTCGGTTCATTACGTAACCGGGTGGCCTTACAAGACTCTGGGGACTATGAGTCCTACATTATGATTGCAGATAATCAAGCATTGACGGATAACGCCCACGATCCTGAAAAGATTCGCAAGAGTTTATTACAAGTTGCGATGGACTACTTGGCTGTGGGAATCGATCCCGAAAAGTCGACTATTCTGGTGCAATCACAGATTCCAGCTTTAACTGATATGATGAACCAATATCTGAACTTAGTAACGGTGGCACGCTTGAACCGTAACCCCACTGTGAAGACTGAAATTAAGCAAAAAGCTTTTGGCGAAAGTGTTCCCGCTGGCTTCTTCGTTTACCCAGTGAGCCAAGCCGCTGACATCACAGCCTTTAAGGCGACGACTGTTCCCGTTGGTGATGATCAAGAACCAATGCTCGAACAGACCCGTGAAATCGTGCGGAGCTTCAATAAGACTTATCAAACGGACACATTGGTTGAACCTGAAGGCTACTTCCCACCAAAGGGCTTGGGACGGATTCCTGGGCTTGATGGGAATGCTAAGATGAGTAAATCATTGGGAAATGCGATTTACCTTTCCGATGATGCAGACACGTTGAAGAAGAAAGTCATGTCGATGTATACCGATCCTGATCATGTTCATATTGAAGATCCAGGTAAGGTCGAAGGTAACGTGGTCTTCACGTACCTCGATATTTTCGATGATGATAAGGCCAAGGTCGCAGATTTGAAGGCCGCTTACCAACACGGTGGTTTGGGTGACGTTAAGATTAAACGCTACCTGATGGACGTGTTAGATGGCGTGTTGCGGCCAATCCGCGAACGGCGCGCGCTTTATGAAGCTGATCCAGCCCAAGTCTTACAGATTTTGAAAGATGGGACGGCGAAAGCAAACGTGGTCGCTGACCAAACGTGGCGTGAGATGCAGGATGCCATTGGAATTAATTATTTTAAATAAACTGTGTTATCGAAAGTGCAACTCATCGTCAGAAGACGGTCGGTTGCACTTTTTTTAGTCGCCATTAGCACGTTATGACCAATATCGGGTTGACTCAGTGTAAATGCAGACTAAAAGTAAGAAAAAGACAGACTAAATTGAAAATTAATTTAATTTCGTTTGGATTCTTACATGAAGGAGCACTAAAAACGCGCTGCAAAAATAAGTTTTTGGCGAGAAAACTGGCGGTAAAGGCTTTGAAAACGCTTTCTATAACTAGAGTTAGCCTTGATATAAATTCATTGGTATAAAATTACGAAAAATAAAGCGTTTTCATATATTCTGTGATAATATAATTTGTGGGCACAAGTTTTACAAGCACCTACTAATTTCGAGAAAGGAGGTTTAGTCATGTATCAGGCAATTGCGCAGGCAATCATTAAATCGATAATGGCGGATGAGTATCCGACCAAGTTACCGACTGAAAAAGTGTTAATGGCTCAGTACAACGCCAGCCGCAATACAATTCGTAAAGCAATTGACGTGGTCTTCCGGCACGGTTTGTTACGGCGTGTGCAGGGGAGCGGTAATTTCATTATCAAGCAACCGCAGAACACGAAGAAAGTGCTGAACTTATCAATCGGTTTTGATCAGTCCGCTATGGTTGATGGTGGACCGTTAGTTTCAAAAATCGTGACATTTGATAAAGTAGCAGCGGATGAAGCCTTAGCACAACAGGGCAACATTGCGCTTGGTGACGAGGTCTACCGAGTCGTGCGATTACGTTATTTGAATGACGTGTTGTATGACTTGGAAGAATCTTATTTTCCGCGAGCGGTCGTGCCGTTTTTATCGAGTGAGAGCGTGCAGCATTCGATCTTCGCTTTCTTGCGTGAAGCATACGGCATTACGGGGAGTACTACGGAAAACTATGTCCATCAAGTCCGGGTGGATGCGCAACGGGCGGAACTGATCGGTTGCCCAGATGGTGACAAGACGTTGTGCTTGGAAGCAATCAATTATTTGGTTAATGGGACGGTCTTTAACTTTTCTAAGACGTTCTTCGTCTATCCGGATTTAGAACTTTATTACCATACCGAAAATATTGATTTACAAAACTAGTACGGGGGTGGCGCAACGCTTGCGCTGGGCCACTAACTAGCGAAAACCTACATTAGGAGTGAGGGATATATTATGAATTCATTTATCGAATGGCTTAACAAACACTTAGTGCCAGTTGCGGCCAAGATTGGTGCAGTTCGGTGGTTGATCGCATTACGTGACGCGTTTATAGCAATTATGCCGGCAATGATGGCCGGGTCGATCGCCACGGTTCTGAACGCTTTAGTTCGAGATATTCCAACGAAGTTCGGTTGGATGGGCATTGTTAATTCGATGCAATGGTTGATTGGAATCAACGCGATGGTTTGGACGGGGACGTTAGCCATCTTAGGCCTGATTTTCTCATTTACATTCGGGTATCAATTAGCCATCCAGTACAAAGTTGAACCAGTTACTGGTGGGATCGTGACACTTGGAACTTTCATCATGAGTTTGCCACAAAACTTTACCGGCACGCTGACGAGTACGTTGAGCAAGGGCGCTACTAAGATTTTGACGGACTCTGGCATGGCGGTTGCTGGCAAACAAGTAACGGCCTGGGGTTACTTTAACTTCAACACTTACTTTGGTTCGTATGGGTTCTTTACAGTCATGATTTTAGGGGCGATTGCGAGTGCTGTCTACATCGCTTTAATGAAGAAACACATCACAATTAAGATGCCAGATTCTGTGCCACCGGCAGTTGCGAACGCCTTCACCGGGGTTATCCCTGCCGCCGCTGCCTTTTATGTCGTTGGGATCATCAACTGGATCTTCAGTAAGTTCAACACAACGGTGATTGAATGGATCGCGAAGATTATTCAAGAACCACTATTGAATATGAGTCAAGGGTATGGCGCCGTCCTCTTAATGACGCTGTTAGTTCAAGTTTTCTGGTTCTTCGGGATTCATGGTTCCAACGTGTTGGCCCCAATCTTGGATGGAATTTGGTTAACTGCTCAGCTTGCTAATGTTAACGCTTACCAAGCCGGCAAAGCCTTGCCATACGTTTGGACGCGGAACTGTTTTGACTTATATGCATGGATTGGTGGGGCCGGCTCGACCTTACTATTATTAGTAGCGATTTTAGTATTTAGTAAACGAGACGACCAACGTTCAGTGGCTAAGTTGGCGATTGGTCCCGGATTCTTTAATATTAACGAACCCGTGATGTTCGGGATGCCAATTGTACTTGACCCAATCTACTTTATTCCGTTCGTTTTAGCACCAGTTGTGACTGTTTCGATCGCCTACGCTGCTTTATCAGCTGGGTGGGTTGCACCGATTACGAACAATATCGTTTGGTCAATGCCACCGATTATGAACGCCTTAGTTGCCACAATGGACTGGCGGTCAGTGGTCTTACAATTATTTAATGCCGCCGTTGCCTTTGCGATTTACGTGCCATTCGTTAAGGCTGCCAACAAGATTAAACCAGCAGCGATTGGAGAATAGATTGTCATGAAAAGCTTAAAGCAGTGTTTACTCATTGGGATGAACCTTGGATTATTAGCCGTTATCTTAAGTCCCCTGGCCGGAACGACCGGTCAATGGGTGACGCTCGGATTAGGTTTAGCGGTCAGCGCAGCACTTTTCGTCGTTTATCGGCGAGTGGGTCAGATAGAAAGGAGCCACCAGAATGCAGATTAAATTAACTTTGAACGCCCCTGTGGATTATTTATACCAACAGTTGATCGATTCCGCGCGGGCTGATATTCAGCAGCAAACGGGTCGGCCGGCGCCACGGCAGAGCTTACAAGGCTATGAGTATGCCAAACAGTGGTCCAACGGTCTGACCGGTAATTTGAAGATTACCCACGCGCAACCCGGTGTTCGATATGCGTATGAATTAGAAACGCCCCGCGATCATTACGGCGTCGATTATCAATTCGCACCGGACACTGATGGTCACCAAACTGTCTTAGAATATGCCGAAACCTTTTTAGGCAAGGATAAGAAGACGAATGCCAATAATAAGCTCGGCGTGCTATTCTTAGGATGGTTCCGTAAACGCCGCTTTAAGAAGATGATGAATCAGATGGCTGCTAGTTATAATCAATAAGCAGGCTGGATTCAAAAATTGATTTCGTTAGAAGAGTGCTGTAAATCCGTAAGTGGATTTACAGTACTTTTTTGAACAGATATGGTACACAGCGTTTCAGATGTGGTCGTGATACCATCACGATGGAACAAGTGAGCAACTGCATTGTAAGCGCTTTTAAAACGCATGTAGTTCACTTATACTAGCTTTTGTAAGTTAAATCAAAGGGAGGAACAACTTATGATGAACGGTTTTAACGTGTTTATGGAAAAACACATTGTACCATTTGCAGTCAAGTTGAATGAACAGCGACATGTCGCGGCAATCCGTGATGCTTTTATGTACACATTCCCAATTACAATGGCTGCATCGTTAGTTATTTTAATTAATAACTTAGTCTTTTCCAAAACGGGGTTTATTGCTCAAATTCTATTTTTACCTAAATTTTTTCCACACTTGGAAAATGCTCAAAAGTTATTAACCTCAGTTACTAACGGAACGATGAATATCTTATCGATTTTCATCGCGTATCTGGTGGCACGGAACTTAGCTAAGTATTTTAAAGCCGATGACATGTTAGTGGGGATGACGGGGATTGCCTGCTTCATGATTTTATACTCGCCATCAATCGTTAAGGATGGTGTGACCTACTTACCAACGACTTACCTAGGTGCACAAGGGCTGTTTGTTGCGATGATCGTGGGTGGCTTAGTTGGCGAATTTTTACCACGCCTAACGCGTATTAAAAGCAAATTAAGATGCCTGAGATGGTTCCGCCGGCAGTTGCACGGTCGTTCAATGGCTTAATTCCTATCGTTATTATGATTATGTTGTTTTCTATGTTGAACTATGGGTTATCACTAATTTCACCACAAGGAATCAATGATATTATTTATAAATCAATTCAAACACCATTAACCCACATTGGGGTCAACTTATTTGGCGTTATCATTATTGCTATTGTTCAAAATCTCTTGTGGCTTGTCGGTATTCATGGTCCAAACACGTTGAACGCGTTACGATCAATTATTTTTACTGAAGCTGATTTGAAAAACCAAACGTTTATTAACGCTCATGGTACAGCTTGGGGTGTGCCCAACCGTGCAACCTGGAGTGTATTGAATGATGTCTTCGCCAATATGGGTGGTAGTGGAATGACCCTTGGCTTGATTATTGCTATCTTCCTTGTTTCACGGCGTAAAGATTATCGTGAAATTGCTAAATTAGCATTAGTGCCTGGTCTCTTCAATATTAACGAACCGCTAATGTTTGGATTACCAATTGTTTTGAACCCAATCATGGCGATTCCATTCGTTCTAACACCAGTGATCAATATCTTAGTTGGTTACACAGTGACGGTTATTTTTAACTGGATACCGACGCCAGCCTTTGGATTGACATGGACGACACCGGGACCACTGATGCCGTTCTTAGGGACTGGTGGCAATTGGCTTGGCCTGATTATTGGTTTTGTTTGTTTGGGAATTTCCGTCTTGACATACATGCCATTTGTACTCGCTGCTAATAAGATGATGGCTGCAGACAGGCAATCTAAACAAGATACGGATACGACGACAGAAACGGTTAAAGCATAGTTTAAAAGGAGTTTAACATGACGATTAAAGGACGAGCGTTTCCAGAAGGATTTTTATGGGGTGGCGCAGTGGCCGCACATCAGCTCGAAGGTGGTTATAACGAGGGTGGCAAGGGTCTCAGTACGGCAGATATTATGACGTTAGGGACGAATGAGCGCCCCCGCGAAATTACGGACGGAGTAGTTGCTGGCAAGTATTATCCTAATCATCAGGCAATTGATTTTTATCATCGTTATCCTGAAGATATTAAATTATTTGCTGAAATGGGGTTTAAGTGCTTTCGAACATCGATTGCCTGGACGCGGATCTTCCCCAATGGTGATGAAAGCGAACCGAATGAAGCCGGATTACAATTTTATGATGATTTATTTGATGAATGCCTTAAAAATGGGATTCAACCAGTAGTAACGCTAGCACATTTTGAAATGCCATATCACTTAGTTAAGCAATACGGTGGGTGGCGTAATCGCAAGCTGATCCAATTTTATTTGAATTTTGCAAAAGTATGTTTTGAACGTTATCGAGATAAAGTAACGTACTGGATGACTTTTAATGAAATCAACAATCAAACTAATTTTGAATCAGACGGTGCCATGTTAACAGATTCTGGAATCATTCATCAACCAGGAGAAAACCGTGAACGCTGGATGTATCAGGCGGCTCACTATGAACTGGTGGCAAGTGCCGCGGCGGTACAGTTAGGCCATCAGATTAATCCAGATTTTCAAATTGGCTGTATGATTGCGATGTGCCCAATCTATCCACTTACATCAGCACCAACAGACGTCTTATTTGCGCAACGAGCGATGCAAACCCGGTTTTATTTTGCCGATGTTCATTGCAATGGCACTTACCCCCAATGGTTGCTTAACCGTTTTAAGTCAGAGCATTTTAACTTGGATATTACGGCAGAAGATTTGAAAATCTTGCAAGCTGGAACGGTAGATTATATTGGATTTAGTTATTACATGTCGTTTACTGTGAAGGACACAGGAAAGCTAGCCTATAATGAAGAACATGATTTAGTTAAAAATCCATATGTTAAGGCTAGTGATTGGGGCTGGCAAGTTGATCCCGTTGGGTTACGCTATGCTATGAATTGGTTCACGGATCGTTACCATTTGCCACTGTTCATCGTGGAAAACGGTTTAGGCGCAATTGATAAGAAGACGGCAGATAACCAGATACATGACGATTATCGGATTGATTATTTAACGGATCATTTACGACAAATTAAGCTGGCAGTTCTGGAAGATGGGGTTGATTTAATTGGGTATACGCCATGGGGGTGCATTGATTTAGTCGCGGCTAGTACTGGTCAAATGTCCAAACGCTATGGGTTTATCTATGTTGATGAGAACGATGATGGTTCAGGTAGTCTAAAACGTTATAAAAAGGATTCATTTACTTGGTTTCAACATGTGATTGCGACAAATGGTGCTGAAATTGAGTAGTGCGATTTGGGTATGACGATGGTCATTAATTATTGACTAGTGCTTAATTAATGATGTTTGAAATAGTTGTCAATGGCCAGCTTTGATAGCTGGCCATTGGGCGTTTAGGAGGACTGTTAAATGACAATGTATATTGGAATTGATATTGGTGGTACTTCAATCAAGTGCGGCCTAGTTGATGCTCATGGACATATTAGTCGTAAAGTAACACGACCGACTGCCACAGTAAAGGTAGACATTATGGCTGATTTAGTTGCGATGATTCAAGAACTACAAGCAGATGGACCAGTTGCTGGCATTGGAGTTAGCATGCCGGGAGTTGTTCAAAGTGACGGCTTCTTGACGACGGCAGGTGCGGTCACGGTGTTTGAAAGAATTAACTTACAAGCTGAGTTACATGCACAGACGCAGTTACCGGTCATTATTGAAAACGATGCTAACGCGGCGGCTATTGCTGAGCAATGGCTTGGAGTAGCTCAGAATGTGCCTAATTATTTAAGCTTGGTTCTTGGAACCGGGGTCGGTGGGGCACTGGTTATCAATAATCAGATTTATCGGGGGGCACACGCGCGTTCAGGCGAATTTGGTTGGATGGTTGTTGACGATGATGAGATTGATACTGAAATGGGAACCCTTAATTTCCGGGGTGCAACAGTTATTGGCCTCATACGACGTTATAATCAGTTTAGTGCGAAGCCGGTTACTGACGCGCGCGAGATTTTTGACCGGGCGGATGCGGGAGAAGTACTGGCACAACATATCTTTCATAGCTACTATTACAGTTTGGCTAAGGGTATCATTAATTTAATGGTTGCGTTTGATCCTGAATTAGTCGTAATTGGTGGTGGCATTAGTGCGAACACGACTTTTATGACTGATTTGAATGCAACGATTGCAGACTTACAGGCTAATCATAATAGTATTAATCATTTGACTTTGGCATCAGTAGTACCAGCTAAATTGCGGAATGATGCTGGGATGATTGGGGCAGTGTATCAGTTGATTAAGCGTGGTTAAGAATCAGGCGTGCTTGACTAGGTTATTAAACTAGTCAAGCACGTATTTTAATTTAAAAAATGGAGAGCTTGAATGCTAGATGTTTTTTAGAAGCGGTTACGTATTTATGGTAATCTAGTGAATAGATTATTGGATAGGGTGGTGGCTAACCGTGGCATTCTTTGGCTATAAGGATATCGATAAGTTGTCAGGAGTGGATTTAGCAATTTATCGATTTATTGTGGAGCATGATGAGCAAATCCCGTATATGCGAGTTCGTGAGTTAGCACGGGGTGCGCATGTTTCTAATTCGTCAGTTATGCGCTTTATTCGTAAAATTGGGTATGACAGTTTTCCAGAATTTAAAGTATCACTACGCAGTGAAACTCCCATTCAAAAGCCGGATGATCCGGGGATTCAATTTGTTCAGCCGAGTGCCTTTCCTGCAGATATTACTAAGATTATTCGGCTGGCAGCCCAGTTGATGGTTAATGCGGATAATATTGTGTTTGTTGGTATCGGAGCATCGGCGGCATTGGGCGAGTATGCTTCACGACAAACGTCATCATTAGGCTTTAATAGTTATGTCGTCAAAGATCCCTTCTATCCGCTATTACCACAATTACGCAATACTAGTAATAACGTTTTGGTGGCAGTATCAGTCTCTGGTCAGACGACTGAGCTGGTTGAAATGCTTAATGATTTTGTGAACAATCCTGAAGTCAATATTATTAGTATTACGAGTAATCTTGAAAGTACGATTGCCCGAATGAGTCGATATGCTTTAACGTATCGGGCGACTGAGGAGCGTATTCATCAATATTATGACTTAACTAGCCAAGTGCCATGCCTCTACATTATTGAGGCGCTGCTACGGGAACTCCGCCATCAAGAAGTCGTCCAGCACCGGTTTGAGTAAGACTTGCTGTTAATCAGCCAGCAAACGCCATTCCTGCAAAGCAGACGGATCAATGCTAGAATTAAAAGCATTCAATTCGAAAGTTAAACTAGTGATAAGGGAGTATGAGAACGTGACAGCAACACCATTCTGGTCGCAAATTGCGGCCCAAGCCAAGGCTGACGGGCGCCCATTCTTTACGATGGCCCCGATGGAAGCCGTTAGTAATACTGTTTTTCGGCAAGTCATTAGCCATGCCGCTGCACCGGACACGTTTTTTAGTGAATTCGTCTACGCTAAGAGTATTACGAACCCGAATACGAAGTTTCCGGTTCATGGCCGGTTGTACGTAGCAGCGGCTGAATCGCAAAAACCGGTCGTTCAACTGTGGGGCAACGAAGCGGCTGACTTTGCTTCGGCTACAGCTGAACTTCGCGATCGGGGCTTTGAAGCAGTTGATATCAATATGGGCTGCCCGGATGGGACGGTCATCAAAAATCATGGTGGTAGTGACTTGATTCGTAACCCGCAGTGGGCCGAAGACGTGATTGCGGCTGCGAAGGCGTCGGGACTGGCTGTTAGTGCGAAGACACGCCTAGGTTATAGTAAAGTTGCTGAATATCATGACTGGATTGCAACGTTGTTATCACAACACGTGGCAGTCTTGACCGTGCACTTGCGGACCAAACAGGAAATGAGCAAGGTGCCCGCCCACTTTGAAGTTATCGATGACTTGATTAAAATGCGGGATGCGATCGCCCCAGAAACGTTACTCCAGATTAATGGTGACGTGGCTGATTATCAGGCCGGGGTGGCGTTAGCCAAAGCCCATCCTGGATTGGATGGTATCATGATTGGTCGGGGGGTGTTCGCGAATCCGTTTGCGTTTGAAGCCCAGCCCCAATCGCATGATTTGCATGAACTATTAGGTTTACTAAACATGCAGCTCGACTTGTTCGATGACTTTGCCACCCGTTATGACGTGCCACGTTTTCCGTCCTTAAAACGGTTCTTTAAAATCTATGCGCGTCCCGAACTAGGCGCCACTGACCTGCGTAACACGATGATGGATGCCAAGTCAACGGATGATGTACGCAAAATTTTAGCGGCTTATCAAGCCCAGATGCGGCTGACCAGTCACAGCTAGGGCCAGCGACAGACAAGTTGATAATACGTTAATAAACTTCCATATTATTAGATAGAAACATCCCGACAGCGGTAATGAGCGTTAATATCGGGATGTTTTTGTGTCTAAAGGGTTATGGCAGTTGTATTCAAATCACTGGAGGCTTTGATCTTTTGCCTGTCGCTAAGCCAATTTGAATGATTGTAACGTTGTTATGTTACAATCAAGGAAACCATGTTACAAGCATTCGTTACTGCCAACTAGCTAGTCTAATGAACCCAAAATGAGCGGTCCTAGTCAAAACACTAGCGTCGCTCATTTTGGCTTTTTTGATATTTTTTGGTATGCAATCCGGCCCTAGAAGTCACAGTGTTACACCATAAATGTTAGAATAAACCTAACTAAATATTTTAAAAACGAAAAGTGAGCGTGGTGTTATGAGAAACTTAGCGATTGTGGATTTAGGGTCCAATTCGGCGCGGATGGCGGTTAGTCGGTTGCATGCTAACGGCACTGCTCAAGAGATCAAGCGCGTTAAGGAAGATACGCGTTTGTCGGAAGGCATGGGAACGGCACACGTACTCCAGCCAGCCGCAATTGAGCGAACAATCAAGGCGTTGCTCAATTTTCGCCGACTGTATGAAAAAATGCCCAATACGGATGTTATTGGCATCACCACAGCCGCAGTTCGGATGGCACAAAATCAGACTGAATTTCTCAATCAAGTCAAGCAAGAAGTGGGTCTCGATTTACGAGTCTTATCTGGTGACGATGAGGCCTATTACGATTATCTTGGGGTTGCCAATTCATTGGTCATCCATGATTGCCTAATCTTAGACACGGGTGGCGCAAGTTGTGAACTGATCTTGGTCAAAAATGGGCGTAAACAGCAACTAATCAGCATCCCATTTGGCGCGGTGACATTATCGGAACAATTCGGTCTCGACGACTTAGTGCCGTCTGCGAGTCTATTTCGGGCGCAGATGTTCCTACGTAACCGACTGGCAGATATCTGGTGGCTATCAGAAGCAGTGCACTTTCCAATCATTCTATTGGGTGGTGCCAACCGAACCTTAGCCCGCATTAATCGGCGCCGGCAACAAAAGTTAAAAGTTGAGGATATTCACGGGTATCGTCTGAAGACAGAGACGGTGTTTCACACGTTTTTGGACTTACTGTCACGGTCGAAAAAAGGCCGCCAGGAAATCTCAGGAATGGAATATGATCGTGCGGACATTATTGTTGGTGGAATGTTACCGCTAGTGACGTTATTACAAATGTTGGATAGTGATCGCGTTATCTTTTCTGAAAGTGGCGTCCGAGAAGGGATTATTTCCGAACACCTCAATCAGTAAGTCGACTAAGAGAATAGGAATGAGAATATGACAGCTGATTTTCGACATTTTTATCAAAAAAATTGGGCAGAACGTACCGCCATTGTGACGCAGCAGGCGCATTTAACGCCCGCTGAACAGGCGTTATTCAAACAATATTATTTACCACAACATCATGAAATTATTGAAAACTACTTAACAGATTATCCGTTACCGATGGGGTTGGCTGTTAACTTTGTCGTGGATGGTGTCAATCGGATCGTTCCGATGGTCACGGAGGAGCCGTCCGTGATTGCGGCCGCCAGTAATGGTGCCAAAATTGTTAAGCGCGCGGGTGGTTTTACAACGGTACTTAATCAGCGTGAGATGATTGGGCAAATTGTGTTAGAACATTTGAGCGATCCGGCTGCAACAGCTCAAATTATTGAACAGCATACTGAAACATTATTAAAAGTAGCCGATGCGGCTCATCCGAGTTTGAAAAGACGAGGCGGCGGGGCCCGGCGCTTACGGACACGCATCCTTGGACAAGGCTATTTATCAATTGATCTGTTTGTCGATGTGCAAGCTGCTATGGGTGCTAATATGCTCAATAGTATGTTGGAGGCCGTAGCTAAGTCGATCGGTGTGATGACGAAGCAGAATGCTTTAATGAGTATCTTATCGAATTACGCGACGGCTAGTTTAGTGAAAGCCATCTGTGATATTCCAGTTGGGTTACTTCAAGCTGGGCGTTATTCGGGTGAACTTGTTGCCCAAAAGATTGCTGCGGCTAGTACCGTCGCCCAGCTGGATCCATACCGGGCGACAACCCATAACAAGGGTATCATGAACGGGATTGACGCTGTGGCGATTGCGAGTGGTAACGATTGGCGAGCTTTGGAAAGTGGTGCCCACGCCTATGCTGCCAAGGATGGTCAGTATCGTGGGATGAGCACTTGGACCACCAATGGTCAGACATTGCATGGTGAGCTGGAAGTACCAATGCCGGTGGGAATCGTAGGGGGCTCCATTAAGATTAATGAACTCGCCCAATTAAATCAGCGGTTACTGGGAATTCAAACGGCGGGCGATTTGGAACGAATTATCGTGGCAGTAGGGTTGGCACAGAACTTAGCAGCATTACGCGCCTTAGTGACGACCGGTATTCAGCAAGGTCATATGCATTTGCAGCTGAAATCACTCGCTATGGCGGCTGGGGCTACGCCAGCTGAGCTCCCCACCGTGTTGCAACGGTTAGAACTAGCGCCACAACAAGATCTCGCAACGACGCAACAATTAATTGCCGACTTACGACAAATAAAGGAAGAGACCGATGACTGAAATTAAATTAAATCAAACTGTAACTGATCTATTAAGTACTGCTAACTCGTTGTATCCAGGCAATATTAGTGTTCACTTTGGGGAGGCTAAGGCTGGCTATGTCCGTCATGATCAGGCACAACAAGCTTTGAATGATGGTGACTTAACCGTGCAAGTTAGTGATATTACGGCGCCAAATTACACCGCGTCACACGAATTGCTGCATCTATTGTTGTTACTTCAAGGGTTCCCGCAGATTACGTTTAACTTGACGACGCGTGATCAGCAATTAGATCAACAATTAATGGCGATTGCGATGGAACTTTATGACATGGTTAGCCACGTCCTGGTTGTGCGGAAGCAACGTGAACATGACTTGATTGATAACCAAATTGAAGATTTATACATGCAAGGTGTAGCGGCGACGATTGAACCGGAGCAGGCTGATAAGGCCGATGCCATGATGACGTTGCGACTATTGACATTGACGGATTTACTCGTTTTCTTTAATGGCAAGGTACCAAGTGACCGTGAAGCACAAGTTGTGACGAACTACCCGCAAGCTTGGCCAGCTGCTAAACAGTTATACGCAGTTATTAGTCATAAGCCCGTTGATACACCATTCGCTATGCGGCGAACGGTCGTCAAATTATTCAAGGCCTTTGATGATCAAATGACAGCTTGGTACTTGCCCGTTTTGCATGGGACGGAATTTGTCACGGTGCAGAGTGTTCTCAGTGAACGGCAAGAACGACTAGAAGTTCGGCAGTTATTCGACGTGTACCATTCAGATTTATTAGATAAAAATAAACATACCCGGGCGTACATTGGGCTGTACAAGAGTGATCGTCAGAATGCGTTCGTTTTACCTGCGCCAGCACAGAAGAAAAGTGATGCGTTCTTCAAAGAAGTGTACGATAAGACGGTCAAGGAGTTATTCCAAGCGATGAACCTGCCCTATACGTTACGGTAAACCTATTGGGGGGATATCGTGATGAGTGACATTACGAAAGCACAAACAATTTTACAACAAGCACACCACATTGTTTTCATGACGGGAGCGGGGGTATCGACACCGTCGGGAATTCCAGATTATCGGTCAAAAAACGGCCTGTATACTGAACACCATAATGCGGAATATTATTTGAGTCACGCGTTTCTGGCTGAACATCCGTTGGAATTTTATCAATATTTAAAAGCTAATTTATATTATCCGGATGCGCGGCCAAATGTTATTCACCAGAAGATGGCAGCATTGACCCAGCAGGGACGCGCCAGCGTGATTACCCAAAATATTGATAACTTATATAATGCCGCTCAGACGGAGCAACTGGTTGAATTTCATGGTAATCTGTATCAAATATATTGTACAAAGTGTGGCCAACACGTTGATTGGCATGACTACTTGCAATCACCCTATCATCAAACAGATCATGGTTATTTACGGCCAAACGTTGTGTTGTATGATGAGGGGTTGGCTAGCGCTAATATTGAACGGGCGGTCCAGTATTTACAACAAGCTGATCTAGTTGTTATCTGTGGAACGTCATTTCGGGTTTATCCGTTTGCAGGTTTAATTGATTATCGTAATCCGAAAGCTGACGTCCTAGCAATCAATGAAGAGTCCCTGCAATTACCATTTGCATTTACGATGGTGCAACAAAATGCCGTTGACTTCTTTAAGGAGGTACAAGTCTGATGATGACAATTGGCTTAACAACTTGGACGGAACATCCGAGCTTACTCGGCGGAACCGACAAGTTAACTTTAACCGAATATTCAGGCGTACTGCCAGTTGTTGAAGTCGACACGCCGTTCTATGGCATTCCAAAGGTAACGACGGTAGCCAAGTGGCAAAAAGCAGTCCCAGATAAATTTCAATTTATTTTAAAGGCCAACCAGGTGATGACCCTCCATGATACTTATGATGAGGGGGTTTCAATGGAGGCGCTGAAGACGGCGTATCGAGAATATCGAGCGACGTTGAAGCCGTTAACGCGGCATAAGCAATTAAAGGCGGTGCTGTTCCAATTTCCACCATTTTTCGAACGCTCGACGCGCAACTTCCATTATTTACAACGGATGGTCGAATGGCTGCCTGGCGTTCCGATTGCCGTTGAATTTCGTAATCAAAGTTGGTATGAAGTAGGCGTTAAGGATGCCGTCTTTAGTTTCTTGAAGGATCTAGGGGTCATTCATGTGATTGTCGATGAACCGCACGCCTTGAATGATGGCGTCACTTTTGAACCAGTCGTGACCAATCCTAAGTTGGCTCTCCTGCGGCTACACGGGCGTAACCAGCAAGGCTGGTCAGCCAAGGGCGCTAACTGGCGCAGTCAACGAACCTTATATCGGTATAATGACCAAGAGTTGATGACATTCAAGCAGACGGTGGAGCAGTTGCAACAGCAAGCGGACGAGGTCTGCGTCATCTTCAATAACAATTCCGGTGGTGACGCAGCCGATAACGCGATGGCGCTCAAAGAGTTGCTAGGCGTCTCGTTCGGTGATTTAGGGCCACATCAATTGGACTTGTTTTAGTGGTGCTAGATAGTGGCTATCAGAAATCTGATAATTGAGAAATAGCGATAGCGAAAATGCTATCGCTATTTTGTTGAATGCTGATGGTCGCGTAAAGCTTGAAGCTTTATTTAATCGAGATTACAGCCATACGTGCAACTCTTTTGTTAGTGTTTCTTAATAAACACAGGAAATATGATACAATATAAGAGATTCTACACATTGGCCCAGCAACATGTTCTTTTAGACCAAGACGTGTTGTTTGGACGCGTGTGATTTGTTCATGGATTTTAATCAAAGACATGCTTAACGAGTTAATCATAAACTAGTTTGAAGGGAATTTACGTCATGGCAGAAACAAAACCAACTTATTATATTACGACGCCAATCTACTATCCTTCGGGGAAGTTGCACATCGGTAATTCATACACGACCATTGCGTGCGATACTTTAGCACGTTACAAACGTGCCATGGGTTACGATGTTTACTTCTTAACCGGGACAGATGAACACGGCCTCAAAATTGAAGAAAAAGCAGAAAAATTAAATACGGATCCGAAGTCATACGTTGATGGAATGGCAAAGCAAATCAAGGATTTATGGCAATTGCTAGAAATCTCTAATGATAAGTTTATTCGGACCACCGATGATTATCATGAACGTGCGGTTCAAGAAATTTTCGATCGGTTACTTAAAAATGGTGATATCTACTTAGGTGAGTACGAAGGCTGGTACTCCGTTGATGATGAAGAATATTTCACTGAGACGCAGCTAGCTGAAGTTTTCCGTGATGATAACGGCAAAGTTATTGGTGGTAAGGCGCCTAGTGGTCATGAAGTCGAACTTGTTAAAGAACAGTCCTACTTCTTTAAGATGAGTAAGTACGCAGACTGGTTGTTAGATTATTATCAAAGTCATCCTGACTTTATTGAACCAGCTAACCGGATGACCGAAATGATCAATAACTTCATCAAACCAGGTTTGGAAGACTTGGCTGTTTCGCGGACGAGCTTTACTTGGGGCGTCCCCGTCAAGAGTGATCCTAAGCACGTCGTTTACGTGTGGATCGATGCCCTGACGAACTATATTACGGCCTTAGGTTACGCAACGGGCGATTCTGAAGACTTATTCAACAAGTTCTGGCCTGCCGATGTTCAAATGGTTGGTAAAGAAATCGTGCGCTTCCATACGATTTACTGGCCAATTATTTTGCATGCACTCGGGTTACCATTACCTAAGAAGGTCTTTGGTCATGGTTGGTTATTGATGAAGGACGGCAAGATGTCCAAGTCTAAGGGTAACGTGATTTATCCTGAAACATTGGTTGAACGTTACGGCTTGGATGCGCTTCGTTATTATTTAGTTAAGGCCATGCCTTATGGTAACGATGGTTTATTCACGCCAGAAGACTTCGTGGCGCGGGTTAACTATGACTTGGCTAATGACTTGGGGAACTTGTTGAACCGGACGATTGCCATGATTAACAAGTATGAAGACGGTAAAGTGCCAGCATTCAAAGCCGGTGTGACTGAATTTGATGCTGACTTAGAAGCTACAGCTGCCACGACTATTAAGAACTTCAACGCTTGCATGGACAGCCTGCATTTATCAGATGCGCTGGCTGAAGTGTGGAAGTTGGTCAGTCGGACGAACAAGTATATTGATGAAACGGCACCTTGGCAATTAGCTAAGAGTGACGAGGCGAATGATGCTGACAAGTTAGCCAGTGTGATGGCCCATTTAGCAGCTAGTTTGCGGGTGATTGCTAGTTTGATCAGTCCAGTCATGACGCACGCACCTAAGGAAATCTTTACCCAATTAGGGTTGGACCCAGCAACTTTAGCAATTGCCGACTTACAACTGGCTGATTTGCCGGCTGGTGCACAAGTCGTTGCTAAGGGAACCCCAATTTTCCCACGGGTCGATATGGATGCCGAAGTTGAATTCTTGAAGGGTAAGATGACGAAATCCGACAAGCAGAAGGGGCGTAAAGCCATGGAAAATGCAAAACATGAAGCTGAAGTCGAACAAGGCTGGAACCCAGCTGAGACTAATTTGAACCTCACTAAACCAGCGATTACGATTGATGATTTTGACAAGGTCGAATTGAAAGTTGCTGAAGTCATTACGGTGCAGAAATTAAAAGGGGCTGACAAACTCCTACAATTCCGTTTAGATGCGGGTGATGCCGATCATCGCCAAATCCTTTCAGGTATTGCCAAGTGGTATCCAGAACCAGAAGAACTGATTGGTAAGAAGGTTGTCATCGTTGGTAACTTGAAACCACGGAAGCTTCGTGGTGAGATGAGCCAAGGCATGTTACTGTCAGCAGAACATGATGGTCAGGTGCAATTAATTACGGTACCAGATAATATGGTCAACGGATCATTGATTTCGTAAAAACTAAATGGTGAATATTAAAAATCGGGCACACTGTATGGTGGGCTCGACTTTTTATTTGTAATTCAATTGTTGTTTTTAGTTGTTTTTGACAAACGCACTAATCTCCCGTACAGTAGTACGAACAAGAAATGAGGTGAGAACATATGAAGTATGAACAGATTCTCGTATGCGTCTCCGTAGATGGAAAAGGACGTTTTTCCGCAAATTAATTAAATTTAGGAGTCTTAATTAAATGAAAAACGTCCAAAAACAAGTACCATCATTACTACTATTAATCACATTAGTGGGCTTTCCACAAATCAGTGAGTCAATCTTTACACCAATCTTACCAGCACTCAGTCAGGCAATGCATGTTAGCGCCAGCCATAGCCAGTTAACCATGAGCAGTTACTTCGTGGCTTTTGCAGTCGGGGTGCTCTTCTGGGGGCAATATGCCGACTATCGTGGGCGCCGCGGTGCGATGTTAGGTGGATTAATCTTTTATCTACTCGGTAACTTCGGGCTGTATCTGAGTCCAAACTTTACTTGGTTATTAGTTTGCCGCTTGATTCAAGCTTTTGGTGCGAGTGCTGGTTCGGTTGTGACGCAGACCATCATGCGTGAAAGCTTTACGGGTGTTACTGGTACAAAAATCTTTGCTAAGGTGAGTGCAGCTATGGCGTTATCACCCGCCCTCGGCCCACTCATTGGGGGTAGCGTCCAGACCGTCTTCGGTTATCGACATGTCTTCTCTGTCTTGATCATGATGGCGGTCGCCATTCTGATGTACGCGGGGTATTGCTTACCAGAGACCCGGCCGGAAACGGTCAAGGTGGCTTCGTGGCGACAACAAAGCGTTGTCGTTTCACGGTTATTGCACGATCCCGTGGTCTGGTGTTACGGCCTATTGATTAGTGGTATTAATGGCATTTTGTTTAGTTATTACGCTGAAGCGCCGTTTATATTTGAAACGCACTTCGGTTTTAGTGCCGTGCAATACGGTAGTCTCGGTTTAGTCTTAGCTGCGGCCAGTCTGCTGGGCGCATTGCTAGTGAATTGGCTGGTCAGCTATTGGTCACCGATGCAGGTCGCTTTAAGTGGCTTAGGATTAAGCTTAGTGGCAACGACTGGCTTGGTGATGGCCGCTGTTGGCAATCACGTCATTGGGATGTTGGTTGGGATTTTTCTGACCTTCTTAGGTCTAAATATCACCTTACCGAACGCGTTAAATCGTGCTTTGATTGGCTATGAAACGGTGATGGGGAGTGCCAGTGGCTGGTTTAGCCTAGGTTATTATCTGCTAGTGAGTGTGCTAACTTACTTAATGAGTTGGCTCCACCACGGTAGTATCGTGACATTGCCCGTATACATGTTAGGCGTGATCGTCGTGATGACGGTGGTGTACGCGGGGCTGTATTGGCGTGTACGTCATTAATTTTGCTTGAAGACCTGGGGGAACCCGGGTTTTTTTGATATGACGAATGTAAGAAGGGATTAATAGTCTTAGAATGACTGATTAGTTTCAGCGGTTTCTTTGACGTATTGCTCAGTACCATCAGCAATTGCTTGGCTATAGTAATGACATTTCCAATCGATTTCATTTAAGACCTGTTCTAACTCTTCAATTCGAAGTTTTACGGTAGCTTTGCGTTCAGTGAATAAGGAAAGTCGATCTTCCAACGTTGAATCGCCTTGTTGGATCAGGTTAAAATATTGTTGGATTTCCCTGATGGGCATACCAGTTTTTTTTAGACATTCAATTGTGTGTATGCTAGTTAAACTAGTGTTAGTAAAAATACGGGTACCATTAGTATCTCGCTTTAGACCTGCAATTAAATTTTCTTGATCATAATAACGGATCGTTGATTTTGATAAATGGAACTTTTTCGCGACATCGCTAATATTGTATGTTTTCACAATAATTCTCCTTCGTATACTCAAGTCTTGCGTTAAAGTTAACTTTAACCTGTATACTGTGCTTAATCAAGTATGGAGGTAATTGAAGATGGGTTTAGAAGGCAAAGTTGTTATTATTACAGGTGCATCAAGTGGTATGGGAGCGGCTACTGCACGCTTGTTGGCCCAACATGGTGCTAAGTTAACAATAGTGGCAAGACGAGTACAACGATTAAATGAGATGAAAGCAGAGTTTCCAAATGCTGAAATATTGCCAATTCAAGCAGATGTTACTAAATTAGAACAGATGGAAATAGTGGTTAATGAGACATTACGAGTCTATAAACATATCGACGTCTTGTGGAATAATGCTGGAATTATGCCTATTAATGAATTGAGAAATGGCGCTACAACAGAGTGGCGTAATTTAATTGATGTTAATATCCACGGTGTTTTGAACGGTGTTGATACGGTATTGCCAACTATGATCCGGCAAGGAGCTGGCCATATTATTACGACTGATTCAGTGGCTGGTTTTGTAACACGACCGAAATATGCAGTGTATGCGGGATCTAAAGCAGCAGTTAAGTCAATTATGGAAGGACTACGTCAGGAAGAAGGTCAACATGGGATTAAGACTACCGTTATTTACCCAGGACAAGTTGCAACTGAATTGGCTAATTCAATTCATGATGAGACATTACGCCATCAAGTTGCGACGAGTATTAAAAGTTCTTCGATGACTGTTCTAAGTCCTGAGGAAATTGCACAAACGATTGCTTTTATTATCGATACACCGGCTAATATGTCGATTAATGAGTTAGTTATTCGTCCGACAGCAGAAATGTAAAATCAATTATAGAGATAGGTAAGTAACCATTTTGATGTTAACATCCTTGGTAGACAATGAAAATTGGTGGAGTAGCTCGTCACATACTTGCGTCCCATGGTAAAATCAACTAAGATAACAAAAGTCGAAAAGGGGTTATTACATGCGGATTTTTGATTCTCATACCCATTTAAATAGTGAAGAATTCATCCAGGAAGTGCCACGTTACTTACAACAAGCAGCGGATCTGGATGTTACGCGGATGGCAATCGTTGGTTCGAATACACAACTGAACGCCGATGCGATTAAACTGGCGGAAACGTATCCTCAGTTAGTCGCGATTGTTGGTTGGCACCCGGAAGATGCCAAAAATTATGATCAGGCGGCTGAAAAGTTGTTGATTGAACAGCTCCAACACCCAAAGGTCGTAGCGTTGGGTGAGATTGGACTGGACTACCATTGGGATACGTCGCCACAAGACGTTCAACGGCAAGTCTTTGCCCGCCAAGTCGCCATTGCTAAGGAGATGCAATTGCCAATTTCCGTGCACAATCGTGATGCTTTCGAAGATACCTATAAGATCTTGAAAGCAGCTGATATTCGTGACACGGGTGGCGTCATGCATAGTTTTAATGGTGACCCTGAGTGGCTCAAACGGTTCTTGGACTTAGGTATGCATATTTCCTATAGTGGTGTCGCATCATTTAAGAATGCGCGTGAAGTCCATGAATCCGTCAAGCAAACGCCGCTAACACAAATGCTGGTTGAAACGGATGCCCCCTATCTAACGCCGGAACCATACCGGGGCAAGCAGAACGAACCCGGTTACACGCGGTACGTTGTTGAAGCGATTGCCAAGTTACGTGAAACGACGCCGGAAATCATAGCGGCCCAAACTTATCAAAATGCAGAGGAATTTTTTAAGATTGAAAAAGATTAAAGAAGTAATTGTGGTTGAAGGAAAAGATGACACGAAGCGGCTCGCCCTAGCCGTTGAAGCAGATACACTTGAAACGAATGGTTCGGCGATTTCTGAAGCCACCTTGGCCCAGATCAAAACATTGCAGGCTAGTCGCGGCGTGATCGTGTTCACCGACCCAGACTTTTCCGGTGAACGGATTCGGAAGACGATTTCAGCGGCCGTTCCGGGTGTCCAGCATGCCTTTTTGCCCCGTAAAGCGGGTGTCCCAACTAAAGCGGGTGGCAGTCTGGGCGTCGAACATGCAAGTCCGACAGCGATTCGAGCCGCACTCGCCCATCTATATACGGAGCAAGTCGACGAGCCCCAACAACTGATCAGTCACCATGATTTGATTGTGGCGGGCCTATTAGCCGGTCCCACGGCACGCCAACGACGCGAACAATTGGGTGAACGTTTAGGTATTGGATATGTTAACGGTAAACAGTTACCCAAGCGCTTGCAACTATTTCAAATTCAGCCGGCTGATTTTTGGGCGGCTGTTGACCAACTAACCACAGAGGAGAAATGATGAGTAGAGATTTAGATATTGCGAATCCCGCCCGCACACGGGCAATTATGCATACGTACGGGTTACAAGTTAAGAAGAGTTTAGGACAGAACTTCTTAACTGATCAGAACGTGTTACACAATATTGTGGCGACCGCTGATATTGGTGCCAATGATAACGTGATTGAAATCGGTCCTGGGATTGGCGCGTTGACTGAATACTTGGCGCGGGCTGCGCATCACGTTTTGGCTTTTGAAATTGATGACCGGTTACTACCGATTTTGGATGAAACGTTGGCTGACTATGACAACGTGACGGTCGTCAACCAAGATATTTTAAAGGCCGACTTAGCTGCAATGATTAGTGAACATTTAGATAACGAGCGGCCGTTGAAGCTCGTGGCCAATTTACCGTACTATATTACAACACCAATCTTGATGAATATTCTGGCCGGTGACGTTGCGTTTGAAAATATTGTTGTGATGATGCAAAAAGAAGTTGCCGACCGTTTAGCAGCTGAACCGGGTACAAAGGCGTACGGCGCGTTAACGATTGCTGTGCAGTACCGGATGGCTGCTGAGATGGCAATGGTCGTGCCACGGACGGTTTTCGTGCCGTCGCCGAATGTCGATTCTGCCATCGTGAAGTTGACCGCCTTGCCACCACGGACCCACGTGCCGTTTGACGAAGCAGCTTTTTTCAAGGTCGTTAAAGCGGGCTTTGCGCACCGCCGGAAAAATCTGTGGAATAATTTACAAAGCTTATTTGGCAAGCAACCTGAAACTAAGACTGCAATTCAACAAGCTTTAGATGATGCTGAAATTGATCCTAAAATTCGGGCTGAACGTTTGACAGTTGATGAGTTTATTACACTGACGGATGCGTTACATCAAGCCAACTTACTTTAGGTCAACCTTGTCTATAAAATGGTTGCACATTAGAAAACCTTGTGATATAATATTGACTTTTTTGTGAAAAGCTAGTATAGTGTCTTTCATGAGGAGGATTCTCAATGCCAATTTCACTAGCTGCAATTAAAGATAAACTTGACTCACGGATCGGCCAGCGTATGAAGGTCGTTGCCCAGGCTGGCCGTAAGAAAACGACTGAACGCCATGGTATCTTGAAAGAAACTTACCGTTCGGTGTTCGTTGTGGATTTAGATCAACAAGAAAACGCATTTGAACGGGTCTCCTACAGTTATACTGATGTTCTGACAAAGAACGTTCAAATCGCTTTTGATGATGAAACAACTGAAGCTTAATTCGCGTCTCGTGAATTCTCAATATTAAGACCCCAGCAAGGTCTTTTTATTTTGCCTTGATATTAGTATAATTGTATCAAAGTAAGTCAGCGACCCCGGGTAATCGCGGTCATGGAAGAGGGTGAGACGCGTGCAGATCGTTGAAAAAGCACCGGCCAAGATCAATTTAGGACTGGATACCTTGTTTGAACATCCAAATGGTGATAAAGAGTGGGATATGGTCATGACGTCGGTTGATTTAGCCGATTACGTGATGCTGGAATCACTGCATACGAACCGAATCGAAGTAGTCACTGATAGTGGCTTTTTACCGAATGATCGCCGTAACTTAGCTTTTCAAGCGGTGAGCGTGTTAAAACGGTATTGCCATATTGATCGGGGCGTCCGCATTAAAATCAGAAAGGCGATTCCGGTAGCAGCTGGTCTCGGTGGCGGCTCATCCGATGCTGCCGCTGTTTTACGGGGCTTGAATCGGATGTGGGACCTTCACTTGGACTTAGCCACGTTAGCGCGGCTGGGGTTGCAAGTCGATTCGGATGTACCGTACTGTGTCTATAGTCAGACGGCCCATGTAACGGGAAAAGGCGATGTGGTGACACCGCTACCCAAGCTGCCGCCGATGTGGATTATTCTAGCCAAGCCCAAAGTGAGTGTCTCGACACCGAATATTTTGCGGCAGGTCAACTACGAGCGCATCGACCAGCATCCCCAGATTGACGCGTTGTTGGCGGGAATTCAGCAACAAGATTTTGCAGAAATTTTTGCGAATATGGGCAATGTTTTAGAGCCGATTACAGCTAAACGCTATCCCGAAATTCTACAAATCAAGCGGCAACTGCTAACGTTTGGAGCAGATGCGGCGCAGATGAGTGGTACTGGCCCAACCGTTTTTGGGGTGTGTCGAAAGCAGTCACGGGCGCAACGGGTATATAATTCTCTGAAGGGTTTTTGTCGAGAGGTGTACCTTGTACGGCCAGTTAATTTGAATGAACATTAGACTGTAGTGGTCCGCCGTGGTGGTGGACTTTTTTAATAATCTGAGTGAGTTCGAGTGGATGGGGTTACAGTAATGGCGCTGTTAAACGGGTAGAGTAGTTCAGTTGATGGTCGACAAGGTCAACATGTTTGTCAACGTCGCGTTAACGAGTGGGTTTTCGTTGGTGGAAATCCTGGCAATAGGGGATGCCAACGTAATAGTGGTGCGCGTAAAGTAAGCAAGCGGGAGCGCGCCGTTCTCTTTTTATAAGCATTTTGTGCTCGTTTATGCTTAAATAGGGGTAACGGAGGTGTGTTCGGATGAAGCAGTCGACAAAATTGGGATTGAAATTAGCGGGCGTCGTTGGCGCTGCAACCTATGTGGGAACGCTACTTGGCGGATTAGCAGCGTATCAAATTGCCATGCACGTGAGTGACGCACAAAAGCAGCGTGGTCAGGAACGTTCGCGAGCAGAAAACACTGAAATTGAAAATTTTTGGTATTTAAAACAGCCTAAGCAACAGTGGATGATTCAGTCCTTTGATGGGCTAAACTTGGTAGCGACGTATATTCCTAATCCGAAGACGGTGGGCCGATTAGCGATTTTAGCCCATGGATTGGGGCATTCGCGTGAACAGATGATTCCGTACGCGCGCATCTTCATGAGTTTGGGATATGATGTCTTAATGCCAGATGCCCGGGCATTTGGTGACAGTCAAGGTCATACGATTGGCTATGGTTGGTTAGATCGGTTAGATTATGAACGTTGGATTACGATGGCACTCGATCAACTCGGACTAGACATTGATATTGTGTTGATGGGTATCTCGATGGGGGCTGCTACGGTCATGGCGACTAGTGGTGAGCCGTTACCAGATAATGTCAAAGCGATTGTGGAAGACAGTGGTTACGCGGATCTGTATGATGAAGCTAAGTTTCGGCTGACCCATAAATTTCATCTGCCGGCTTATCCAATTATGCCAGTGGCTAACCGGTTAGCGCATGTTCGAGCTGGTTATGGCTTTAAGGATGGCCGGATTCTGCAACGGGTGATGGCTGGCGGACTGCCAATCTTGATGATTCATGGTTCCAAGGATCAGACAGTTCCCGTACGTAACGCCCACACCTTGTATGACCAACTGCCGCAACAAAAGGGCCTGTATATCGATCCTGATGCTCGTCACGTAGAAGCAATTCGGACACATCCAGACCGTTATCAAGAAGTGCTGGACGAATTTTTGCACGAACAGGTTGGTTTGGATTAATGCCTCGGTGAGGCCTATCAAAATTAATGGACTAGATTTTGTCGTCTTGATGGCAAAACTGGTCTTTTTTTCTTGGATATTTAATGTAGTGGTGGGTTGAAACATTGGTGTAATGCGATGACAACCTGATCATCATACAAAGTGGGCAACGGTGAACGAGGCTGATTAATATTGTGCGGACTAATTGGTGGCGCGGGCTTTTTAAAGCGGCTATTGACAAATCAGCGCATTCAGGTAAACTAAAATAGTAATCATTACGATTTACTTTAATTTAGAAAGTTGGGGTAGTGCTATGACGGAACCGTTAATTGCCGTCCAACACCTTGGAATTGGTTTTCCAAACAATCAGGTGTTTGAAGATTTGAATTTTACGATTGAGCAGGGTGACTTTCTGACCGTAATTGGTGAGAACGGAGTGGGGAAGACTACTTTGATTCGAGCCTTGCTTGGCATGCTGAAGCCAACGGCCGGACAAATTAAGTATTATCCGAATAAGAAAGCCATTAAAATTGGCTACGTACCACAATTTCGCAACTTAGACCAGGAGTATCCTTTAACGATTGAAGATTTTGTGGGGCTTAATTTGAAGGGGTGGCAGCCTTGGTTATCTAAGGCTGAACATCGTCAAGTTGCGACGGCACTAGCCGTAACGAATTTAAAAAAAATACGTCAACGCCCACTCGGTATGGCTTCTGGTGGTGAAAAGCAGCGGGCTTACCTGGCACAAGCCATTGTTCAAGCACCCCAGTTATTGATCCTCGATGAATCGACGGCTAGTCTGGACAATGAGATGAAGTATGAGTTATTGGATCTTGTTCAGAACTTGAACCAAACTAGTAACATTACCGTCTTCTTTGTGACACACGATTTACCATTAGCTAAGCAATATGCTAAGCATTATCTGGCCTTAAAGCCCGGACAACAACAATTTGGTAATATTGACGAGATGTCGGTCGAGCAGTTAAAGGAGGTCACTAATGTCAATGTTTAGTTTAGTATTTATGCAGAATGCTTACTTGGCGGGAACCTTCATTGCGATTATTTGTGGGACCATTGGTGTCTTTGTCATTGCCCGTAATTTGTCATTCTTGACACATACGTTATCTGAAATCGGCTTTGCCGGTGCAGCTTTTGGGATTTTTATGGGGTGGACGGCATTAAGTGGTATGTTGATCTTTACCGTTATTAGTTCGGTGATTGTTGGGCAGATGAGTGTCAAGCAATCCCGACGCGAAGCTTCAATCTCGGCGATTTCCGCGTTATTTATTGGATTAGGGATTTTGTTCCTGTCGCTCTCCAACCAGACTTCTAGTTATGCAACGAGTATTCTGTTTGGGAGTGTAATTGGAATCGCCAGTGCGGATGTGATCCGAGTGGCGGTCTTATCCGCAATCGTATTGCTAGTGATGCTCATGTTATATCGACCATTAAAGTTTGATTCGTTTGATGCGATTGGTGCCCGAGTCAGTGGTCTGTGGACGACGGGGATTTCTGTTGTATTCTTAGTGTTAGTTGCGATGAGTGTTAGTGTGGCTGCTCAAATCGTGGGATCGTTATTGATTTTTATTTTACTTACATTACCAGCGGCCGCGGCTCGGTATTTTGTACACACGGTTAGCAAGATGATTTTTCTTGCGATTGGCTTTGCGCTGATTGGCGTTTGGCTGGGGCTGTACTTGAGTTATGTGACTAATCTACCAGTCAGCTTTTTCATTGCGGCCATTGAGTGCATTTTTTATTTTGTAGCTTTAGGTTATCAACGGCTACATGTTGGTAGTTAAACTGATTGCACTAATTTAGTGTGTCATCGAGTATTTAGCTCAGTGTTTTTGAAAAGAGAGTGGAACAAGCAACCTTTTGGCGCACGTTTCGAAATATTGGCAGAAAAATTGTGTTCGGTTTCTTGAGAAGAAGTTTTTTCTTAAGAGACTGAACACTTTTAGTTTTGTCTCAACCTTTTGGCATCAATAGCATTGGTGTCAAAAGTGTTGAATCACCGCGTGGTCAATGACTTAGATTTGATAGCAGCTGGATGTTTTCGGCAATTGGAAGTCATGGCTACGGTTTGGTTGGTCGTGCTAGTTTATTGTTCTTGAATTCCTCATTAATTCTGCAACCTACTCGAAATATTGGCAACTTCATTAAGAAATTCCGATAGTTTCGTAAAAAGATGTGAAAAAGTTGGCTTATTTCCGAACGTTTGTGTTATCATTTTGCATAGACTTTAAAAATGATGATTTAGGTTGAGGTGGAAGTTATGAAAGTACGTAGAAGCGAACGTTTAATAGATATGACGCGCTATTTGTTAGAACGTCCCCATACATTAGTTTCATTGACATACTTTGCGGAACGGTACGCATCCGCAAAGTCGTCAATTAGTGAGGATTTAACGATCTTGAAGAAAGTTTTTCAAGCCCGGGGAACAGGAATCTTGGAAACCATTCCCGGTGCGGCTGGCGGGGCCCGGTTCATTCCTTATATCTTGAAGGAAGAAGCCCAAGAATTTATTGACGAGATGACGACCAAGGTGGCTGATAAGAGTCGGGTCTTACCTGGTGGCTACGTTTACTTATCCGATATTCTAGGGCAACCTGATATTTTACGCCAAGTTGGTCGGGTGATTGCGACTCAGTACTTAAATCAAAAAATTGACGCTGTCATGACGGTTGCCACTAAGGGGATTCCGATTGCTCAAAGTGTTGCGACTTATTTAAACGTGCCGTTTGTCATCGTTCGGAATGATTCCAAAATTACGGAAGGTTCAACGGTTAGTGTGAACTACGTCTCGGGATCATCAGAACGAATCAAAAAAATGGAACTCTCTAAACGTAGCTTAACAGAAGGTGCTAATGTCCTTATCGTGGATGACTTCATGAAGGGCGGCGGGACGATTAACGGAATGAAAACGTTGATTGAAGAATTTGATGCTAATTTAATTGGCATCACTGTTTTTGCGGAAGCCAGTTTTGTTGGCAATCGTTTAATTGACGACTATACCTCGTTGCTACGAGTAACTAACATCAGTGATAGTGATAAGGCGATTAAAGTCGTTGCTGGTAACTACTTAGAGAAGGTTTTCGGTGCAGAAGCTTAGGTGAGTATGTTAACCAGACCAATTTTTTGATATGATGGACTTATCTGAGGACTAAGGAGTAATTTGTAATGACAACCAAAAATGCAATCATCATGGCCGCTGGTAAAGGGACCCGGATGAAATCCAAGCTAGTCAAAGTATTACATCAGGTCTGTGGCAAGTCGATGGTCGACCACGTCTTGACACAGGTGGAAGCTACACACATGGCGAATATCGTGACCATTGTTGGTCATGGTGCCAAAGATGTGGAAGCAGCGCTGGGCGATCGGACTAAGTATGCTGTTCAAACAGAGCAACTTGGTACTGGTCATGCGGTTTTGCAAGCTGAGCCACTCTTAACGGATGCGGACGGGATGACGCTGATCGTTAGTGGTGATACGCCACTATTTAAAGCTGAAACTTTTGAAGAGTTATTTGAATATCATCAGGCTAAGGGTGCGGCTGGAACGATTTTAACGTCCAAAGCACCTAATCCTCAAGGCTATGGCCGAGTTGTTCGCAATCATTTAGGCATTGTTGAAAAGATTGTTGAACAAAAGGATGCTACTAAAGAGGAACAAGAAATTCACGAAATCAACACTGGCGTTTACTGCTTTGATAATCAGAAATTATTCGCTGCCTTACATGAAGTCACTAATGACAATGCACAGGGTGAATACTATCTGACTGATGTTATTCAGATTATGAAAAATCAGGGTGACGTGGTGGCTGCATATCAAATGGATGATTTTGATGAATCGATGGGGGTCAATACCCGTGCAGCACTTGCCCAAGCAACTAAGGTCATGCAACAGCGTATTAACGCTCAACATATGGAGAATGGGGTTTCAATCATTAACCCTGAAGATACTTACATTGATGCGGGTGTTAAGATTGGTGCGGACACGATTGTTGAACCAGGGGTGCTTATTAAAGGCCAGACCACGATTGGTGAAGATTGCTTTATTGGGGCTCATTCTGAAATCCACAATATGGTGATTGAAGACCGGGTTCGCGTGACGGCGTCCTTCTTGGAGGATTCTATTATGCATGCTGATAGTAATATTGGTCCGTATAGCCATTTACGGCCACAAGCAGAAATCGGTGAACACGTGCATTTAGGAAACTTCGTGGAAGTCAAGAAAGCTAAGATTGGTAATCGGACCAAGGTCGGCCACTTAACTTATGTGGGTGATGCAACGTTAGGTCAAGATATTAACGTTGGCTGTGGCGTCGTCTTCGTCAATTATGACGGGGTTAACAAACACCATACGAACGTTGGCGATTCGGCCTTTATTGGAAGTAACTCTAACATTGTTGCGCCTGTCGAAGTAGCTGATCATTCGTTTATCGCGGCTGGTTCCACGATTACTGACGATGTTAACTTCCATGACATGGCAATTGCTCGGGCTCGTCAGACTAATAAGCCAGATTTTTGGGGTCGCTTGCCCCATGAACCAGAAAATATGTAAGCAGTACAATTAATTGTTGAATTCAGAGACTATCCAAGTGAGTAATTGCTTGGATAGTCTTTTTGATTATAAGTTAACGATAGTGTTCAATGGATGATTTAATTCAAACTGTGAAATTGGTATAATTGGCGAGGAGTTCACGGATGGGGAGAAACTTGGAGGTGTTTGAATGCAAACGAAGCGGTGGGTGCGTGGCGTTATTTGTGGTCTGGCATTGTTTAGCAGTTTTCGTTGGGCAGCACCAGTGCATGCCACTAGTATTAAAAATGAACAGACGGCGGTCAAAAAAATAGTACGCCGTGATTTGAAATCGCTAGGTGGTCGTTGGTCGGTCAAGGTGACTCGGTTAGGTAAGCGCAAGTTAACAGTTCAAACGGGGAATCAGCATGTTACCCGACAGCGCTCAGCTAGTACGATCAAAGTTTATGTTATGCTAACAATTTATCGGCGCGTACAGCAGCGAAAGCTACGGCTGACGAACCAGGATCAAAGTGATTTAAAGTTAATGATTCACAATTCTGATAATAGTGCAACTAATCGGTTAATCAAGCGTGCCGGGGGCTTCAAGACGATTAACGCAACTATCAAGCATTATCGATTCAAACAAACAGTTTTACAACGCTATATGCTTGATACGAACGCTTTGCGTCATGGCCGCGATAATTACACTTCAGTGGCTGATCTGACAAGCTTCTTGACGTTGACCTATCGACATAAATTGTTAGGTAGGTCATATGATAATAAGATGTTGACCTTACTCAAAGGATGTCGCAATCATAGTAAGTTACCGTACCTCGTCAAGCACGCTACGGTTTATAATAAGACTGGCGAATACCCAGATAAAGGCGTACAAAATGATGCGGCAATTTTTAAAACTAAGCAAGGATCATATAGTATTGTTGTCATGGCTCAAAGTGGGCACCAGTATCAACAATATCAAGGGATGAATCGCTTGGGCCGTGACGTGGTGAATTATCTGAATCAGCATCATTGAAATATAGTGGTCAGGCATGAATGGATTATTCACAGCGGTGAAGACAAGGTATAGCTATCGACAGGTATTTGTGCGGTGCCAGCAAATTGGAAGTTAGCTAGGTAATGTAAGCAGTATTCAGATAACTGAATAACCGTATCGTTATTATTCTAAGCTAGTTATCAATATTAATTACAACTGATAGCGGTATCATTAGTTGAGTTTGTTATACGGTAGCCAGGTTAACTGACCTCACGAAACTTTAATCTTTATTCGTGAAGGGGCTTAGATTGCCGAAAGTCGTGCTTCCAGCCCAGTCTTACGCAATTTTGCCTTGTTGTTGGGGCTTGATTTTCACTAGCAAAATGCCTATTATTTAGTAAGTAATAAATTTTCGAATGGAGGAAATTATGTCAGAACAGTATTTTGATCCAAAGTTAAAAATCTTTGCTTTGAATTCAAATAAACCATTGGCAGAAAAAATCGCGGACGCCGTTGGAGTTAAGTTAGGTAAGACTTCGGTCGATCGCTTTAGCGATGGCGAAATTCGCATTAACATTGAGGAAAGTATTCGTGGTGACCAAGTTTATATCATTCAATCAACTTCCGCTCCCGTTAATGATAATTTGATGGAGCTATTGATTATGATTGACGCCTTACGTCGCGCCAGTGCCAAGACCATTAATGTGGTTATTCCTTATTATGGGTATGCACGACAAGATCGTAAAGCACGTTCTCGCGAACCAATTACCGCTAAGTTAGTTGCAAACATGTTGGAAACAGCTGGTGCAACGCGGATTTTGGCACTTGATCTTCATGCTGCCCAAATTCAAGGCTTCTTCGATATCCCATTGGATCACTTAATGGGTGCGCCACTGTTAGCTGACTACTTCCTGAACCACCACTTGGATGAAAATGCTGTGGTTGTTTCACCTGACCACGGTGGTGTGACTCGGGCACGTAAATTAGCTGAATTCTTGAAGGCCCCCATTGCAATCATTGATAAGCGCCGGCCACGTGCTAACGTTGCTGAAGTGATGAATATTATTGGTGATGTTAAGGGCAAACGGGCCATCATGATTGATGATATGATTGATACGGCCGGAACGATTACTTTAGGAGCCCAGGCATTGGTTGATGCGGGGGCAACGGAAGTTTATGCCAGTTGTACGCATCCAGTTCTGTCAGGTCCTGCCATCGAACGGATTGAAAAGTCGCCAATTAAGAAATTAGTTGTGACGGATTCAATCGAATTACCAGCTGCTAAGCGAATCGATAAGATCGAACAAGTTTCAGTTGGCCAATTAATGGGTCAAGCCATCAAGTTTATTCACGAGAATAAACCAGTTAGTCCATTATTTAAAAACCGTTTTCATAACGAAGAAAATTAATTAACGAAGTGTCAAATTAGCAATTGCTGATTTGGCGCTTTTTAGGTTGCAGTAATAGGCAAAAGTGGTAAAGTAAAAGTGTTATCTAGTGCGGATTGGCACCTAATTAAGAGTGGACTGGACGCCGTATATCAACGAATTTTTCGTTTTGGTGCGTTTCACTAGGCATTAGGTGATAGTACGGAACGGATAATGCAAGCCGACGTCGGGTTACCGACGCTTTTTTTATTCATGAATGACTAGCATGAATCTTGAAAATGATTAAAATATAAGTTAAGGGGGTGTTGCCATGACACCATTTTATTGGGGGAGCTTGGCCATGGTTAGTGGGTTGACCTTACAATTGACGGATCGACGCCACTGGCTAACTGGACATCTGTTTTTAATTGCAATCATTGGCTTTTTGTTAAGCGCTTACTATCGTTTCAGTTCCCAAGCAAGCCCCACGTGGCAGTTTATGTTGGTCGGTGCGAAAATCGCAGCATACACGTTATTACCTATTGTAATCTTAGTTGTGGGTATTAGTTTTGTCCGGTATAGTTATCGGTTAATTCGCAAAGAAGGCTGGGCGTTTCATTACAGTTTATTAGCAATCGTGGGTGGCTTGCTAGTTGTGATGCTGACTTTATCAGGCATTAACTTGCTGCTGTGGAATTCGCGTCGACTGTGGCAATTGTTGGGCTTAGCATTGTTATTAACGGCTTATTTTACGTTTAGCTTTATAGCGTACTTATTGGCGTGTGTCACGACTAGGCTAGGGCGTCGTCGACAGATTGATCATATTATCGTGTTGGGGGCGGGGTTAATGCCTAACGGGCAGCCAACCCGCACACTGGCATATCGGCTTCAAGCGGCGGCCAAGTACTACTATCATCAGCGCGCCCGCTATCATCAGCCCGTCACGATCATTGTTTCTGGTGGGCAGGGAGCCGATGAGGTTATGGCGGAAAGTACCGCCATGCGTCAGTACCTGATCGATCATGGAGTACCACGGGATACGATTCAAGAAGAAAATCAATCAACCTCAACGATTGAGAATTTGCAATTTTCACATACCTTGATTGTGCGGCAACAACCCTTTTATCGGGCGGTAATTGTCACTAGCGGGTACCACGTGCTCCGTGCTAATATTTTTGCACGCCAACTGCACCTTGATTTGATAGGAATTGGGGCACGAACGCCCCTCTACTACTTGCCGTTTGCCATGTTTCGGGAATACTTGGCTTTAATTGTGATGTATCGGTGGGCCAACTTAGCGGTTGTTATTAGCTTAGCAGTTTGTTATGTGGCGGCGTTGGTTCGGTTAATTTAGTAAGGTCATCACTCAGAGCTTTGAAAAAAACGCAATCACGATTAATGGTATAATGGGGGATGATAAAAAGGAGGGGTTTGCCGTGGATCATGCCTATCGAGCATCTTGGCCGCTGATTGTGATTGTCCTGCTAGGATTACTCACACTCTCAGGTTGCGCCAAAAATACCGGAGGCGTAACCGCAAGTTCGGCCACGACCGCTACTAATAACAGTACAACGGCCGTCATAACCAAAGCTGATCAGCAAATTTCGCAACAAAAAATTGCCGCTGCTCGGAAGACACTAGCGCGGGCTTCCGAATCGAATGCAGCAGTCAAAACATTAGCGACTGGGTTGAAATACTATCAAGAAGCCGAAGAAGCGCTTGAAAATAATCAACTGAGTCTCGCTAAGGGTTATTTTGATACGTTAAGTAGCTATGACGGTACGACCGACGCCAGCTTTATTGCTGCCCGGAAAAACTTGATTAAACAGTATCAGGCGGTTAAGTTAGCCAATGGTTACTATAACGCTGCCCGTGATGAATTAAGCATTCATGATTTGGCCGCTGCGAAGGCCAATATTGATAAGTTAGATAGTGTGCAAGCAACACATCCAGTTATCAAGGAATTACAAAAGAAAGCTTTGGCCATGAAACAAGCCATTATGAATTATGAGGCGTCACAATCAACGAGTTCTGGTAGTGATAGCTCAACGGTGGTTAGCTCTAGTACGGTAACTAGTTCTAGTGATAATAGTGCGACTTCCAGTAGTACTGATAGCACTAGCGCTGACACTTCAACAATGACGAGTTCGTCGAATAGTAGCAAGTCTGCCAGCAGCAGTTCTTCGGAACTGACGACTTCAGCGATTATTAAACAGTTCCAAGATGCGTCTGGCGTTACATTTGCTACAGACACTGAATTTAATATTACTAAGGAGACGAGCACTTACTATCAAATTACCGCAATTTATGCGGCGGATGCGGCTAGTTCTTCGGCTTCTAAGACGGTAACGGATACCTATCGTTACTATCCTGATAGTGGTAATGTCACTAAGGAAAATAGTGCGACTGGTAGCTTTGAATAACAGGAATGATAAAGTGCGTCGGACAAAAAGTGGTTGGCTTGCACGCATTAACATAAATTCGGCGATTATTCCTGAGCTTGGAAGTTTGGAATAGTTGCTGGATTAGGGTAAGTGGAGTAAACAACCCTGTGGCGCATGTTGCGACAATATTGATAGAAAAATTATGCCCAGTTTCTTGAGAAGAAGTCTTTTCTTAAGAAACTGAGCATAATTTGTTTTGTCTCAGGTACTTTTGATGGGTTACTGAATTATTTATAATTAGCCAGTGGTTAGCGTAATTGATGGTTCTAAAAGTATGTGGTTAACAATGTAAAAAGCAGCGCCAATTGCTTGTTTTTTAACGAGCAATTGGCGCTGCTTCAAAATTTTGAATCGTGCTAAATTATGATAATGCCCACGTTTCAATGGCATGTGCGACGCCATCGTCAATATTAGTCTTAGTCTCGTAACGGGCAATTTGCTTAGCTTCATCAATTGCGTTACCCATTGCAACACTATTAGTAGCGTAGCGCAGCATGCTCAAATCATTGCCCTGATCACCAATGGCCATGACTTCATCAGCAGTTAAATGTAGATGATTGGCTAAGGTTTTTAAGGCATTACCTTTGCTTGCGGCCGGATTCATGAATTCTAGGAAGTATGCTTCAGAGCGAACAATGGTGAAGCGTTCTGAAAAGGCTGTTGGTAATTGTTCAATGGCAGCAGTTAGCAACGGACCATGATCGATGAACATGCACTTGACGATTGGCAAATCGGGGCGCATTTCTTCCGGGGTTCGAAAACGAATCGGCATGTTTACTAAAGCACTTTCACCAACCGTGTAAGGACTGATATTGCGATTAGCGGTATAAATATGATCCTCACTTTCAACGTGGCAATGGACATTGAGCTTGCGACTGAGTGTTTCGATGTCGATGTAATCGTTATGTGACAAGGTGAGGCCAGTAATAATATTACCGGTAATCGTTTGCACCATTGAGCCGTTAAACGTGATGACGTAATTATCTTCACCAGTGAGGCCTAATTGTTTCAGGAAGGGAGTAACACCACTTAATGGTCGTCCGGTACAAATCACCACTTTGATTCCTTGAGCGTTGGCATCGTGGACTGCCTGAATAGTTGCGGGATTTAGTTCACTGTGTTCATTGAGTAAGGTACCATCCATATCGATGGCGATAAGCTTGACTGACATGATTGTAATTCCTCCAAAAATTAGTGTGGGACGACTAGACGATCGTTCAAAATATACTGTTGAAATTCTTGATAGATTGGCTTAAATAGGTCGCTTTCAGCGTTCTCGCTGAGCATCTCTTTCGGGAAAAAGAAACGCTGATCACCGGAGACCTTCCCGGTAATGGCACGTACTAGGTCACTGACAGTTGATAGTTCTAATAATGAGCCGTCTTTTTGCTGGAGTTCGATTTGGGTACGGGGTTTCTTCATCTTGGGATCATAGGCATCATAAGGTAAATCGTAACTATCATTGGTGTCGGTGTAGTAGTGCGCATCAAAACCAGCTTGTTCAATTAATTTTTGCAATGCTGGAATTAATGGCTGAGTCGTCTCATCAACTCGAGCCGACTTTAGTGGACGGCGATCTAAGAAACGGGTGGCCAGGTCGGCGAGAATTTGATCACGGCTGTCGCGCCAATGGCTGAAATAAGTATTTAAGACGCCGTCGTCTAACCGCAAATAATCGTGCAACGTAAAGTCGTTGTTGAAAAATGGTAATAGCATTACCGGGGTAGCTTCAGCATCGACCGCGTGACTTTGATAAAGGTCATTGGCACGTTCAAGTAGGCGGTCCAGAATAACTTCCATGGAGCGTGATACTGGATGGAAATAGACTTGCATGTACATCTGAAACCGGCTGACGATGTAGTCTTCCACGGCATGCATACCTTCCATGGCAAATGTAATCCCACCCTGATATGGTTTCATGACGCGTAAAATGCGTGTCAGGTCAAAATTACCGTAGTTAGTGCCAGTAAAGTAGGAATCCCGCAAGAGGTAATCCATACGGTCAGCGTCAATTTGGCTCGAAATCATCTGGACGACTTGGGGATTTGGATATGTTTTCTGAATAACAGCTGCAACCTGGGCAGGGAAGTCTGGCGAGACCTGTTGTAAAACTTGATTAACTTCAGTTTCAGGTGACGTCAAGATTTGAACAGTTAGGGCCTCATGGTCGGTGTGAAAAATATGCTCGAACGTGTGTGAGTAAGGTCCATGACCGATATCGTGTAATAGTGCGGCACATAACGCTACTAGCCGTTCATGATCGTCCCAACCACCGTCGCCAGGAGCCTGGGTCGGATAGTTACGTTCGAAATTATCACAGATTCGGCGAGTGATTTCGTAAACGCCAAGACAATGACCAAAACGGGAGTGTTCCGCTCCGTGAAAGGTCAACGAGGTTGTTCCAAGTTGTTTAATGCGGCGTAACCGTTGAAATTCAGAAGTATTGATCAAATCAAGAATGACTTGGTGTTGAATATAAATATAATCATGAACCGGGTCGCGAAAGACCTTTTCCATGGGCAATAATTGCTGGCGATAAGCCAAATTAATTCCTTCTTTCAGTGATGCAGGCGTTGTTGACGCCGCTGCATTTGTTGATAGGCTTGATTTAAGTGTGCTTGAAATTCAGGTTCTTCGGTGACTAACGGCAAACTCGTTGTGTCAACCAGACCATACTGCGCCAAAACGGTCATGAAACGATGCTGTGCTTCGGCGACACCATAAGACGTTGCTAGCTGATCAGCAACCGTCGTCATGACTCGTGGATCAACGTCTGGAAAACGTTTGTCATGCTGACCTGCTAAGCTAACTTGATAAAAGTGTTGGATAAGTTGACTCCGGAATGTTTGGTCACCGTCAACGCTTACGTAAAGCATGATAACTAGTGCGTTGGCAGTCCGGCGTTGCGACATCCCAGCAATTTTTCGGCCAGCGATACTTAAATCATAATCACCAGGGCAGTATGAGCGCGTAATTTCACCAGTAACGATGCTTAATTGCGGCCAGACTGCTTGAACGTAGTTGACCATTAACTGATAAGCTGCTGTAATAGAATAGCGCTCACGCGTTGCTGGTAAGAATAACGAGACGTTGAGCACGCCAGGATCAGCAACGACAGCTAATCCACCAGAATTACGAAGCATGATCTGATGGTTAGCAGCCCGTAATTGTGCTAATCCGGTGGCAAGCTGTGGTAGTCGTTGATCTAGTAAGCCAAGGATAACGGTCGGTTGTAATTGCCAAAAATGCACGATGGGTTGCTGACGCACTGCTGTGAGCCAGAGCAAGGCATTGGTGTAGGCAAAACTGTCCAGCATAGCTGCTGGTTCATATTTCTGGCTTAAAGTTGCGATGGTTGGTTCCGTCAAAATGTCACCCCGTTATCCGATATTACCGAACATGGGGCCAGTAAGAATGATGAAACCGCCACCGTTGTCCGTATCATCACTAATTATACTAGAAAAGTGCGACCGTTGCATTGAGGTGGTTAAATTGACTGAATAAGCGTTATGCGAGTGGTTTTGCCATTATTAATCATTGTTACATTGAAGGTAATCCCGACCGGAAGATGTTTGGAACGTGAACTTTGGCTTAAGTCGGTGTCATCATGTTGCTGACAATGGGCTGCAGCGGTCAGTTGATTTCCAGGATGCTTTTAGTCCTATTTTTAGTTATTTCAGCATGAATGGCTTATAATTAAACAGAAAGTTTGACGATGGGTGTGCGATGGTACGCGAAATCGTGAACGTTGAAAAGATAATAGTAAAATAGCTAGTGTGGTACACGATGATTGCAGACGGGCAATTCAGCGTGTGATTTTGAATGATTAGGAGGTCCAAATATGGATGATTTAACAACTGGTGTTCCGGTGGCGATTCACTTAGAAACGCGGGCACGGCAAGATGGTGATACGGCGAACTATGCATTGGATGTCGATGGCCAATTAGTTCAGATGGGTGACGCATTTTACTTGCGGTATAAAGAGGTTAATGACGATGCGCCAGAACCTATCCCAGTGACGATCAAGTTGGCAGCCAATGGGGATGTTGTATTAACTCGAAGTGCGGAAAATCGGCTGCGCTTGCACTTTTCAAATGGTAAACGGGTGCGCGCACACTATCAGACGCCAATGGGGATGTTGCCAGTCGAAACGGTGACACCGATGTTGCGGGTACGGTTACGAGAACGGCCGTTTTCGGGTGAAGTGAATGTCGATTATGATTTATATGCGGGTGAACAGTTACTTGGTAACTACAAGTTGCGATTGCAATTCACGGCTTAATTTGGTATTATGTACTATAAACTGTGGAAAGGACGTGCACCAGTTTGGAACTAAAACAATTTGATGGACAAAAAAAGTCCGAATTATCTTTAATCGAGGTTGCTCACGCGATCTTATCACAACATGGTGATGTGATGGCTTTTGCCGACTTGACCAACGCTGTGCAATCATATTTAGGTAAAAGCGACGAAGAAATTCGGGAGCGTTTATCACAATTTTATACCGATCTTAATATCGACGGTAGTTTCATTTCGCTCGGTGACAATATGTGGGGCCTGCGTGCATGGTACCCATTTGAATCCATTGACGAAGCCGTAATCCATACGGACGATGACGAAGATGAGGATCGGCCAAAGCGCAAGAAGCGTAAGAAGGTTAACGCCTTCTTGGCTGATGCTGGGGATGATGATGACGTTATCGATTACGATGACGATGATCCCGAAGATGATGATAACTTTGATGACGATGACGACACGGATGACGACGATACTGATGATTCAGCAAGCAGCAAGTATGATGAACTTGCCGGTGTTGATGATACGGACGACGTTGCCGATGAAACATTGCCGGACGGTATCGAAGGTCAATTATCAGAGTTAAATGATGACGATGATGATGATGACTACGATGACGAGGAAGACGAATCGAAATAAGTTTTTCAAGATTTTTCCTTGACGAAAAGGGAATCTCCTTGTATTATCTTATTTGGGCTCTCTGGTAGTAATACCCGAGACAAACGATCGTAATTAGCTCCCTATTTCTGCTGAAATAGGGAGCTTTCTTTATTTATACCACCCCACGAAATAAATCTTTAAGGAGTTATCACATGACCAAATATATTTTTGTAACTGGTGGCGTTGTGTCATCCATTGGTAAAGGTATCGTCGCTGCTTCGCTAGGGCGTTTATTAAAGAACCGGGGCTTAAAAGTCACGATTCAAAAGTTTGATCCCTATATCAACGTTGATCCTGGTACGATGAGTCCTTATCAACACGGTGAAGTCTTTGTTACTGATGATGGGACCGAAACTGACTTGGACCTTGGGCATTATGAACGTTTCATTGATATTAACCTTAATAAATATTCAAATGTTACCACCGGTAAGATTTATTCAGAAGTTCTGCAAAAGGAACGGCGGGGTGATTATTTAGGTGCTACGGTGCAAGTAATTCCACATATCACGAATGCGATTAAGGAAAAAATCATGCGCGCCGGTACCACGACAGATTCAGATATTGTCATCACTGAAATTGGTGGGACGGTTGGTGATATCGAATCCTTACCATTTATTGAAGCTTTACGCCAAATGAAGAGTGACTTGGGTTCCGATAACGTCTTTTATATTCATACGACGCTGATTCCATATTTACGAGCAGCCGGTGAAATGAAGACGAAGCCAACGCAACATTCTGTTAAGGAATTGCGGAGTTATGGGATTCAGCCGAACATGTTAGTTGTCCGGACTGAACAACCGATTACGCGGGAAATGCGGAATAAGATTGCATCTTTCTGTGACGTTGAACCGGAAGCAGTCATTGAATCCTTAGACGTTAAGACGATCTATTCAATTCCGTTGAATGTTCAGAAACAAAATATGGACCAAATCGTATTGGATCATTTTGGTGTACAGGCACCTAAGGCCGACATGAGTGAATGGGTCGATCTGGAACACCACGTTCAAAACTTATCACGGACAATTAAGATTGCGCTAGTTGGTAAGTACGTGGCGTTACAAGACGCCTACATCTCAGTGACTGAAGCGCTGAAGCATGCTGGTTACACGGACGATGCTGAGATTGAGTTGAAGAAGATCTCAGCAGAAGATGTCACACCAGAAAATGTTGAAGATCTACTGGGTGATGCTGACGGCATCTTAGTTCCTGGTGGTTTTGGTGATCGTGGGATTGAAGGCAAGATTACCGCTATTAAGTATGCTCGTGAAAACGACGTCCCATTCTTAGGGATCTGCCTTGGTATGCAGATGGCTAGCGTTGAATTTGCACGCAATGTGCTTGGTTTGAAAGATGCTAATTCAGCTGAAATCGATCCAAATACGCCAGATAATATCATTGATTTGATGGCAGACCAAGAAGATGTTGAAGACATGGGTGGCACGCAACGTTTAGGTGCTTACCCTTGCAAGCTGAAGCCAGGAACGGTTGCGGCTAAGGCTTACCATAACGAAGAAGTTGTCATGGAACGGCACCGTCATCGTTATGAATTCAATAATAAGTATCGTGAAGCGATGACTGCTAAAGGCATGGTCTTCTCAGGAACTTCACCTGACAACCGATTAGTTGAAGTGATTGAATTACCTAAGAAGCGTTTCTTCGTAGCCTCACAATACCATCCAGAATTCTTATCACGGCCTAACCGTCCGGAAGGGTTATTCAAGGCATTCATCGATGCCGCTAACCAAACTGGTAAGGCTAAGGCATAAAAGTTTACGACCAAAATGTGAGCACGCTGGCTAACGTTAGCGTGCTTTTTTAGTCGCTGATAATTAGTGATGGTCAAGCGCTTGATTTGATCAGCAATATCCACGGCTATTCGTGGTGCTAATTATGGATAATAATGAGTTGGCAACAATAAATGATTATTTTAATAATAGAAAAACAAAATGATAATAAAAAACTATTGACAACTATCGGTAGGAGGTCTAAATTATAGGTGTAAATTGAAAACGCAAACATAATGGGCTAGTAGTTAATCTGGTTATTTAGAAAGCCAACGGTTGCTGAAAGTTGGTTGATTGGACTGATGAATCCGCCATTTAGCGTCTGACCTCGTTTTTAAGAGGTCACGGTGAGACGATATACTCGTAGAGCAGTAAATTGGGTGGTACCACGTTGATAGAAACGTCCCATAGTCTTTCAGACAAAGACTATGGGACGTTTTAATTTTAAGGAGGTTTTTCGTATGTTAAATCCAAAGTTTGTTCGTAATAACCCAGAACTGGTTAAGGCTAAGCTTCAGTCACGGAAAGTTGATCCGGCTGAGGTCGATGAATATCTACAGTTAGACCAACAAAACCGCGATGCAATTACTAAGGTTGAAGGCTTGAAGAAGAAGAAGAATAAGTTGACGGAACAAATTGGCCAAAGTGATCCGCAATCAGAGACGGGGCAAGCATTGATTCAACAAGTCAAACAGCTGAACGGTGATATTAAGAGTACGGAAGCCGCCCAGACGGAAGTTAACGATCGGCTTCATTACTTAGCCATTCGTTTCCCGAACCTCCCAGCCGATGATGTACCAGTCGGTCCTGACGAAGATAGTAACGTTGAGATGCGTAAGCATGGCAACATTCCAACCTTTGATTTTAAGCCTAAGGCGCACTGGGAATTAGGTGAAAGCTTAGGAATCTTGGATTTTGACCGGGCAGCGAAAGTCTCAGGCGCACGCTTCGTCTACTATAAGGACGCTGGCGCACTGTTAGAACGGGCAGTTTACAGTTTTATGCTGGATCTGCACACGCAAAAGCAAGGGTATCACGAAATCATTCCACCATACTTGGTGAACGCCCAGACGATGTATGGGACTGGCCAATTTCCTAAGTTCAAAGAAGACGTCTACACGGTTGAATCTTCAGGAATGACGTTGATTCCAACGGCTGAAGTACCGCTGACCAATTACTACGCGAATGAAATCTTATCTGAAGATCAATTACCAACGTACTTCACGGCGATGACGCCCTGTTATCGGTCCGAAGCGGGGAGTGCTGGTCGTGATACTCGGGGCTTGATTCGCATGCACCAATTTCACAAAGTCGAGATGGTTAAGTACTGTAAACCAGAGAATTCATACGATGAGCTCGAAAAATTAACGGATAATGCCGAAGAAGTGTTACGCGAATTAGGGCTTGCATACCATGTTATCAAGCTTTCAACGGGTGATACTGGTTTCTCATCGGCAAAGACCTACGATGTTGAAGTGTGGATGCCAGAACAAGGCGTTTATCGGGAAATCAGTTCATGCTCTAATTGCTTAGATTTCCAAGCGCGTCGGGCGATGATTCGTTACCGGAAAGCTGATGGGACGGTCGATTACGTTCATACACTAAATGGTTCCGGGCTAGCTGTTGGTCGGACGGTGGCGGCAATTTTGGAAAATTGCCAACAAGCCGATGGGACCGTTAAGATTCCCACAGTATTACAACCATACATGCATGGGATGACTGAAATAAAATAAAATTATCATGAGAATAAATTATTATTCAAATAATTTAATTGAGTGTTAAACTTAATATCACTAGGATTGAGATGGGTGCAGGCTAGAACTGTTATGATAATCTCAGTCCTTTTTAATTTAACATCGGAAATATTTAATCTTGCTAATTGGGCTCACATGAACGATAATTGTCACCGTGATAATATTTTATCGTAAAGAAAGGGTTTTCACGACTCTAAAGTGATATTTATCACAAAGCGACGCTTTACAGCGAGTCGAGACGTTAAATCTAATAGGAGGGTTATTCATGCAGGTTATGTTAGCACATTCTCTGGTGTGACCAGAACAACGTTATAAAAAGGAGACTTAAAAATGACAAATATATTTAAGGGTTGGAGAAAAAATGATACCTTTTGGATGCTGAGTTTGTTCGGAACCGCGATTGGGGCTGGCGTGTTATTCTTGCCTATTGGGGTTGGTACGGCTGGTATTCTTGGTATCATCATGATACTTATTTTAGCTCTGCCAACCACGTTTTTTGCTCACAGGGGCCTGAGTAGGTTTGTCCTGTCGGCTAAAAATGATGGTGATGACATTACTGATGTTGTTGAACAACATTTTGGCTTTAAGATTGGATTGCTTTTTACCATTATTTATTTCTTCTCCATTTATCCAATTTTATTAGTTTATTCTGTTTCTATTACGAATACGGTATCGAAATTTATTACCGACCAAATGCACATGCAAACACCACCTCGTTGGCTGTTGTCGTTAGTACTTGTTGGGATCCTCATTGGAATTGCACGCTTTGGTACCTCTTTGATTACCAAAGTTATGAGCGGTCTGGCCTTTCCATTTATTATTGTAATCGTTCTATTTTCCTTTTATCTTATTCCACATTGGAATGGCGCAATTCTCTCAACATTTTCCAGTTCCGTATCTGGGGGACACTTGGTTGGAACTTTAGGAAACTTGTGGTTACTTATTCCTGTTATGATCTTTTCATTTAACCATTCGCCGATCATCTCTTCGTTTTCCGTTGCCGAACGTAAAGAATATAGTGGGGATGGTAAGGACAAAGTCGATAAGAAGATTTCGACAATTCTATTTTCAGCTGAAACATTGATGTTCGTTGTTGCGATGTTTTTTGTTATTAGTTGTACCTTGGCGTTGACCCCGGACCAAATTCTTGAAGCTAAGAATGAAAATGTCTCAATCCTTGATTACGTTGCGACTGCTTTTAATAGTCCAATTATTAAATATGTCTCTCCCGTGATTGCCTTTATTGCAATCGCCAAGTCCTTTTTAGGGCATTACCTAGGAACGAGTGAAGGCTTACGTGGGATTATTCGTAAGATGGAAGAAAAATCCGACAAGACGCTTCCAAGTCGAACTGTTTCTACAATTGTTGACCTTGTTCTGCTACTAAGTGCCTGGATAGTTGCCTGGATCAATCCTTCCATTATGGGAATGATTGAAACCATCATTGGACCAATCATTGCGTTTATCTTGTTCTTGATGCCAATGTATGCCATTCATAAAAGTCCTAAGTTACAGCAATATGCCGGCAAACACAGTAATGTCTTTGTTGTGGTAATTGGCTTAATCGCAGTTAGTGGTATCCTGTTCAATATCATCAAATTGTTTGTTTAGTAATCTGACTAAAATACGGGATGAATTCACATTGGTTAATATTATTGAAGCCAATTTTGTCATAAATCTCGTTACTAGTGTTATTGACGAGATTCTCATGACGGTGTTGGGGTTCGTGAGGGTCGCGAATCGAATGGCCATACTGGAGGCTAGATTAATTCAGAAATGAAAGTTTTGATTACAACGGCTTTGTGCTTTCTCATCAGTATAATTTTGGTGCTTGCTTGTGCCGTAATTTCAAGATTCATAAAGTTTAGAAATGGTGTACTGACGATGAATGCGCAAAGAAGTGCTAGTTGCCCGTGCCAAAGCTTAATTTAACGTGATGATTCAAATAGGAGGATGACTAAAATGACGGTGAACTATAAGAGTGTTTTTGATATTATTGGCCCGATTATGATTGGGCCTTCCAGTTCCCATACTGCGGGGGCGTGTGCGATTGGTCGAGCAGCGAATAGCATTTTTCGGGAGAAACCGACAGATATTGTCATTCATTACTATGAATCATTTGCTCAAACCCATAAGGGCCACGGAACGGACTACGCGATTATTAGTGGTATTCTTGGCTTTGATCCTGATGATAGCCGGGTCCCATATGCCATTGGTTTGGCCCGGGATCAGGGGATGAATATTACCTTTATCGAAGAGCCTGACGATAGCCCAATCAACCACCCGAACACCGCCATCATTGACTTAAAGAATGATGATAAGCAAGTGACGGTCGCTGGATGCTCAATCGGTGGTGGGACCATCGAAATTCGTGAAATTAAGATGGATGGTTTTGACGTTAAACCGAAAGGGCCACTTCCTATCTTGTTAGTTCAGGGTGGCGAGAATGACCATCAGCACGTGACCAAACAGTTGGCTGACCTAACTAAAGTAAACGACCAACAGCATTATAAGACGGACCGGGGTAATTTATATGAATATGACTTGGATCGCCGTCTCAAACAGGATGAAATCAAAAAATTAGCGCAGGGACACGCAAATTTAGTTTACTTATAATCAGGGGAGGTCAGTTATTATGTATATGAGCGTAGCAGAACTAGTAACAGCAGCCAAGGAAACTAAGAAGCCAATCTACGAATTAATGATTGAACAAGAGATGGAAACATCGCAAACAAGCCGCGAAGAAATCTGGCACACGATGGGGCGGAATCTAGACGTCATGGAAGCTGCTGTTAATAAGGGGGCTGCTGGCGACGGGGTCTATTCAACGACTGGTTTGACTGGTGGTGAAGCTGTTCTCTTGAAAAAGTATCGTCAAAAAGGGCACAGCTTATCAGGAGATACGATGATGCAAGCTGTTCAGAACGCGATTTCAACTAATGAAGTTAACGCTTCGATGGGAGTCGTCTGTGCGACACCAACGGCTGGATCAACGGGGACGCTACCTGGTGTGATCTTCACGTTGAAAGACCGAATGAACCTCAACCGTGATCAGATGATCCAGTTCCTATTTACAGCTGGCGCCTTTGGGATGGTCATTGCTAATAATGCTGGAATTGCTGGTGCGACTGGCGGTTGCCAAGCTGAAGTTGGTAGTGCGTCGGCGATGGGCGCGGCAGCCGCAGTTGAAGTGGCTGGTGGGACGCCCGAACAAAGCGCCGAAGCTTTGGCCATGGCTATTAGTAACTTGCTAGGATTGGTCTGTGATCCCGTTGCTGGGTTAGTTGAATTACCGTGTGTTAAGCGGAATGCGATTGGGGTCGGTAATGCGCTGATTGCGGCTGACATGGCTTTGGCTGGTTGCACGAACAAGATTCCAGCGGATGAAGTCATTGCTGCGATGGATAAAGTCGGTAAGGGCTTGCCAAAGGCGCTTCGAGAAACTGGTTTGGGTGGTCTAGCAGCGACACCAACCGGTATTCGGATGAAAGAAAAGATTTTTGGGCGATCGACTAATTCACAAGTTCATGCATAAAAGTGTCGCGAAAAGATGATGAGCTTACTAAAAGCGAGATCATCTTTTTTAATTAGATGTTTATACAGTTACATGTATTAACATTTTATCAGTGTGATAAAATAATATTAAGTCATAACGTTGTAAAAAAATAGTGAGGTGAGTGCCGTTATGCAAAAACCATTAACAGCTGAGCAAGAATATGTACGCGAGTTTATTCCGTTTGTTGATTTTTTAGCAGATATCCTAGGCCCAAGTAGTGAAGTTGTCTTGAACGACTTGTTGGATTTGAATCACTCCGTTGTGGCGATTCGCAATTCCCACATATCGCATCGGCAAGTGGGTGATCCTGCAACTGACTTAGCACTGCGGACGATGAAGGCTGGTAAAGCTGAAAAGCGGGATTATTTAGCTAACTATAAGGGTGTTTCGCAAGGTAAGCACTCACTACGGTCATCGACTTACTTTTTGCGATTGGATGGTGAGATCGTTGGGATGATTTGTATCAACACGGATGATAGCGCCTTAGATGATTTGCAGGAACAAGTGTTGAAGGTCATGGCAAGCTACAAGCATTTGAACTCACCGACGATTCATCAACTTAAAGGTACCCCGGCTAGGGAAACGATCCATGACACGCCCGTCGCACCGGAGCATCTGACAACTTCCATCACTGATTTGGCGCGGGAAGTGACCCAAGTAGTTTGTGCCAAGTATGGGGTCTCTGTGGAATATTTAAAGCAAAATGAAAAGTTAGAAATTGTGCGTAGCTTATATCATCAAGGTTACTTCCTATTGAAGGATTCAGTTAGCGAGGCCGCTAAAGTACTGAAAGTTTCTGATCCGAGTGTTTACCGTTATTTGCAGACCGTCAAAGATGAAGATCTACAGCAGAATTGAACGACGTAATTGTAAGCGATTAATTAAATCGTAGGCTCACCATTATTGAATTTACGTGATGGTGACAAGGCTTTACAGAGGCAAAGTAGAAATTGCTACAGCCACAAATCGTCATAATTATTGGAAAATGCGTCAGCCAACACGGGATATTAGTGTGTTGGCTGACGCATTTTAAATCAGTTTTGTTTTTTCGAACTGGGCGGCCCCAATTAACGCAGTCTTCAGTCGTGGCCGGTCAATTCTCCATTCGTAGAGCCAGTAATGCTAATAAGCCATAGCGAGCTAGTGGCTGAGAAATGGCATATCAGCGAACGCCGCTAAAATTGCGATTAAGCGCTTGATAACGACTCGGTAGCTAATTGTGAAGGGGCATGTCGTGAGGACTGAAATCTACTTGAATCCTAAGGTGCATACTACAGATAAACAATCGTGGCAATCAGGCAGAGGCCAACAGTTTATTCATTAGTGTTTTCCTACCATAGCATTTAAAATTAGTCATATATTTTCATGGGATTCAGGTTTGGAAAGCAGCCGGTTTTTATGAAAGTTTGTTTAGAATGATATTTCTGAGGATTACGGTGGAAATTTTCTGTGTGTTATTAAGAATTATCAGAACAGGGCTGTTAATGGCTTTATCGATTTGGTAATCAACTGATTATTATCATGATAAATCTCATGCAATTTTCATTAGCTAAAATCAAGTTGAAAGGCTGGTGTAGTGGGGATCAATTACTATTTTTGTCAGTTATCAAAGATTATCAAATCGTATCATATACCGTTGAGCGGCATATTATATGGTATTATGATGAATAATAAATGGAGGTGATGCCAATGTTGACACCGAACGAAATTCGACGCCGGTTACGACGCGATTTGTTTACAATTGCCGAAGCTTATCAGATTGGTTTTGAGAGTCGCTTGTATACGGAAACCGAATATGAAAACTTAAAGCAGACGTTATTGCAGTTGCGCGAACTTAATATGAAGCCCCAACATATTAAACAGCTGCTTGCGATTAACGGGTAACAGGTCGTTATTAATTAAATAAGGAAGTGATTAGTGATGAATGCTGATAGTCCATCAGGTTCAATTCAGTCCAGAGAGTGCTAATGCCAGTGATATTCATCACACGCATTAGCACTCTTCTATTTTTTATAATACATATGCGTTGTGCTAGTTAGTCTGTCATGAATCATGGTTAAAACGTGCCAAACAGTTAAGATCAAAAACAGCCAGCTTAGGCCCGCTGGAAAAAGTGCGAGTTAGCGTAAACATGCTTTGCTAGTTCGTTCTAAGCCGACTTCCAGGCATTTCTGCCAATTGCTGGAACGCGGTGGACACAGATTTAAGCCGAAAACCACGTCTTAAATACTGGTCTTCCACGCCCCAATGCAATATTGTCGAAATGTGTTCGGGTCAGACTGAGACTTCCGGTTAGCTACGCTATGCCGCCAAGCGGAAATTCACCGCTTAACGTCATAGCTAGGCTAATCCTCAGTCTCACCCCGTCTGAACCTCACACTCTGGAACCGCTGAGCATTGGCCGAAACGCCTTCCAGTCGGGATAGTATTCGAATGGCAGACATCGACGTACCCAATTTTTTAATGAACTAGTCGTTGCTTTTCACGATCAGTAATTTTGTCATTCAACTGTCAAACTGATAATGCTATTGTGATAGTTTATCTGATTCTAAATCACGATACTAGTATTAAAAAATAGTCAATGATAGCTTAGTGTTTAATTGAAGTTCCAATATCAGAATATACAACGAGCAATTGTACCAAGTTAAGTGGCCGTTTATCTGCCATTCGAGCGGCTTACCGGCCGTAGGGGCTGGGTGACAATGCTCAGTAGCCAAATTATTCTTAGTCGGAAGTGAACTGCTTCCGGCTTAGAATAAGACTCGTATTTGAGATGACGCGGGTTGGGCGTTAGCTCAAATCGACGTCGGCTGCGTTCCAGCAATTGGCACCCAGCCCCGGAGGTCGGCATAGGACGCACACGTGCTGATGAACAACAAACCACCTAACCAGCATGTTTTAATCATGATTTATCCCAAACAGTAACTAGTGCAACGCGTATTACAGTGTTCTAGTTAGCATTTGTCATTTGAACACGATTAAGATGTGCCGCTTAGTTGGATCTTTGTTAGTCAGTACAACACATACGGAGGGATACATAGTATTATAATAGTGAAATAGGTGGCCGATAATGGCGTTATTCATGTAATAGTTCTAACTGTTGTCATCAGGACAAGCTGCACTGCGTCGTAACTTTGGACGGCACCTTAAATTGTGTGAATTTACCTTAATTATCTTACCAAATCATTTACGAAAGCGCTTAAATTAGTCGAGTTGATGATTTTATTGCGTAAAAAGATTACAGTTTCCTGATATTGGTTGTATTTTTGACAGAGATTCTTTATTATGGTTAATGATTGTATGATACAGTGTGACACTTATTTAGCGAGGAAAGTTATGTTATGAAAAAAATGATAATCCATGGCGGAAAACGACTTTCTGGGGAATTAACGATCGGTGGCGCAAAAAATAGTACCGTCGCACTGATTCCTGCTGCGATTCTTGCAGACACTCCGGTCCAATTCGATACGGTTCCGCACATCTTAGACGTTCACAACTTGCGACTCATCTTAGAGTCGATGAACGTCCATTCCACTTTTGAAAACGATGTTCTAACAATTGATCCAACAAATATTGAAGAATCTGAATTACCGAGTCACGCGATTAAAAGTTTGCGGGCTTCTTACTACTTTATGGGCGCTTTACTTGGGCGCTTTAACCGGGCCACGGTGACGTTTCCTGGTGGTGATAATATTGGTCCACGGCCAATTGATCAACATATTAAGGGGTTTAAGGCCCTTGGTGCTAATGTTGTGGAAGAAAATGATTCTGTATTCATTTCAACTGGTACGGAAGGTCTTCACGGCGCGCGCATCTTTTTGGACGTGGTTTCCGTTGGTGCCACGATTAATATTATTTTGGCTGCTGTTAAGGCCCATGGGACGACGACGATTGAAAATGCGGCTAAGGAACCCGAAATCATTGATTTGGCAACCTTTTTGAACAATATGGGTGCTAAGATTCGGGGTGCTGGGACGGACGTTATTCGCATCGAAGGCGTACCGGCTTTACATTCACGGGCAACGCACACGATTATTCCTGATCGAATCGAAACGGGGACGTATTTGTCATTAGCCGCGTCGATTGGTGATGGCATTTTGCTGAAAAATGTGATTCCAGAACATATGGAGTCCTTTACCGCCAAATTAGTTGAGATGGGCGTTGATCTTCAAATCAATGAAGACAGTATTTACGTTCCACGGTCCAATGATTTGGACCCAATTCGGGTTAAGACGATGACTTACCCTGGCTTTGCAACTGACTTACAACAACCGATTACGCCATTATTATTACGAGCTAATGGTAGTAGTGTGGTCATTGACACCATCTACCCGCAGCGAACGCAACATGTTGAACAATTACGTAAGATGGGCGCAGACATTCGGGTTCAAGATAATCTTATCGTAGTTGGTCATTCGTCACACTTGCAAGGCGCACACGTTGAGGCTGGTGAGATTCGGTCTGGAGCAGCACTGATGATCGCAGGCTTAGCAGCTAGCGGTGTTACGGAGATTAGTCGTGCTGATAATATTTTGCGAGGTTATGACCGGGTCATTGATAAGTTGCATACACTAGGTGCGGATGTTGAAATTGCAGCCGATGAGGAAGTGCCAGAAAACTAACGATTGACAGCTAAGAAAGAACAGTGGTTATGGAAAAAATTTTAACAATGCACGATCTCGAGCAAAAGACGTTAAAAGAAATTTATAACTATGCTCGTGAGTATAAGATTTCTTATTATTCACAGATGAATAAGAAGGAGCTCTCGTTAGCCGTTCTCCGTGAACAGGATAAAAAACGTGGTTTTGTGCAAATGGAAGGCGTCTTGGAAATTATTACCCAAGAGGGCTATGGTTTTTTGCGGCCGATTAACTACGGGCCTTCACAGGAAGATATTTATATTTCTCAGTCGCAAATTCATCGCTTTGGGCTTCGTAATGGTGATTACGTGGCGGGACAAGCTCGGCCACCACGACCTAATGAACGGTATTATGGCTTGATGCGAGTTGGAACGGTCAATGGCAAGGATCCTAATGAGGCCAAGCAACGCCCTCATTTTCCAGCATTAACACCGCTCTATCCACAAAAACAGATCAAATTATCCACGACGGCATCAATCTTAGCGACTCGTCTGATTGATACCTTTGTCCCGATTGGCTTTGGCCAACGGGGCTTAATTGTCGCCCCTCCAAAGGCTGGAAAGACGACTTTATTAAAGAATATTGCGAATGGAATTGTGGCTAACTATCCGGAAGCGAAGTTGATTATGTTACTGATTGATGAGCGACCAGAAGAAGTGACTGACTTAGAACGGTCGATCAAGGGAGAAGTGGTTAGTTCCACCTTTGATCAGCAACCGCAAAATCACGTTCGCGTTGCAGAATTGGTACTTGAACGCGCGCGGCGGTTAGTCGAAGACAAACAGGATGTGATTATCTTGTTAGATTCGATTACCCGCCTAACGCGAGCTTATAATTTGGTGATTCCGTCTAGTGGGCGGACATTATCTGGTGGGGTTGACCCAACGGCGTTTTATAAGCCCAAACGGTTCTTCGGTTCAGCCCGGAATATCGAGGAAGGTGGTAGTCTAACGATTTTAGGCACCGCGTTAGTTGATACGGGTAGCCGGATGGACGACATGATTTACGAAGAATTCAAAGGAACCGGAAATTCAGAATTACAACTATCCCGTGAATTAGCTGAACGGCGGGTCTTCCCAGCGCTAGATTTGAAACAATCCAGCACACGTAAAGAAGAATTATTGGTTAGTCGTAAGAATTTGGAACCGGTCTGGCAGATTCGGCGGTCAATGACTGGCAATGCGTTAGAGTACACCGAACAGCTCTTACAATTCTTGAAACACACGAAGACCAACACTGAGTTTGTTCGTGATTTGGCTAGCTTAAAGTTTACTGGTCAATCAACCCGGCGACCGCGTCGTTAATACTGACAGTTAGGCTACTTTGTAGGTTGACGAGAAGCTGTGATTCGTGATAACATGTTTATCGTTGGTTAAAACTATGATAATCTCTGTTTCAGCAAATGATTCAGGGCAAAGGAGCGAAATACAATGCAAAAAGGAATTCATCCAGATTACCACTTAGTTGTGTTCCAGGACTCAACTACTGGCTTTAAGTTCATCTCTGGTTCAACAGCAACTTCAGCAGAAACTGTTGAATGGGAAGATGGTAACACTTACCCATTGATCCGTGTTGAAATTACGTCAGATTCACATCCATTCTACACTGGTAAGCAAAAGTTTACCAAGGCCGATGGTGCGGTCGATCGTTTCAACAAGAAATACGGTCTCAAATAAGCATATCAATAAACGGCGTTCCGGCTTTGGCTGGGACGTCTTTTTTTGTGGCAATGGTGCTGCTAAGAATTAGGGTGAAATTGGCGGCTCTTCGTCAAGTGAAGTTGATGGAATTATTATGAAGTACCTGGACTTAAATTGGTCTAGGTACTTTTATATTTCTCACAGTTTGTCGTACTGGATGGAGCCATTGAAGTTGAATCTTGATGCGGTTGATATAATTAAGCCAATTACGAAAACCAAAGGCGGCGTTCTTAATCTTCTTAATGCGGCCAATAGTGCCCCCTAAATAACCGTTTGAATATGGTGATTCAACGGCATTTAGAACTTGTTGACGATACTTTTTAAAACTTTTAATTGTTGTATCCATTGGGTTATCAAGCTGGTGGTAAGCGCGTAAGGTCTGATCAAATAGTGCCATATTATGGGTACGCAGAGCCGTCATAATATCTTGATAGGTTTCATAAGCCGTTTCAAAATTATGATTCAATGCGAGTCCCTCGGTGACGAGGTTAAGGTCTGTCTCATAATAATCAACACTCTTGTGATACTGTGGCAAGACTTTCTCTAATTTTCCCATGGGTCGTAGGAATTGTTTCCATTCGTGTTTCATGAATTTATATTTTTTATCAGTCTTATCTAGGGTCTTCATCACCTGAATCCGAATTTGATTTAAGGAGCGATTTGCCATTTGTACAATGTGGAAACGGTCCACCACAACTTTAGCATTGGAAAAGAGTTCGGTAACCAAATTAATATAACCGGCATTCAAGTCTAAGGTGATGGTTTCGACATTCATACGTGCTTTTAGTGAGAAGCCGCAAAAGTACGCTTTGATATACCGACTAGTTCGATAAGCTAGAATCTCGCCGATGGTGTGGCGGTCAGAATCACACCAAATAAAGCTCATTTTTTTATCTACTGAGGCAAACTCGTCAAATGCCAGGTGCTTGGGTAGTTGATCTTTGGCGTATTGTTGGTGTTGGCTAGCTTCCTCGTCAATAATTCTTTGAACTGTTTTGTCGGAGACATGATAGCGTTGGGCGATGTCTTTATTTGACTGATTTCGAGCGGTTTCACTAAGAATTAGTTGGCGAACTGGTTGCGAAATCTGATAGTTTTGCCAAATATAATTGGTTTGCGCGTCAAAAGTTGTGTGGCATTCTCGACAAAGAAACCGCTGGCGCTTTAAAGCCAGATAGGTTGGTCGATGGACCAATGATGGCACAATGATCATATTAGTGTTAAAGCCGTTTTTTACGAGGTTGTCGAAGCCACAATTGATACAACGTGGCGGTAAATAAGTCAAAACGGCCGGGATAATCAAAGCTTCGCATCCATCAACAGTTTTCAGGTAAGAATCTTCGTGAAATTTAATGTTTAAGTCTTTTATTTCGAGCACATTTCGGATAGACTGACTAGTAAGGGGCATTATCGATACATCCTTTCTAAACTTTTACTGTGGTAGGTTGAGGTAGCGAACTGGACAATGATAATGTCCTGTTTTTGCGTTCTCAAGAACTAAACAAATCAAATGGTATAGAAAAAAGAGCCTCAAGGCAAATTGCCTATCAACTCCAAATAGTGTAGCGCCAAATTGGCTCGGTCGAATGATAACTATAATATAAAATTATTATTGACTTAGTATAAAAATAATTATAAAATTACAATGAATGGAAGCGACAATACTTTTTGGAGGACGACAAAATGAAAGCGCTTAAACTTAAAATGGTTGCCGTTTGTTTGTTAAGTATCGTAACTTTTGGAGCAGTCGGCGCGAACACTGCGCTTGCTTCGAATGACAATTGGGGATTCAACTTTACTATTCAACCCCACCAAGCCAATTCGCGAAGTGGTCCGCGCTATCGCCAGACCACTAATGTGAATAATAAGTGGAAAGTGAACATGCAGAGTTCTGGAGAAGGGGCTCGTACGGTCACTACTTACTGGTTAGAAAATGCGGGTGGGACCAATGTATCACCATCGCTAAACGTAAAGCAAGGCAATGGCTCGTACTATTCATCAGCATATTCAAACGCTTCGAAGAAGAACGTGTATTTAACTGCACAGAATAATAACTATAATAGTAGTCGTTATCGTGTATCTGGTTTCTGGGACGAGGAAACGAATTAGGAATGCAATAATATTTTTTGATATCAAGACTAATGCTTCCATTCAGTTCACGGGACTAGATGAAGACATTTAGAACTCGTTAGTAATAGTTCGGCGTTACTGGTTAATGATTGCTTCGGTGGTCATTGTCACTAACGCCGATTTGCTTCTCAATCGTTAAATCAATAGACTTGTTCTGACTTATTGGTAATGCTTATCGTGAATATGTTGACAGCAGCTTGTGATTGCAGCAGCCATTGTGCTTTGATAGGCGCTGTCAATTGATCAACATGCGAAATGTTGATAGGGGGGAGGATCAGATGAAGTATTTCAAGACACGTTTGATAATGGATAAACGCTATTGGCTCATGACGTTACTCTTCGTGGTTGTGATTAATATAGATTTATTACTAATCGTTAAGGAAAGGGAACCTTTTTCGGGACAGTTTTTGACGTTTTTATCAGGGAGTTCATTTGGGCACTATCCGCAAATGGCACTGCTGTGGTTGCTACCAGCATACTTACTACTTGGCCCCGGTCGATGGTATTTACAAGATGTTAAGGTTGGTCAGATTAATCTACTCATAACACGGATACGAAAGCCTCAGTACTTGCATCAATTGTTACGAACGTCATTTATTAGTGTTGCGGCAAGTGCCTTATTAGCGTTGTTGTTAAATTATGGATTAGCGTTATTGCTTTTTCAAAATGGTAGCGGTAATAGTTATCGGATGAGTGATTTTCAAGATGGTACTGACCAATACTTATATTGGCAATTGTTACATCCAGTACTGGCTAACTTACTCACAATCTTGTTAACAGCGTTACTTTTAGGGTTGTTTGCGATGGCAATTATTGCATTGAGTTTTATGTTCAAGAAAGTTAGCTATGTTTTTGCGCTGAGCATGGTGGCGTGGTTTATCCCAATTTCCACGAAATACTCGATATTGGCAGTGATTCAGCCGTTCCAAGAGACAACATTGACTGCACAGCTGATGATACTTCTCGTGTATGTCATCGTTTTATTAGGTATTATCTGTGTTGGTTATGGGACTGAGGTGCATCGTGATGAGCTTTGAACGGGCCGAGAAGCGCTATTTTCCGCACTTACTAATTATTATATTTTTTATGTGTACATGGTTCATAAAAGAACTACAGTTACTAATAAATACTGATACGTTAGGGCTGTACTTGCTTGAGACGAATAAATCCGCCTTTAATTATTTTGATAATTTAACGTTTGCCTTTATGTATTTGCCGCTATATTTGCTGTTCGAGTATATGTTGTGGCACGAAAATTCTCAGATTGTGGTTCGCTTTGGCTCCCGAGTCCGTTATTTACGCGCACAGACAATTGGTTTGATTAGGAGTACTTTGCTGTTTTGGCTGGTTTTCGCGTTCTTCGGCGCATTGCCGTTAGTTTCGTTACCAGGATCAGATGGGGGAACATTTATTTATCTCTATGTGGTTCAAACGCTAGCGTATTTCTTGATTAGTTTAGAATTTGGAATTGTGTTGTTTTGGTTCTTTCAGTTATTGCCTAAATTGCATTTAGTGCCTTTCCTTTTGCTCGCAGTACTTCCTATCATTTATTATAGTTTCCCAATCAGGCCGATGAACCTGTTTCAAAAAATTGATTTGCTCAAACGATATTATTATATGCAGGATTTAACGGCATTACCGGTGCCAACCTTAATCATACTTGTTGCCGTTCCGATTATGACGCTGTGCATGCGAGTGTTGTGGATTCAGCATGAGGAGTTTTGGCAATGAAAAGACGACTTCAATACGGCGTACTATTACTAATTGCGCTAGTACCGGTGGTGTATTACGCACATTTTTTTGAAGGGCTCCACCCCGGTACGGTGTATTTCTATACCGATGGCTTACCACCGCTTGCGAATCCCTACTTGGTGCGCATTTGGTTTTTTCCAATTATTGCTTTGCTGGCCGTGAATTTCAATTTCGTGCATCATCAGTTACACGGGCCGTTTATCCAAACGGTTGTCAGAACTCAGACGCGCAGTCAGCTTTTTGGCCGCTTGTATGCGACTAAAATCGGGCGTCAAATGGGTGTTTTAATGGGTGGACTGGTTGTTTATTTACTGTGCCGAATGATTTCTGGCTATGCTGTATGGTGGCCTAACTGGACGCACATGGGCCTTTCGTTATTAGCATTTTTACTGCTATTCTCTATTCAATTTGTGGGTGATTTGTTTGTTGAACCGCTGATTGTTTATATTGTTCTTAATGTATACGTCTTTGTCAGTGTTTCCTTGCCAGCCGTTAACATGAATAGTGTGATGGGACTGGTACTGTTTCCGAACGCGTTAATGGCCTGTCGAGTACCGCATGTTGGCCTTTATTACGGCGGTTTGCTGGTCATGGGACTACTATTTATCTTAATTGGAAGGTACAGATTCAGCCGAATGGATCTGTTATAGGTGAGTACGATGATTGAATTGAACGATGTGACTAAGTCATTGAATGGGCACTTGGTTTTGGATCATATCAGTCGAACGTTCATGGATGGGCGGATCTATGGGTTGCGTGGTAAGAATGGTGCGGGGAAGACAATGCTGCTACGCGCCATTGCCGGATTAATTAACATTGAGTCTGGAAAAATTATGATTAATGGCACACAGTTACACGATGGGATGGACTTTCCGCCCAGCCTAGGGATTTTGATTGAAAATAACAACTTAATGCCAGAATACACGGCACGTAAGAACTTGCAATTATTGGCTAAAATTAAAAAGGTCGCGAGCGATGCTGACATTGATGCGACCATTACGCGAGTTGGCTTGGATCCGGATGACAAGCGAACGGTCAAACAATTTTCCTTGGGAATGCGGCAACGCTTGGCAATCGCGCAGGCTCTCTTTGAACGGCCGGCCTTGATCTTATTAGATGAACCGACCAACGCGATTGATACTGACGGGGTTAATCAGGTTCGGACGATTCTACTTGAAGAAAAAGCACGCGGCGCAACCATTATTATTGCTAGTCATACGGCTGAGGATCTGGTTGTGTTGGCGGATGAAATCTATGATATGGCTGAGGGAAAAATCTATGAATCAGCAGACACGCAAGACTAGATATTTATTTATTGGGATTTTTTCAATCCTATGTGTGATTCTAATCGGGGTGATGATCCATAAGTACCGGGTTGCGCACAGCGATATTCGCTTACATTCTACAAAGACGAATACTGCCAAAACTTTTCGCTACTCAGTCCAAAAAGAGATGACGGCAGATCAGGCTGGTCAGGATTTTCAACCGGGGTATTATGACGTCCACGTTACTAATGGCAAGGTATACGTGAGTGGCTTTCTAGGGAGCGGCCAGACGATTCAGAACATGCTGTATGTCAGTGGCAATCATCTTAACTTTACGGGGCATGGTGAGACCAAGTTGACCCCGTCTCACTTTAAGCCGTTGCAGTTTAAGTCACGACGGGCGGTACTTGAGAATACCTTTGGTAACTACACGGCTGGTCGTGAAATTCCAGCTGGTAAGTATCAAATCTCCTGGTCAACGCCGACAAAGCGTCAGGCGAACTTGGTCATTAGTATTCAAAAAGGCACAAAGGTTCAGCGTTCGATTGACCTAAGGGCTGATAAAATGGTGACGTTCAAGTTAGCCAAGGCGGAGGTATTAGCCATTAACCCGCCAGTAACGACCAAGGTTGTACCACTACGCATTACCATCACTAAGAAATAGTCGTCTTAGGTGTAATGCTAGTGGCTGACTGGAAGTTCTAGCTAGTTGCCAGAAAATTAATATCAAATGGATGGCTAAAAATGATAGGTTGCTCAAATTGTTAGTTTTAGCTCTAAAACAGCCCACCTCGGTTCGTTAGTAGAACCGAGGTGGGCTGTTATGGTCGTCTTTACACTTAGTAGCGCATGATAGCCAAAGCGGCGGTCTCAACTGGCATCCGGTCGGCGGGAATAATCCGAATTTGGCCATTCATTGCCATGACCACGTCGACGAGGTCATCAATCAGGTTGTCAGGAGCGGCAATGGGATCGTCTAATTGAACGTCGGCTGTCGGCAGAGTACCCGCAACGTTTGCATCCGCTGCTACAATCAAGGTATCGATGCGACCACTTAATGCGGGCTTGATCATGTCAAATGGGTCGGCTAGAGCCAATTGACGAGATTTAGCCTGATCATAACGTTCTAGTAAAATATCGGCTAGTTGCGTATGCCACTTAGTCTGAACGGGTTCAGTCGCTGTTTGCATTGCGCCGACTGTTAAGTTCTTGGGTGACTTGTCGATCATCAAATGCTGTGACAAGTATGGGTTCTTATTAACAGCGCGGAAGACCGCCTGATTATGGGGAAGTCCCATTAAGATTAACGGTCGCTGAGTCTTTTGCGAATGTGACTGGACGTATTGTGCGACTTGAAGATAATAATTACGCTGGTCAATGTCACGTTCTTCTGCCTTGGCATTGTGGCCGTGATAGTTAATACCGTGGGGGCCAGCGTTATAATTCAAATCGCCACCGCGTTTTTCGGTTCCCAACGCTTCTGTCAAAGTACGTGGGGCTTCGGATGGCAAGTCAAGTTCGACAAAGCTGCCATCACGCTGGGCATAGAGGGCCATACTATCTTCATTTAGTGCCAACAAGTCAAAGTCGAATTGATGTTGGCGGTCAGCTAGTACTGGGCGAATCGCTGGCATACTATTGACACTGACTTGATTATCAGTGGGATATTGTAAATCAAAGATATGCAACTCGCGGCTGTTAGTTATAATGCCGGTTTGAGGGCCAGTGTGTTGAAGCCAAAAAGCGTTATCATTAATCAGTTGCTCTAATTGGGTGGCATAAGGAGTAAAATCGGTCTTGGGAAAGTGGTGGGCCATCTGGGTTTCGGCTTCATTAACTAATTGTTTGAATTGTAAGCGGCGGCGATTGAGGTCATTGAGTACAACGGCCGTGTTGAGATAAATTGCAATATATGGGCCAGCTTCACGTTGTTGCATCAGTTGATTGAGATCGTTTTTAACCATAGTTTCCATAGGTCCAACCTGCTTTCTGTTTTTGATAGTTTTAGCATAACAAGAAGTTGATTAGAGACGCAAATATAATGATTATAATAAGCTATACATAATTAAATCGAACTTAACGAATTCGGGGCTTTATTATGCGAACTAATTAAGGTATATTTACCGTAGTGCCTTTGATAAAGGGCATAAACAAATTAGGAGGCGGGATTAATGAAGTCCAAACAACATCCCGGGTTAAAATGGTTAGGTCGGGTCGTCTTTGTCCTGCTAGTATTAGTATCATTGGCGCTGATTTTTAATGAACAAATCAAGAGTTGGTTGGTGAGTTCGTACTCGCCAACCGTTACAACTAAGACAGTCAAACAAAATGCTAAGAAAAAAAGTGACTTTAACTTTTCCAAGGTCAAATCACTCGATTTTCAGACGGTAGCAAAGGCGCGGATGAATAAGAACGCCATTAATGTGATCGGTTCAATTGCCATTCCATCGGTAGACTTATACTTGCCAATTGGTAACGGGGTCAGCAACGAGACGTTGGCCTTGGCTGCTGGGACGATGAAAGCTGATCAAAAGATGGGGCAGGGGAATTATGCCTTAGCTGGTCATCACATGATTAAGCACGGGGCCTTGTTTAGCCCACTTTATTACAAGAGTAAGGTTGGTCAGATGATCTATATCAGCGATGCCAAAAAGATTTATGCGTATAAGACGAGTCAACGAACATTTATTAAGGCAACCGATGTTCAAGTGATTGATGATGTTCCTGGTCAGAAGCTAATCACTTTAATTACTTGCGATAAAACTGGGGCTGGACGGTTAATGATTCGTGGTAAATATGTCCAGCAATGGGCGTTCAAGACGGCCCCAGATCATGTTCAGAAGGCCTTCACAAGTCATTTTAATAACAAATATTAACAATTATTACATTCGGGTGGTAAGGATACCGTCCAGACGTGATTCACGGTACAATAGAAGCAGGATTTGAAGTTTAACATAATTTAGAGGGGGTCTATTGATGATAGCTTTAATTATTGTTGCGGTCGTATTAGTATTGATCGCAATTTACGTTGTAATTTATAACGGCTTAGTCAAGTCACGGATGTATACGCAGGAAGCATGGAGCCAAATTGATGTTCAACTAAAACGGCGGACTGATTTGATTCCTAACTTGGTCAATACAGTTAAGGGTTACGCTAAGCATGAAAAGAGTACGTTAGCGGAAGTGATTTCGCTACGGAACCAATTAACACAAGTACCAAGTGGTGATCACCAACAGGCCATGGCGGTCTCAGATCAACTGACAAATTCATTGAAGAGTATTTTTGCTTTAGCTGAAAGTTACCCAGATTTGAAAGCCAACCAAGAATTCGGCAAGTTGATGGAAGAATTGACTAATACGGAAAATAAGATTGCTTATTCACGGCAATTGTTCAATTCAAGTGCGGCGAGCTATAACATGAAATTACAACAGTTCCCGTCCAATATTATTGCTGGGATTCATCGCTTTAAGAACGTTGAATTCTTAACAGTTCCTGAAGCAGAAAAAGCAGCACCCACGGTTTCATTTGAAGATTAGAGGTTATGCCCATGTTATTTGAGCAAATTGCCCGCAACAAGCGGCACACGGTATACGTGATGGCCGCTTTTGTCATATTACTTGCAGTTATTGGCCTGGCAGTCGGGTACGTGTTCTTTAATAGTTCGCTTGCCGGCTTGTTAGTGGCATTAATTGCAGCGGCATTTTATATGGTATTAATGATTAGTCAGTCGACCGATATTGTCATGAATATGAATCATGCCCGTGAACTTCATCAGGCCGATGATGACCCAGAGCTTTGGCATATCGTAGAAGATATGGCGCTGGTCGCCAAAGTCCCTATGCCGCGTGTTTTTATTATTGATGATGAGAGTCCCAATGCGTTTGCCACTGGCAATAGTCCTGAACAGGCTGCGGTTGCTGTTACGACTGGTATTCAAGCACGACTAAATCGCGAAGAAATGGAAGGCGTCATTGGCCATGAAATGAGTCATGTGCGTAACTATGATATTCGGTTACAGACTATTGCGCTGGCGTTGACGGCTGCCATCAGTTTGCTGGTTAACTGGGGAATGAATGCATTTTGGTGGGGCGGTGGCCGGCGTAGTCGGGATAATGACCGCGATGGTAACGGTGCCCAAATCTTATTGATGGTTCTCGCAATCGTTGTTATTATTTTAGCGCCGTTAGCAGCCAGCTTAGTGCAGATGGCACTGTCTCGTAATCGCGAGTACTTAGCGGATGCTGGCAGTGTTGAGCTGACTCGTAATCCACTTGGATTAATTAGTGCGCTTGAAAAGATCGATGATAGTCAGCCGATGCAACAGGCGGATCCAAGCAGTGCGGCGCTATACATTTCTGATCCATTTAAAGCTAAGAAGTCGTGGACCCATTTATTCGATACCCATCCACCGATGGCCGATCGTATCAGTCGGTTAAAAAATATGTAATAAAAAAATGCGCTTAGGTTAATAACGGATTATAATGAAATTAAATAGAAAGTTGAAAGAGTGAGACGGTTGCAACGCAAATATATTTACGCCAATTTGGAAAAACTGGATAACCTCGTCTTTGCCTACGGGATCGATCAGAGCGATTTTGTGCATGGTATCAAGCGCTTACCGGCTAATTTGGTCTCGTTAGTCGGCGTTGATGATAACGAGCATGCAGTGAATGCCCACACGGGTTTAAACGTCATTAATGATGAAAATGAAATTCGCCGATACTTGTTACAGAGTCACACGTTACCCGTTAAGTGGCTTGATTATGATGAAGTTGGCGATCTAGATTTCTTAACCGCTACTGAAATTGCTGAGTTGCTATATCTCGGGCATATGGATCGTCCGATTCGATCACCGTTTAATTATAAGTTGCGTAATCACTACGTATTCTTAGAACAGCGTAATGGTGGCATCAAGTTGTATTTCTATTATATTTCTGCCTTTAGTCATATCTTAAGTGCCGCCATTGTTCGGCATACGTTAGCGGCTTATCGTGGGCGTCGCATGTTTATGCGATCGCTTAGCGTTCCACGAGTACCAGAAGCAATTCTAAAACAACTCGTTAAGCTGATGCCCGATGGCTTGTTTATTTACTTTGATCAGTCAATGGTTCGGCAGCGACAGCTATTAGTGCCGGTGCACACGGAAACTACTGGTAATGAAATCGAAGTTTTTGATCCAGCACGTGGTGGCGAGAACCGTCGGACCCATCATGTCGCAACGTTGACTTTTAATTTGAATTCAGGCGTGTGGGACCTGCAAGTGCAGGACCAAACGGCCTTTGAAGAACATTTATAGTAAGTTCTAATTTAATGTCTAGCCGTTAATTCGGCGGGCATTTTTTAGTGGTTACGGAGTGCACAGCGGTACTTAAATCGGGCCAACCATAGAGTACCAGTGGTCAAAGTGGTATAATTTTTATGCGCGTAGCTTGAATTAGGCTACGATTCGAGAAAGTGGAACCTTAGTCAGAAATTGGTTGACCAGTACTGGTCGCCATGAATGGAGAGTTTAATCGATATGAAGATGCAAGTTGCCGAAATTGCCAAGGCCGTTCAAGCGGTCAATGCCGAACAGGCGTGGCCCGATGTTAATGTAACGGGAGTGGCGTTTGATAGCCGGAAGCTTCAAGCGGGTGATTTATTTATTCCGCTGATGGGTGCCAATGATGGCCATCAATATATTCAAAGTGCAATCGAGCACGGGGCCGTGGCCACCTTATGGGCTAGCGACCATGCTGATAATGTTCCAGAGAATTTACCTGTCATTATGGTTGCCGATACATTGACCGCGTTACAGCAGTTGGGACAATATTACTTACAAAAAATCAATCCAAAGGTAGTGGCTGTTACTGGTAGTAATGGTAAGACGACCACTAAGGATATGATTGCCAGCGTCTTAAGCACGCAGTTTAATGTGACTAAGACCCATGCTAACTTCAATAACCAAATTGGTGTACCGATAACGCTGCTTAGTATGGAACCTAATACAGAGGTAGTAGTTGTTGAAATGGGAATGGATCATTTTGGTGAGCTAGATTTTCTTAGCCGCCTTGTCCAGCCCGATGTTGCGGTAATCACCATGATTGGTGAAGCTCATATTGAGTTCTTCGGTACGCGGGATCGAATTGCTGACGCTAAGATGGAAATTGTTCACGGCTTGAAGGAAGATGGCACGTTTATCTTTAATGGCGATGAACCGCTATTACAAGAACGGGCTGAGAAAGTTAGTCAGCATCAACGAACCTTTGGGCTAGACGCAGCGAATACGTTAGCAGGCAGTGAGATTACGACTAGCCGGTCCCAGACACGGTTTAAAACGAGCTTGTGGCCAGATTCGACGTATACGATTCCAATGATGGGTGCCTATAACGTTAATAATGCATTGGCGGCCCTACTAGTTGCTGATACGTTCCATATTCGGCCCGCGGCAGCCCAACAAGCAATTGCCAGCTTTGTGCCAACTGAAAACCGAACTGAATGGTTAACGGGAAATCGTGGCGAAGCCATCTTAAGTGATGTTTATAACTCTAATCCGACGGCAGCACGACGGGTCTTAGCGGCTTTTTCAGCGGTACCTACGAAGGGTCAACGAATTGCTGTACTCGGCGACATGCTTGAATTGGGTGACCAGTCGGATGCGCTGCACATGAGCTTGGCTAGTGAACTAGATCCAGCTACGATTACGAGTGTCTACTTAAATGGTGAACACATGCACGCACTTGCTGAAGTCTTACAGGAAAAGTATCCGGCCGGGACCGTGCATTATTACCCGACAGATCAACAACCACAGCTGATTGAAGCATTAATAGCAACGGTTAGTGCGGATGATCAGGTCTTGTTAAAGGGGAGTCATGGAATTCACCTTGAAAAGGTTCTGACGGCGCTAGAAGCTGATCCTGAAAAATAAAATTTAAATCGTTCGATTAAGCAAGGCCCCTCGCAATGACTGGGTAATGGTGACGCTAACATTAGGTTAGGCCTGTCACGTCATACCTACCATTGCCAGGGGTCTTGCTTGCTTATTTAGAATAACCGGTGTATGATAATTCAGTTGTACCATTTGAAAGTCAGACCGTTGGCTTATATGATAGCGTCCCACGGGAAACGGATTTTTTTCTAGCTGTCAGTAATCCCATGGTGTCATCCTTAGGAGGAAACATATTTGAAGTTTACAGAACTAGGCTTATCCGATAGCCTACTTAAAGCAGTTAATCGGGCCGGTTACGAAGAAGCGACCCCGATTCAGGCCGAAACCATTCCAATGGTTCTAGAAGGCAAAGATGTGATTGGTCAAGCACAAACCGGTACTGGGAAGACCGCCGCGTTTGCATTACCAATCTTACAACGCTTGGATTTTGACAATCATAATATTCAAGCATTAGTTGTTTCACCAACGCGTGAATTAGCTATCCAAACTCAGGAAGAAATCTTCCGTTTGGGTAAAGACGAACGGGCTAAAGTCCAAGTCGTTTACGGTGGTGCTGATATTCGGCGCCAAATTAGAAATCTGAAGCAAAATCCTCAAGTTATCGTAGGGACACCTGGTCGACTACTCGATCACATTCGTCGTGGCACGGTTAAATTAGACCACGTCCAGATGTTAGTTCTTGACGAAGCTGACGAAATGTTAAACATGGGTTTCTTAGAAGACATCGAATCAATTATCAAACAAGTGCCGGATGAACGCCAAACTATGTTGTTCTCCGCAACGATGCCACCCGAAATCAAACGAATTGGTGTGCAGTTCATGAAGGAACCGCACCACGTTAAGATTAAATCAAAAGAAATGACTGCCGATACGGTTGATCAATATTACGTTAAGGCAAAAGAATTTGAAAAGTTCGATATTATGACACGGTTATTCGATGTTCAGGCACCTGAACTCACCATCGTGTTTGGTCGGACAAAGCGCCGGGTTGACGAATTATCTAAGGGACTTGAAGCTCGTGGCTATAATGCTGCCGGTATTCATGGTGACCTGAGCCAACAACGTCGGACGCAAATTATGCGTCAATTTAAAGCCGGTAAGTTGGATATCTTAGTTGCAACCGATGTGGCTGCCCGGGGACTTGATGTTTCTGGTGTGACTCATGTCTACAATTACGATATTCCACAGGATCCGGATAGTTATGTTCACCGGATTGGCCGTACTGGCCGTGCCGGGCACAAAGGGGTTTCCTTAACTTTTGTGACACCGAACGAAATGGAATATTTGCGGGTCATTGAAAAGCTGACTAAGAAGCGGATGTTACCATTGAAGCCACCAACTGAATCTGAAGCTTTTGCTGGCCAATTAGCTGCCGCAGAAGCCAATGTTGATTCATTAGTTGCTAAGACCGCTACTGAAAAGTATGCTGATCAAGCTGCTGAACTCTTAGAAAAGTACGACGCAACTGACTTGGTTGCGGCCTTGTTAAATGATTTAACTAAGGATGACTCGTCAGCCGTACCTGTTAAGATTACGCCAGAACGCCCATTACCTCGTCACAAGGGTGGCGGCGGTAATAACCGGCGTGGTGGTGGTTACCGTGGTGGTAATCGTAACCGTAATAATAGTCATGGTAATGGCCGTGGCGGTTATTCACACAATGGCCGTAGTCGTGACCGCGATCGTGATCGTAACGGTGGTCGTGGTGATCATAAGAGCAATGGTTATAAGGGTCGCAGTCGCGATGATAACCGGAGTAGCAATCGTAACCATGATGAAGGTCGTAAGCAAAGCAGTAAGCGGAGCTACACGATTCGGACCAACGATTAAGGTTAACGCACAAATTAAGTTGAATTAAAGTAATTTTGCGTCAAAAGTCGAGCGTATGCTCGGCTTTTTTTATGGCCTACAATGCTAAAATATGAATAGCTGGCAAATATTAGCAGTTATTATTGCCCGAATTGTCAAATTAAGTTAGAAATTTTTTAACTGTTCATCTGTAATCTGCCTGATGAATGCTTCCAGAGGTGTCTGGTAACCCAAACTTTTTCGTGGGATGTGGTTTCGTCGACTGGCAACTGCTTGAACAAATCCATCTGATAGCTGGTCCATAATAAGATTGTGACGTAAACCATCTTTACGCAGCAGACCATTGGTGTTCTCATTTAAACCACGTTGATTGGGTGCTCCGACAGCGGCAAAGTAAATATTTAAATCAAATTGGTTAGCAATGGTTCGCCAACCGGCGAACTCCTTACCATTGTCAAACGTAATTGACTTAAATAGGTGTCGTGGCAGCTTCGAAAGCCATCCTGCTAAACTACGATTGACATCGTGTGCCGACTTGGTATGCGAATTCAGCACAATTGCGACCTTAGTTTGTCGTTCAACCAGCGTGGTTACCGCACCCTGATGGTTTTTACCTTGAACCGTGTCACCTTCTAAATGGCCGAATTCTTGATTAAAATTAGGATAGTCCTGATAACGATTCTTTAAATCCCTGCCCAATTGACCCGCTTTCCCACGGCGTTCAATGTAACCATTAGGGTGCCGTTTGCCGTGCATCGGTAAATCTTTGGTCGACAACCCCAAAACACCGCGTTTGAAAAGGCGGTAAAGGGTTCGAACCTCACAGCTGAAAGCCCGTTCTTGGCGATTAATAATGGTATCTGGTTGCCAACCAGCTTGAGTTTTGGCTTGAATATAGGCCAGTTCATCAGGGCGTAGTTGAATTGGTTCACGCCCACAATGTTGTTTATGCTTTCGATAGTGGCATTGGTAATCAATAATCGTACCGCCAGCGTCAAGAAACCGATAAATACGATACACAGTTTCAGCACTCCGATGGAGCGCTGGGGCCACTAGATAAGCCTTTTTACCGAGTTTCCAAAAAGAATAAATTGTGGCAAGTTCGTCTATAGTAAGATGAGTATAGGTCATTTGTGATCAGCCTTTCTTTTGATTTTGACACTCAAAAGTCTATCACAAATGGCTTTTTAAATTTCTAACTTAATTTTACAAACCGGGTTGTTAAAACGTTCCAAACGCGTCAAGTCAAAGTCGGCCAGCTTAGGCCCGCTGGAAAAAGTCGAGTGAGCGTAAACATGTTTGGTTAGCGCGTCTTAACACCGACCTCCAGGCATTTCTGCCAATTGCTGGAACGCGGTGGACACAGATTTAAGCCGCAACCCACGTCTTAAATACTGGTCTTCCACGGCTTAATGCCATATTGGTGAAACGTGTTCGGGTCAGACTGAGACTTCCGGTTAGCTACGCTATGACGCCAAGCGGAAATTCACCGCTTAACCGCCCTAGCTAGGCTAATCCTCAGTCTCAACCCGTCTGAACCTCACACTCTTGCAATGCTGAGCATTGGGCGAAACGCCTTCCAGTCGGGACAGTATTCGAATGGCGGACGAAGATGTACCCAACTTTTGATGAATTTGTCATTGTTCTTCATAAACAGTAATTTTGTTAATCAACTGTTAGGTCGAAAAGATATTGGGATAGCTCGCTATTTCGGAATTACTATAGTAATAATAGAACACCTCAACAAAGTGGTTAGGGTAACCCTAACGTCTCGTTTAAAGTTCCGGTATCAAAATAGCCAACGGACAAATGCCCAAACCGCATTAATCCGTTGGCTAGACAATGCTCGGCTTCAACCCGTGGCTTGAGACTGGAGGGGCTGGGTGACAATGCTCAGTAGCCAAATTATTCTTAGTCGGAAGTGATTTCCTTCCGGCTTAGAATAAGACTCGTATTTGAGATGACGCGGGTTATGCGTTAGCTCAAATCGATGTCGGCTGCGTTCCAGCAATTGTCACCCAGCCCCGGAGGTCGGCATAGGACGAACAAGTGCTGACGAGCAACAAACCAATTAAACTGGAACGTTTTAACAATAATTCATGCTGACATGAAAAGATTGCGTGTTTGGGCCCTTTTATCGCGGCAGTAGCTGTGGTAAATTGGAAACATCAACCTAAGTTAACATGATAATAATGAGATAAAGGGGGGGAGCAGCGTGATATATGGAACCGGCATTGATTTAACTGAGCTGAGTCGGATTGAGATGATTCTAGCGAAAGGACTGCGATTACCTGAAAAGGTTTTAACACCGGCTGAGTTAGCGGTGTTTTCACGTTACCCGGTTAAACGCCAGATTGAGTTTATGGCAGGGCGTTTTTCAGCTAAGGAAGCATATAGTAAGGCATATGGTACGGGAATCGGTGCGGCAGTTGGATTTCAAGACATCGAGATTTTAGATAACGCCCAGGGTAAACCGGAAGTCACGCGCCACCCGTTTGATGGTTCCGCGTGGATTTCGATTTCACATACAGATACGTTAGTAATGACACAAGTTATATTGGAAAGAGGCAATTTGTGATGGTTGTAATTGGGGAGCACCGCCACACACAAGTCACAGTCGACTTGCAGGCAATTAAGACGAATATCAGTAATGAAATGGCCCAAAAGGATGAGTTAACCGAATTGTGGGCAGTTGTTAAGGCCAATGGCTATGGACACGGAATTATCCAGGTTGCCCAGGCTGCTAAAGAAGCTGGCGCAACGGGCTTTTGTGTTGCAATCTTAGATGAAGCTTTGGCGTTGCGCGCTGCTGGTTTTGCGGAACCCATCCTAGTACTTGGAATTACGGAACCGGAATACGCCCCACTGGTAGCTGAAAAGGATATTTCACTAGCCGTTGGAACGCAGGATTGGTTGACCACGGCCGCAGATATTTTAGCAGCTAACCAAGTGACAGCGCCGTTGCACGTTCATCTTGCGTTGGATACTGGCATGGGACGCATCGGATTTCAAACGCCTGAAGAATTGGCAGCTGCGGTTGCAACTTTGCGTCGGTCTCAATCACCATTTGATTTTGAGGGGATCTTTACGCACTTTGCAACTGCCGACCAAGCCGATGATACGTACTTCACCCATCAGTTAAACAATTGGAAAAGGTTGATTGCGGCCGTGGACGAGCTACCACGTTATGTCCACGTGTCGAATTCGGCCACTAGTTTATGGCACCAAGCTTGCAATGGTAACATGATCCGCTTCGGGGTCGCACTTTATGGCCTGAATCCTTCTGGTCGTGAGCTCAGTGCTCCGTATCCGTTGCAACCGGCCTTATCATTAACGGCGCGCCTGACATTTGTTAAACGTTTGGCTCGGGGTAAATCGGTCAGTTATGGTGCGACGTATACGGCTGCTCAAGATGAGTGGATTGGGACGGTTCCTATTGGTTACGCAGATGGCTATGAACGCCGGTTACAAGGATTCCACGTGCTTGTTGACGGTGAGTTTTGTGAAATCGTGGGGCGGGTTTGCATGGATCAATTGATGGTACGATTGCCACGTGAAATGTCAGTGGGCGCGAAGGTCACTTTGGTGGGAACGGACGGCGAACATACTATTACACTACAAGATGTTGCTGACTACTGTGGGACGATTCATTATGAGATTGCTTGTGGGTTAGCACCACGAGTTCCTAGAGTGTATATCGATTAAGGACGACTAAGTAGTTGAGGTTAATTAGGTTATAAACTACCGGTGTGCGTATATCGGACTGCTGCTAATGTTGAAAATTAGAAATGGGTGCTAGAAAAAATACTAGCACTCATTTTTATTTTGATGTTATTTGCTTTGATAAGAGGATCGGGTTAGCGGATGGTGCGTTGTTAGCTTAGACATGGTTTGCCATCGGTGAATATAAGTTCATTTATTTTTAAGTGAGTGGGGAGGTCCGGATGCGATTCTTAGTTAACGAGCCAGAAGTATTAGTTTTATCAGTACTTAGCGATTAGTTCATTGGATTAAATTGGTAAACGGTTGCTAAAAGTGAATGGTTCATGCTATTATGAATAGCAAGATAGTTATATTGGGGTACTATCGTTACACAGGGTATCGAATAAAGGGAGATGAGGCGATGGCCGCAGCTGACATTAAGCGTGGTGACATCTTTTATGCAGATTTATCACCAGTCGTAGGCTCCGAACAAGGAGGCATGCGTCCTGTACTAATCGTGCAAAATAATGTCGGTAACCATTACAGTCCCACGGTAATTGTCGCGGCAATTACTGCCAAGGTTCAAAAAGCGAAGATGCCGACACATGTGAACATTAACGCTGCCCATACGGGGATTGAAAAAAATTCGGTTGTGTTGTTAGAACAGGTGCGAACGATTGATAAGCAACGACTTAAAGATCGCGTGACACATTTGGATGAGCAAACGATGCGCCGAGTTGACAATGCGTTACAAATTAGTATCGGATTAGCTGATCGAACACGACGACGGCCACAACGCACGTTCCAATCATAGTCAATCAATGGGGATAAATTGTTTACATAATTGAGCTATTTCGGTGCGATGACCGAGTATGACTACCAATTCAGTAATTTGAATTGGTGGTCTTTTTTTGTGTCAGCTTCTCGATCAATTAATATTGGTTGGTGCACGCGGAGCCTATTAATGACATCGGTTGTGAGATCGGTGTGCATTATCATTGTCTTTCTATGAGTGTTTAGGTAAACTAATTGAACCCATTATACAGGATGATATTGGCTGGCTGTCAGTGTTAGATGTGGTCGAAAGGATGACACACGATGAGTAATCAGTCTAAGTTTAATAAACGCCGTGCGGCTGGTCTCTTAGTTGCAATGGGCGTGGTATACGGCGATATTGGTACTAGTCCCTTATACGTGATGAAAGCAATTGTCACTGGTCAAGGGGGCTTGCAAGCCATCGATGAACATTTTATGTTTGGGGCCGTTTCCTTAGTCTTTTGGACGATGACGTTGTTGACAACAATCAAGTACGTTCTCATTGCGTTGAATGCTGATAATCATGGCGAGGGTGGTATCTTTTCCCTCTTTGCATTAGTGCGCCACCGCGCACGCTGGTTAGTCATTCCGGCCATGATTGGTGGCGCAGCGTTACTAGCAGATGGCGCATTGACGCCTGCAGTGACGGTGACAACAGCCATCGAAGGTTTGCGCGATGTTCCAGCCTATGTACAACTATTCGGGACCAGTCAAAGAACCATTATTTTAATAACACTTGGTATCATCACATTACTATTTATGTTACAGCGTTTTGGGACTAATACGATTGGTAAATTATTCGGTCCAATCATGTTAGGGTGGTTTACGTTCCTGGGTATCAGTGGCCTTGTGAATTTGTCGCAAGATTGGACGATATTGCGCGCACTGAATCCTTACTATGCTTGGTTACTTTTGATCAGTCCAGCGAATAAGATGGGAATTTTGATTTTAGGAAGTGTCTTTCTAGCGACTACTGGGGCCGAGGCGTTATATAGCGATCTTGGCCACGTTGGTAAAACCAATATTCGCTTGAGCTGGCCGTATGTCAAGCTTTGTCTACTGCTCAGTTATTTTGGTCAGGCCGCCTGGATTCTGGGTCCCGGCCAGAAATTTCAAGGCGCGGTCAATCCATTCTTTGCCATGTTACCGGCTAACTTAACGATGGCGGCGGTTGTTTTTGCGACCTTAGCCGCAATTATTGCGTCACAATCGTTAATCAGTGGCTCGTTTACGTTAGTTAGCGAGGCGATTCGACTCAAACTATTCCCACGACTACTGACGACCTATCCAGGTAAAGCCGTTGGCCAAATGTATTTGCCGGTCATTAACTGGGGGTTGTGGGGCGTGACTAGTATTCTTGTCATCTTCTTTCAAACTAGTGAAAGGATGGAGGCCGCGTACGGATTAGCAATCACATTGACGATGCTCATGACGACGACTTTGATTTACGCGTTTATGCGACAAAAGCGAGTACCCGTGCTGGGGGCTGGATTGCTAACCGGATTTTTTGCAATGATCGAATTAATCTTCTTAATTGCCAGTGCAGCTAAGTTCTGGCACGGTGGTTACGTGGCAGTAGGGCTAGCATTAGTGATTTTTGTAGTGATGGTGGTGTGGTATCGCGGAGAACAAATTGTGAAACAACATAATCAGCCGCTTAGTTTGCGACAATATCAAGATCAACTAGCTAAATTACGCGACGATCAGACGGTTGATAAGTTTCAAACCAACGTTGTCTTCTTGACGAGCCGGATGAACGGTGATCAAGTCGAACGCAAGGTGTTGTATTCGATCCTAGATAAATGGCCCAAGCGTGCAGATGTTTACTGGTTTGTTAACGTCACAATTACAGATGAGCCATACACTGCTGAATACACGGTTGATACATTGGCGACGGATTATCTGGTAACGGTTAAACTATATTTGGGCTTCCGCGTCCGACAAGATATTAACCGTTATCTACGGACCATTGTGCGGGACTTGATGGCTACGGGCCGGTTAGCCTCACAACGGCAGACGTATTCGGTCACACCTGGTCGAGACGTCGGGGACTTTCGCTTTGTCATTATCGAAGAAAAATTAGAAAATGGTAGTCAATTATCCCGACTGGATCGGTTAGTGATTGAGACGAAGTTGGCGATTAAAAAATATGCGACAACACCGGCCAAATGGTTTGGTTTAGAGTTCTCTGAGGTGACCGTTGAGACTGTGCCGATATTGTTTAATGGAATTCCGGCATTACCAATCACTGAAAAAAAGTGCACGGGTGCTGATTAGGTTGATTTTAAGGGGCAACAGGTCGATAACTAGTGAGCATTAACTAAAAACTCATCTTGTTTTAATTTTTAGGGTGAGTGATAGTTGGGTGCTAAATTAATTTAGTGGTCTGTAAGTACTTTAATATTAGCGGCTTTGCGAATAAACACAATTGCTTAAAGTTATAGATCAGTCTGATAATAATAAAATTCATGTTGACAAGTGTGAACTTAGAACTATAATCTAATTATATTCTAATTATTCGCATGCCGTGATAAGATAAGTAAACTGATTGTGGAGTTCACAGAGAGCCGGGCAAGGTGTAAGCCGGTATCTCCATATAGTTGAAAATGGTCTTGGAGCATTCAGTACCGAATGATTAAGTACTGACGGTGGTCCCCGATAACGGACAAGGGTATCTCAATTCGGTGAGGTTGACGTACCTGATGAGGGTTATTTTGCGAGGAATAGCCAAATTAAAGGTGGTAACACGAGTAATCGTCCTTCTGTCATAACGACAGCGGGGCGATTTTTTTGTTTCATAATTTTTTGGGAGGTTGCACATATGCGAAAAAAGGGAATTGTTTTTGGGTTATTGAGTTTTATTGCACTGGGGACGGTGTTAGCGGGTTGTGGTAGCAGTAGCGCCAGCAGTAAAGGGACGTCTAAGACTTATAAGTATGGTGAAGTGACGATACCAGCAAAGGATGGCTCTATCTGTAATGCGCCCAATTATATTGCATATGAGAAGGGCTTCTTTAAGAAAAACGGACTTAAAGCTAAGTTGGTAGCTAACCCACGTGATATTAGTGACCTAGAAGCGGGTTTTGCGAGTGGTAAATACGACGCTCAAAATGGTGATTTTCAATATTTACCTGCGATTCAAAATGGTGCCCAAATCAAGGCTGTGGGTGGGATTCATCAGGGATGTATCAAGTTGTTAGTCCCTAAAAATTCGAGCATTAAGCGTGTTAAGGATTTAAAGGGTAAGACGATTGGCATTCCGGCGCAAGGGTCGACACCGCAATATGTGACGTCCATTGCACTCCAGCATGCAGGCATTGACCCGAAGACGGGCGTGACCTGGAAAGTCTACAGTACGGATTTATTAGCTAAAGCCGCTGAAAAGGGTCAAGTTGATGCAATTGGGACGGTGGACCCATACGCTTATCAAGCCCAACAAGAATCAGGCTTTAAGACTATTATCGATAATAATAACAATAGTGGCAACGCCAAGATGGCTGCGATGGGCATGAAATCGAAAGGTGCTTGCTGCTACTTGTACGTTTCTAGCAAGTTAGTCAAAGAGAATTCCGCAAAGGCTAAAGCCATTGTGCGCTCATATAAGCAAGCCGCCGCTTGGATTAATAAGCACCCTGAGGAGACCGCTAAGATTGAATTGAATAAGGGCTATGTTTCTAAGACGAAGTTTATCAACGTCAAGAATGTGACTCAGATCTTAAAGGATGAACACTTTGAATTAAATCTCAAAACAGGTAAGGAAGATTTAAGTTATTATATCAAGCAATTGAAGCAAGCGGGCTATTTGAAGAAGAATACGAATAACAAACAATTATTGAAACAAGCCTATTGGTATCCAGACTTGTCTAAGAACTAAATTCAAGGAGGCGGAACTGTATGCAAATAACAGCAGTCCAATTGAGTCGAAAGAAGGCTGCGCAGGCAGCCAAGACAACCGGTAGATACTGGAAGCCCTGGCACCTGACCTGGAATATTGTCAGCTTAGTAGTATTAGCAATCGCATATTTTGAGAATCAATGGGTCGCATCACAAGAGACTGTTAATAATCAGACTTATCATTGGTTTTTAGGTGGCTACTTTGCCTATTTATTGATTGTTACAATCGTTGGGGCAGTGACACATGGCCGAATTCGTCGCTATAATGGTCACTTTGCTCAGTTGAATACCTCATTAGGGGGGCTACTGATTGTCCAAGACCTTCTGACTGAGAAATTTGCGATTCTAGAACAACCATTTTTTGTCAGTTTTGCGCAAATCCTTGATCAGATGCGCGAAAATGCAGCGTTACTCTGGGCTTCCACCGTGTCATCATTAGCTTTGTGGTTAATTAGTTTTATTATTGGAACCCTCCTGGGGATTTTGCTGGGTCTGGGAATGGGCCGCTATCGGCAATTTAACTACTGGGCGTTCCCGTACTTAAAGGTTATTGGGATTATTCCCGCAGCCGCTTGGATGCCACTGACAATGGTCATCTTTCCAACTAGTTACATGGCCGAGGTTTTCTTGATTGCTTTTTCAGTCTGGTTTCCAGTAGCTTTCATGACGATTGGTGGTGTTCAAGGAATTAGTAAGGAATACTTCGAATCGGCGAAGACTTTGGGCTTTAGTGAATGGCAGATTGTTCGCAAAATTGTTCTTCCCGGTGCGTTACCGAGTATCTTTACGGGGGTTTATACGGCTATGGGCTTGTCATTTACGATGCTTGTGATTTCAGAAATGATTGGTGCGAAGGTCGGTCTTGGTTGGTTCATCAACTGGGCGAAGGGTACCGGCAATTATACGCAAGTTTATGCCGCCATCGTGATTATGGCTATTCTATTCTCAGTGTTGTTTGCAGTGTTTACCAAGGTTCAGGATTATTGTCTGCGTTGGCGTGATGGGGCACACTAGAAAGGAACTTATAGATGGGATTACTAACAGTTAAACATGTCAATCAGCGGCTGCAAGACAATGCTGGCCACCAGATCGATGTGTTAGATGACATCGATTTTACCGTCAACCCTGGCGAGTTTGTTGCAATTATCGGACCATCTGGTTGCGGCAAGACCACCTTGCTACGGTTGATTTCTGGTTTGGATCATCCAGCCAGCGGCCAACTAACAATTGATGACCAGCAAATTAGGCAGCCGGACTATTCTCGTGGCTATGTCTTTCAACATGGTAGCCTCTTTCCGTGGGCAACAATCAAGGAGAATATTAGTGTCGGCTTAAAAGTGACGCGGGGGCGACATTATGATCGCCAATTAGTCGATCACTATATTGAACTAATGGGGCTAACCGGTTTTGAAAATGCTTATCCCCATCAGGTTTCTGGTGGGATGGCACAGCGGGCGGCCCTCGCACGGTCAATTATCATGAATCCAGAAATCTTACTCTTGGATGAACCGATGGGCGCGCTCGATGCCTTTACACGTGCGGATATTCAAAATGTCATTGAGCGTGTCTGGCAACAGACCCAAACAACTATGATTTTAGTGACGCATGATATCGATGAGGCCGTTTACTTGAGTGATCGAATTATTGTAATGACACCACGTCCCGGGAGGATCAAAGAAATTGTAACGAATCCACTACCGCATCCACGGTCACGCGTCAGTGCAGATTTTGCGACTTTTCGGCATCAAATTCAGGATAAATTAAATTTTGGTGCGCGTGATGAACAGGCTGCACGGTAACCACTAAAAATGCTTATCAAGACTATTGGCAGAGATGCCAGTTCTTGATAAGCATTTTTTAGTGGTTGGTAATGTGAGTATAAAGACCGTTGCCGCTATGGTTCGTGGCTGAAAGTCTGCTGAGTCGTAGTATGAGGAAGTGCATGAACAACTAGTGACTCACGTTTGCCGGCATGTTTGCTAGTAAGGTTCGAAGCGTGTCTAGGGCCGTAATTAATGGCTGTCCATGGTTCAATGCAGCGGTGGCAACCGGATTATCAGGGTGGTCATTGAGTGTGAAGCCGAGTGCCTTGGTCGTGGCGGGCCAATCGGCAATGTGAGTGATTGTTGTTACCAAAAGATGGTTGGCTTGGCACAGGGCCTGAACTTCGGGTTGGTCAAAGGTCGTAGCATCAGTGATAATACCATCTGTAACTTGCCAATTGTTAAGGTGATAACTGTCAGCCATCGCCGCGTGCCAAGCGGTTGCAAACGTTGGACCGACTCCTAGCGTTTCGCCGGTTGATTTCATCTCCGGACTTAAGATCACCGGCGCTGCTGGCAGTTTGCTGAAGGAGAAGACCGGGGCTTTGATAGCGACTTGTTGCGGGGCGGGCGTCAAGAGTCCGGGGCGCAAGTTGAGCGATGCTAAACTTTGACCAAGAATCAACTGGGTTGCTAGTTGCGCTAGTGGCAAATGGGTAACCTTGCTCATATATGGAACTGTTCGACTAGCCCGTGGATTGACGTCAATCACGTAGACATCGTCGGTGACGACAAATTGAATATTCATCATGCCAATGCATTGTAAGTGCTGTGCTAATTTGGTGGCAATCGTGACAATCTTGTGTTGGATCGCTGGACTGAGCTGTTGCGGTGGATAGACGGTAATTGAATCACCCGAATGAACGCCAGCGCCTTCAATGTGCTCCATGATTCCCGGAATGAAACAAGCGGTACCATCGGATAGCACATCCACTTCGCATTCAATGCCAGCTAGATACTGATCCATTAAGATTGGCGCACCGTGTCCCGCAGCGACGGCTGATTTGATGACTGGTATCAATTCTTGATCATTATGCACGATGGCCATCGCACGACCACCCAAGACAAAGCTAGGACGAACGAGTAGGGGATAACCAATGGCATGAGCAGCAGGTAACGCTGCACTTAAATTAGTGATGGTCGTACCAGTGGCCTGGTTGATAGTCAACTGATGAAGACAGTCAGCAAAAGCGTGTCGATCTTCAGTTAGATTAGTGGCCGCTACGCTGGTTCCAAGAACCCGGATACCTAATGCGGTCAGCTGTTGAGCCAAATTGATGGCCGTTTGTCCCCCAAATTGTACAATCACGCCAACTGGTTGTTCAAGTTCAATAATTGGCAGCAAGCGTTCAATTGTCAGTGGTTCGAAATAGAGTTTATCCGAGGTTGAAAAGTCCGTTGAAACTGTTTCAGGGTTGTTATTGACAACGATAGCGTGGTAGCCAGCTTGCTGAATTGCTTTGACACAGTGAACGGTCGTGTAGTCGAATTCAATGCCTTGGCCAATTCGGATGGGACCTGATCCGAGTACCAGAATGCTGTGTCCTAGTGGCTGACTCTCGTTAGTTTGACCAAAGGCGGTACTGTAAAAATAAGGTGTAACACTAGTAAATTCACCAGCACACGTGTCGACCATTTTGTAAACGAATGGTAAATCAGCTGTCATAGCAGCGATACTTGTTAGTGAATATTGCGTATAGTGGGCCATTGTTGCCAGGCTCAAACCATATTTTTTAGCCGTTAAAAGGTGCTTAATCGTAGGGGCTTGTTTGATATCACGAATTAGTTGGGTAATATGTTGTAGTTTACTCAAGAAAAATGGCGTGATTTGAGTTAATGTGGCTAACTTTGCTAATGGCCAGCCCGCTTGAAGTGCTGCTAATAGATAGAAGAGACGTTGATCCGTCGGGTGGATTAATTGATCTTCATATTCAGCGGTCGTGATGGGGTGGTCAGGTACTAAAGTTGCTTGGATGCTAGGACTGATTTCAAGGGACGCAATCGCTTTGAGCGTGGCTTCTTCGATTGTCGAACCGATCGCCATCACTTCGCCGGTCGCCTTCATCTGTGTTCCTAAATGGGCGTCAGCCGTTGGAAACTTATCAAAAGCAAAGCGGGGAATTTTGGCGACGACATAGTCTAAGGCGGGTTCAAAAGCAGCGTAGGTTGTTTGTGTCACGGGATTTTTGATTTCCGCTAGATTTAGACCAATCGCGATGTCGGCGGCAATTTTGGCAATCGGATAGCCAGTCGCTTTGGAGGCCAGTGCGGATGAACGGCTGACCCGTGGGTTCACTTCGATGACATAGTATTGCCGACTTTGTGGATCCTGAGCGAGCTGAACGTTACAGCCGCCTTTAATATCGAGCGCCTCGACAATGGTTAACGCCGCCGTCCGTAACTGTTGATATTCGGTGTCGGTCAAAGTCTGAACTGGTGCGTAAACGATGGAGTCACCAGTATGAACGCCGACCGGATCAAAATTCTCCATTGAGCAGACAACAATCTTAGTACCCTGATTATCGCGCATGACTTCGAATTCAATTTCTTTGAAGCCTGCAATACTTTGTTCAATCAGGCATTCGGTGACGGGTGACATGGTTAGTCCTCGTTGTAACGTTTGGGTTAATTCGGCGGCATTATTGGCGATGCCGCCGCCAGATCCTCCGAGCGTAAAGGCTGGACGAACAATGACTGGATAGCCGATCTTTTCAGCAAATATCAATGCATTAGCAATATCGTGAACGGTAGTGCTTGCCGGGATTGGCTGCTGAAGTTGATTCATAAGCGCTTTGAAGGCTGCCCGATCCTCAGCTTGATTAATGGTGGCGAGTGACGTGCCTAATAATTGAATTTTTAAATCACTAAGGACTCCAGCTTGATCTAGGGCCATTGCTAAGTTCAAGCCTGTCTGACCGCCGAGGGTTGGTAGCAAGGCATCGGGACGGGTCGCTTGCAAGATTTTGGTGACACTATTTAAAGTTAGGGGTTCTAAGTAGACTTCATCGGCGGTAGTCGTATCAGTCATAATGGTTGCTGGGTTCGAGTTGATCAAAATAACGTGATAGCCGGCTGCTTTAAGACTCAGACAGGCTTGGGTACCAGCGTAGTCGAATTCAGCGGCTTGCCCAATCTTAATTGGACCGGAGCCAATGACAGCAATCGTATGAATCGTTGTATTTTTAGGCATTAATTACCGCCTCCTTTTGAATGGTTAGTAAGAAATTATCGAAAAATTGACCGGCTTCTTTGGGGCCTGGATGTGCTTCAGGATGAAACTGTACTGACATGACCGCTTGGTGGGGTAACCGCAGTCCTTCGATACTACCATCATTTAGTTCAGTATGGGTGACAATTAGTGGTGTAGCTTTGATTGAGGCTGGATCGACCGCGTAATCGTGATTTTGTGAAGTCATCATAATGCTACCGTCGACACAAGCCTGAACGGGATGATTCAGTCCATGGTGACCAAATGGAAGCTGGTAAGTCCGAGCACCATACGCAAGTGCAATCAGTTGATGACCTAAGCAAATACCGGCAAGCGGATAACGATGTGCCAACTGGCGGATGGTTGCTAAGCAGTCCCCATAATCAGTGGGGTCACCAGGACCATTGGATAGCAGAATACCGTCAGGATGGTAGGCAGCAATGGCCTTGATGCTAGTTGTTGGTGGTAGAACAATAACATCAGCCCCACGTGCCTGCAATTCAGCACTGATTGCTGCTTTTTCACCAAAGTTGAGGATGGCGATACGGGGCTGCTTGGTAGTTGTAACGGCGGGAAGTGGTGTGGCTACTAAGGCCTGTGAAGTTAAAGTAGCGAGCTTGGACTTAAAGTTAGTGACGGGATGATTAGTTAAAATTGCCATCTGGGAGCCTGCTTCTCGGATATGGATCGTTAGGTCACGAGTATCAATCCCTTCGATGCCAGCAACGTGGTGTGTCGTTAGAAAATTGGCAAGTGACTGGCGGCTAGTGTAGTGGTCAGTGAAGGTAGCCAGTTCGTGAACAATAATGGCTTGAGCGCCAACCGTTGGGGCCTGTGAAACGGTCGGATCGATTCCATAATTACCGATTAGTGGGTAGGTAAAGGCAATCATTTGGTTTAAATATGATGGATCAGTCAGCGTTTCCTGATAACCGCTCATTCCTGTATTAAAGACGACGCGTCCCGCGGCCTCTAGTTGGCGCTCTCCGATTGCCGTTCCACTCCATTGTGTGCCATCTGCTAATGTTAAGTACTTGTTCATCCCAATCGCATCCTTTCTGATGATTTGATTAAAATTTCGACTTGCTAATGGAATAAGTAAACAGCAATTTTTGATGGATGTCAATTAAAAATACATAGTTTTTGTATAAAACACTGAATAAAGCTATTTTTATTCAAAAATAAGAATAAAAATGAATATTTTACCAATAAAGCTTGCATTTTTAAAACGATGAGAATATAGTGTGAAACATGTTCGTTGCATGAATATGCGGTTAAGACACTATTTTTGAATATTTGAGGTGATTATATGCAAGTCGCACTAGTTGGCGTTACGGGCTACAGTGGCATGGTACTATACCAGCTTTTAAAACAACATCCACAAGTTGATGGTATTCACTTGTACGGACATGCAGATGCCCCTGCCGTTCCATTAAAGACGGTGGCGACCATGTACCAGAAGGAAACGGCAGTCATTCGACCGTTCGATGCGGCTGCCATTATGCACGATAATGCGATGGTCTTTTTCGCGACATCAGCTGGAATTACGTGCCAACTGGCCTTACCATTCATTGCTGCCCATTTTCCAGTCATTGATTTATCTGGTGACTTTCGTTTACGCGATCCGCAACAGTATCAGCACTGGTATCAGCGCACTCCGGCACCAGTTACCGCCTTAGCACAGGCTAGTTACGGTTTGGCTGATATGCCATCACCGTTGACGACTTACATTGCTAATCCTGGGTGTTATGCAACTGCTACATTATTAGGATTAGCCCCACTTGTGCAGCAACAATTGATTGAGCCAACTTCGATTGTAGTCGATGCCAAGTCCGGGTTATCTGGTGCTGGCAAGCGTGCAACGACTGCTAGTCATTACGTCACTGTCAATGACAATGTGAGCTTATATAAATTGAATCAGCATCAACATATTCCTGAAATGATGCAACAGTTACAACAATGGTGGCCAACCATTCCCGCAATCGAATTTACAACAACGTTGATTCCGGTAACACGAGGGATCATGGCAACGATTTACGCCAAAGCAAAGCAACCACTGACGACAGCACAGGTCCGGGATGCATTTATGACAACCTATCACGAGCAACCGTTTGTGCAAGTGCTACCGACGGGAATGCCAACGATCAAAGATGTCATCGGGTCTAACAACTGTGCGCTCGGGGTAAATTACAATCCAGTCACGAATACCGTTGTGGTTGTGAGCGTGATTGATAACTTAATGAAGGGGGCTGCGGGACAGGCAATCCAGAATTTCAATCGCTATTTTGATTTTGCTGTTACGACCGGATTGCCAACGTTACCTGTATTTCCATGAATCGTGAATATGGTGTGATAAGAGAGGAAGTTATGTAGATGCAAGTTTTAACGAATACGAAATTTGAAACGGTTGCCTTTCAGTGGCCAGCGGGGTTTTATAGTGATGGTATTCATATTGGTCTGCGCCGTCACAAGAAAGACTTTGGCTGGTTGTTTTCAAAGGTGCCTGCCAGTGCAGCTGGAACTTATACGACGAATCAGTTTCAAGCAGCGCCGACTAAGCTAACTAAACTAATGATTGATCAGAATCATCAACTACAAGGTCTGTTATTGAATAGTGCGATCGCCAATTCTTGTACCGGTGAACAAGGGTGGCAGAATGCCCTACAGGAGCAAGCTTGGCTAGCTAATAAGTTAAACGTTACTCCTGATTTGATTGGTTTGGCTTCAACGGGATTGATTGGTGCCCAGTTACCGATGGACAAGATTGAAAATGGCCTGCCACAATTGACGCCAACTAAGAGTGACGCGGTGACCTATGCGGTGTTAACTACGGATCAACATCCGAAAACCGTCTGTGTGCAATGTGAACTTAGCGGCCATTTGGTTACTTTGACGGGTTTTGCCAAGGGTTCTGGTATGATTCATCCCAAGATGGCAACGATGCTCGGTTTTGTAACAACCGATGCGCAAGTTGATGGGGACGTCTTACAAGCGATGCTAAGCGCCAATGTTGATCAGACGTTTAATCAGATTACGGTCGATGGGGACACGTCTACTAATGATATGGTAGTCACGTTAGCGAATGGTTTGGCGGATAATCCTAGCTTACAAGCCGGTACCGCAGACTACGATATTTTTAATCAAGCATTGCACTATGTCTTAGGCCAACTTGCCAAGCAAATTGCGGCTGACGGTGAAGGTGCGACTAAGTTAGTTGAGTGCAATGTGACCCACGCAGCTACGACGGTTGATGGTCAACAAATTGCTAAGGCAATCGTTGGCTCAAATCTTGTCAAGGCAGCCATTTTTGGAGAAGACCCGAACTGGGGCCGTATTATTAGTACGATTGGTGCTACTGATGCGGACATCGACGTAGCAACGGTCGATATTGAAATGAACGGCATCTTACTCGTGCAGCAGAGCTTGGCTGTCGACTTTGATTTGGCGGCGGTGCAAGCAACCTTGCATGATCAGCAGATTATTATCGATGTCGATTTGCACCATGGAACAGCGAGTGGTCAAGCGTGGGGCTGTGATCTAACTTACAACTACGTCAAAATTAACGCGAGCTATCATACTTAAGCGGAGGTGGCGAAAATGACAAAACTAATTGTAATTAAAATTGGGGGCCAAGCGATCAGCCAGTTGAGCGCTGCTTTCTTTGAGCAGATCGCACAGTGGTATCAACAGCACTACCAGATTCTGATCGTACACGGTGGTGGGCCAATGATCAATCGGTTGATGACGCAGTGTGCCGTCCCCGTCCACAAGGTTAATGGTTTGCGGGTGACGGATGCGGCGACTTTGTCGTTAACTAAATTAGCACTGCTGGGCGATGCGCAACCGGCGTTACTCGCACAATTGACACAGCATCAATTACCAGTGTTAGGGCTCAACGCGGCGGATAACCAGTTATTGACTGGCGAGCTGATCGATTATCAACAACTGGGATATGTTGGCCGACTCACTAGTGTCAATCGCGTGCAATTAATACAATTGTTGACGCAACGTATCGGTGTCTTAGCCCCCTTAGCGTTAACGGCCACAGGACAGTGGCTCAATGTCAATGCGGATATGGCAGCGACCGTCCTGGCACAGCAGCTACATGCTGAGAAGTTAGTGTTGCTGACCGATGTTCCAGGCATTATGCATCACGGCAATGTGATGACGTCACTATCGCCACAACAGGCCCAGCAACTGATTAGGACGGCCGTGATTACTGCGGGCATGCAGCCTAAAGTACAAGCTGCCATTGCAGCTATTCAGACGGGGGTCAAGCAGGCTGTGATTACAAATGCGATTGATCAACCAGGAACTGCAATTATTCAGGAGGTGGCCGTATGACCATGCAACACGTCTTTCCAACCTATCAGCGTTTTCCATTTGCCATCACGGATGGTCAGGGGGTTCATTTGACCGATAACCATGGTAAGAGCTACTTAGATTTTACGGCGGGGATCGGGGTGTGCAACTTTGGTTACCAACAATCTCAAATTCAAACCGCTGTCACCCAACAGTTGAAGCACATTTGGCACACGTCAAATTTATACGAAAATGAGTTACAAGATACCGTTGCGGGCCTGTTAGTAAACGGTGAGGACCGCCTCGTATACTTTTCCAATTCGGGAACTGAAGCCAATGAAGCAGCGTTGAAGCTAGCGCGGAAGTACACGGGTAAGACTGGGATTTTAGCGTTTCAGCATTCATTTCATGGTCGGACCTATGGCGCCATGTCAATGACGGGCAATTCCCATATTCAGGCCGGTTATGCGCCATTAGTACCAGGCATTACGTTTGCAACTTATAACGATGACGCGGCCTTGGACAAAATTACGCCGGATTTGGCGGCCGTGATTTTAGAAGTGGTCCAAGGTGAAGGCGGCGTTTTTGCTGGTAAGCGAGCATGGTTGCAAGCTGTGAATACCAAGTGTCAGGCGATGGGCGTTTTATTAATCATCGATGAAGTACAGACGGGAATCGGTCGGACTGGCTACCGGATGGCCTATGAGGGTTATGGACTGGATCCCGATATTTATACGGTCGCTAAAGGTCTGGCAAATGGTCTACCAGTGGGCGCCATGGTCGGTCGGCGACAATTAGCAACAGCCTTTGGTCCGGGTAGCCATGGCTCGACGTTCGCCGGTAATGCCGTTGCCATGGCCGCAGCGAAGTGTGTGTTGGCACAATTAACACCAGCTTTGTTAACGACTGTTCGGGCCCATGCCGAGCTTGTTTGGCAAGCCCTAACGACCCAGGTTGAGCCGTTACCAGTAGTTAAACGCGTCACGGGTAAGGGGCTGATGATTGGGATCCACTTAGATGAACGAGTTCCAGTTAACCAGGTCATCACCCAGTTGCAAGCAGAGGGCTTATTGACATTATCGGCCGGCGATAATACGTTGCGCTTGTTACCCCCAATTGTGATGCAACCAGCCGATCTATTAGCGGGTATTGCCCAGATTGCACAAGTGCTGACAGCTTTGACGACGGAGGTTACGACGAATGAATAATCAATTTGAAGGTCGGTCATTTTTAAAGGAGATTGACTTCACACCAGCTGAATTAACGTATTTAATTGACTTTGCTAGTCATTTGAAGACCCTTAAAGCACACCATATTCCACACCCGTATTTACAAGGGAAAAATATTGCGTTGTTATTTGAAAAGACGTCAACGCGGACGCGCTCCGCATTTACTGTGGCGGCCAATGATCTGGGCGCAAATCCAGAGTTTCTAGGTAAGGACGACATTCAATTTGGAACGAAGGAATCAGTTGTTGACACCGCGAAAGTGCTAGGGTCAATGTATGATGGTATTGAGTTTCGGGGATTTAAGCAAAGCACGGTGGAGGACTTGGCGACCTATAGCGGTGTTCCAGTCTGGAACGGGTTGACCGATGAGTGGCACCCCACACAGATTTTAGCGGATTTTTTAACGTTGAAGGAACACTTTGGTCATTTGAAAGGACTGACGCTGGCGTACGTTGGTGATGGCCGCAATAATATGGCAAATAGTTTACTTGTAGCGGGTGCGATGCTCGGAATCAATATGGCTATCGGGGCCCCGGCAGCGTTACAACCAGCACCAGCAGTTGTCGCGTTGGCTCAGCAGTATGCGCAGACAGCTGGTAGTACGGTTGTGATCACGGCAGATCCTCAGCAAGCCGTGGCCCACGCCGATGCACTGTATACGGATGTCTGGGTCTCGATGGGCGAGCAGGTCGACTATGGCACTCGGATCAAACAATTATTGCCGTTTCAGATCAACGCTGCGCTACTTGCAGCAACCGGTAAGACATCAACAATCGTCATGCACTGTTTGCCAGCACTACACGATGTGAAGACGAAGATTGGGGCTCAACTAGGTGAACAATATGGGATGACGGCGTTTGAAATTACGGATGATGTTTTTCAAAGTCCGCAGGCGGTCGTTTTTGAAGAAGCCGCGAACCGAATGCCAGCAATCAAGGCTATTATGGCCGCAACTTTAGGCAACTTATTTATTCCGACCAGCATTTTCGACTAGCTGTGCTTGCGGGAACAGCGCGAGCGTGCTACGATTATATTCGCTTTGTTTCAATCAATACGTGGTTCGTAACCATCCCACGTTAAAAAACTAGGAGGAATTAAGCGAATGACACAATCGAAAATTCGGCCATGGATCATCAATGCTTTGGTCGCTGCAATGTATGTTGTATTATGCCTAGGCCCTGCAGCATTTAGCCTGGCATCGGGCGCAATTCAATTCCGCGTTTCTGAAGGATTGAATCACTTAGCTGTGTTCAATCGTAAGTATATCTGGGGGATTGTTGCCGGCGTTATTTTGTTTGACGCCTTTGGTCCGGGGGCGAGTCTCCTTAACGTCCTCTTCGGTGGTGGGCAATCATTGCTAGCACTACTAGTATTGACGTGGTTGGCCCCCAAGTTAAAGACGGTTTGGCAGCGGATGCTACTAAACATCGTGTTGTTCACGGTTTCGATGTTTATGATTGCGCTGATGATTACCATGATGAGTAGTGGTGTCGCTTTCTGGCCGACGTATTTAACGACCGCTTTATCAGAGTTGATTATCATGAGCATCACCGCACCAATTATGTACAGCCTTGATCGGGTCTTACACTTTAGTGACCGGATTCAATAGGGTGTAACTGAATTTAATATTAATAACGACCGGCGTAGTATGTGAAGAAGGTTTCTTCGCATACTACGCCGGTCTCTTACTTGTTCATTTAATGAAATGAAAGGTGGCCGCTTTGATTTTTTGTTGACTATTTTGATACTGGAACTTTAAGTGAAATATCAGAGGGCATTCTCTACTTTGTCGAAACGTTCAATTATGACTACGGTCATTCAGAAATAGTAAGTTATCACAATATCTTTTTCGACCTGACAGTTGATTGACAAAATTACGGTTTATGCAAAATAATGATAAGTCCAGTAAAAGTTGAGCACTTCAATCCCACCACGTTCCGTCAATTGACAGAAATGCCTGGAGGTCGGTGGTAGGACGCTCCAGCCAGACATGTTTATGCTAACTCGACTTTTTTTCAGCGGGCCTAAACTGGCCGCTGTTGATCTGAGAATGCAGCGCATTAAAAAAGCCCCAAGGCAACCTCGGGGCAACTATGATTATTCAGCTTGTAAATCTTCCACTTCGATGACTTTGAATTGTTTGCGATTCAAGTTGTCGATAATCCGTTTGAGCTTTTCACTGTCGACATTTTCTGGTAGGGTGAAGAGCGTCCGGTAACCCAGAGTACCGTTTTGAACGTCTAAAGTCAGACAGCCAGCGATTGAAGTATACTTCGTAATAATCTTAGCCATGGCTGCCAAGTCACCACGTTCACCAACGGATACGACCGTCAATACATAACTGCCAACATTGACGTTCCAAGATTGTGATAGCATGTCGAGTAAGCGTGTATGAGTTAGGATACCGTAGAAATAACCATGTTCATCGAGCACTGCGATATATGGCAAATCTTTGATGGAGAAGAAGATATTGTAAAACGCGGAGTCAACTTGAATCGTTTTCGTGGCATTTTTAAGCAAGGTTGTCACGGGAAGCGACATGTCGCCGCCCCGGGACTTGTGACGGTAAATGTGCATCTTATAGATGTTACCACGGAAGATATGACCAGTTTCATCTAAAATTGGAATACAGCGGAAGCCGGAATCTTCTAAGACTTTCAAGGCGTCTTCTAAAGTTGCGTCCGCCGTAATGGTGACGAGGCGTTCTTTAGGCTTAACGAGTGTTTTTAATAGCATAGCAGTTGGTCCCCCAGATTTATTAGTTTGTTTTAATAAATAATACCATAAAACGGCTAGTGACACGTATTATTATGAAGCTGCATAACGCTAAAATGGGATTAAAAAGCCGGCCTGAATAGTATCAGGCCGGCTCAATTAAATTAAATTTAAATTAGAAAACGATGACTGGCGTGCCAACTGGTACAGCGGCAAAAACTTTTTTCATGACAGAAGGGGGCGTATTCACACAACCATGCGAGCCGTGCTTCTTGTACCAAGTACCACCATATTGAGTTTGCCATGAAGAATCGTGAATTCCTTCGCCGGTATCATCGAACGGCATCCAGTAAGAGACTGGTTGGGAATAACTTGAGCCGTCGTCATTATCACCTTTAAGGGTCGCGTTCTTTTCCTTATTCCAGATGTACCAAACGCCCGTTGTTGTGGCGTGTTTACCAGGCTTTCCAGTAACGATGTCCGTTGAAACTTTGAGTTTACCATCGACGTAGACGTACATATGTTGATTTTCTTTATCAACTTCAACGTAAGTGTTACCAATGTCGGTGCCTTTGTTATTGTATCCGGAGCCGCTGGTGATTGGTGAGCGGGTAAAGTCTTTACCCTTCAAGATTTCAGCAGCGAGGGCCTTTGCTTCCGCTTCGGTCTTAATGGTCCAGCCATAAAAGCCGCCACTGACGGATACGGTTCCACGCGCCGTACTCTTGAACTGACGCGTCGTATGATAGGTATGATACTTATCATTCAATTGTTTTACGTAAGTCAAGACAGCACTTTGGTCCAAACTAACTTTGCCCTGCTTATCAACTTTAATCCAACTGAGAATTAAGTCGTGGGGAATCGTGAACTTGTGGCCGTTGATGTTATAAGTGGCTGTTTCAGCGGCGTATTTAGCTGATTTGGCCTTAGCCGTCTTTAAGCTGGTACTCGTGCTTGTGACGGTTGGCGCGACATAAGCCGCTTTAAGGGCGATGTGACTGTCACCATTACTGATGGCCTTAGTCACAACGCGCTTGAGTTTGGCTTGATCCAGCTCAGTTCCCTGAACTTCCTTCTTAATTTCAACTTGGTCATGTCGATAAACTAACTTGGCATTTTCAGTTTTAGTGCGGTTAGTTTGATTAGCGGTTGTAGTGATCTTTTGTAGTAAATTTTTCAGATCAGTGTGATTGATTGTTAGCTGTCCAACTGCTGCACTATCATCAGCCTGAGCGGATTGCAACAGTGCGAGGGGCCAACGCCAATAGTTTTGCTTGGCTGCTAGCTTAGTTAGGTCTTTTTTAGTATTGATCGTAATTCCGGCTGATTTACTGGTGAATGAATATTTTGTCTGACCACTTTCAATAATCCGATAAGTGCGATGCTCTAAAGCCCGGTTAACTTTCGGTGCGGCCTGAGTTGCAGTTTTGCCGCTGACATCAACGCCGGCAATGGAAGTGTTAGTGAGGAACGTTTGTTGGTGTTGCCAGATTAAACTGGTGGCAACATACCCGATGACTAGGAGACCGAGGAGACTGCCCCCAATCATTAGTCCACGTTTATGTTTCATAATTAAGTTGGTCCTCCATATATTTGTAATATTCTCACCTTATAACAGAAGTTACATGAGTGCAAACTTCAGGGCCGGTAATCGTGATAAGAAAGTTTTAAAAATAGTATTTAAATTAGGAAAGTGTAATCACAATGGGCTGCTAGTTTATCCGCAATTAAGCACAAAAAACGCCCGTCTATTATAGGCGAGCGCTCATCATATATTTAATTAGATAAAAGTTTATTTATTTTCTAATTCAGCTAATCCGTCATTAAGCACTTTTTTCAAAGTTGCGGCGGAATCTTGCATCTTCTTGAGTTCGTCAGCTGAAAGTGGTGATTCGATGATTTGTTTCAAACCAGTGCCACCGATCACAGCCGGTGTCCCGATGTAAATGTCGTTTAAGCCGTATTGGCCGTCCATGTAGGCCCCTACTGGTAAAACAGCATTTTCATCACGTAAAATGGCTTTGGAAATCCGCATTAAAGCAGTCCCAATACCGTAGAACGTGGCACCCTTCAAGTTGATGATGTCGTAAGCTTTGTTACGAACACCATCTTCTAGTTTGGCTAAATCTTCGTCAGAAACGCCTTGTTCCTTAGCGACATCACGAACTGGGCGTGTGCCGATGGTGGCAGTTGAGTATGCCGCAAATTCAGAATCACCGTGTTCACCCATGATGTAAGCATCAACGGAACGTGGATCAACATTGAATTGTTTGCCTAACGCAACGCGTAAACGTGAAGAGTCTAAGGAAGTCCCTGAACCAATGACGCGGTCCTTTGGAAAACCAGAGAATTTCCAAGTAGCGTAAGTTAAGATGTCAACTGGGTTAGCAGCAACTAAGAAGATGCCGTCAAAGCCGGAGTCAACCACTGGCTTAACAATGGATGATAGGATATTTAAATTCTTGTTAACTAAGTCTAAACGTGATTCACCTGGCTTTTGAGGTGCACCGGCTGTAATAACAACTAAGTCAGCGTCCTTGCAATCTGAATATTCGCCTGAGTAAATCTTCTTGGGAGCGGTGAATGCTTGGGCGTCTTCAAGATCAAGGGCGTCACCCTTTGTCCGATCTTTAACAACATCGACAATTACAAATTCTTCAGCAATTCCTTGTTGTGCCATGGCAAAAGCGTAACTAGAACCAACGGCGCCGTCGCCGACTAACACAACTTTTTGATGATTTGGCATGCTTGACAAAATAAGTCATCCTCTCGTAGTGAAAATTTAGTTTTACAAGTGAAGTATACCATGTTTGTGCAAAATAAGTGCTAAATTGAACATGCTTTTAATGTAATTATTAACAATGTCCTTAAAACTCTTTGACGGGCGTCGATAAGCCCTTTGTGGTATACTTACTGCACTTAATATACGCTAACTTTTAAACACGTGACTGGCATAGTAGTCGATCACCTGTGAGCAGCGTGGCTGGTCAGTTCGTCACGTTACGCAAAGTTGCCGAATCGGGTCAATACCGGTTCGGCCTGTTTTGGTATGCAAAGTAATAGGAGAAGATAAGTTTATGAAAATGATTGTTGGATTGGGAAACATTGGGCGACAATACGCACAGACGCGGCACAACGTTGGTTTTATGATTGTTGATGAATTAGCTAACAACCTTAACACTACGTTTCAAACGAGTAAGTTTGAAGCGCAGGTTGCAACGGCCTTTCAGGGTGGTGAGAAGGTCTTGCTTGTTAAACCTTCTACTTATATGAATGATTCTGGACGGGCAGTGGGACCGTTGATGAGTTATTACAATGTTGATCCCACGGATTTACTCGTCATCCATGATGACTTGGACTTACCATTAGGCAAAGTGCGATTAAAACAAAAAGGTTCAGCGGGTGGTCATAATGGTATTAAGAGCATTATTAATCATGTTGGCGATCAGCACTTCAAGCGGGTCAAAGTTGGGATTGACCATCCCCAGAAGATGAGTGTTGTTGATTATGTATTGGGTAAATTTACGCCGGCTGAAGTAACTGAATTCAATGATGCGAAGATAACAGCATTGGCAGCGATTGAAGCTTGGTTAGCAAATGATGATTTTGCGGCAGTTATGAATCAATATAACTAGCCCGGGAGGAAACAACAGAATGGATATTGAAACGATTGTTGAGCAAACGCCTGACTTTCAAACGATTTTGGCGGGAATTAGTCCGCATAGTCGGCAATTGATCACGGGATTAAACGGTTCGGCCCGAACAGTTTATTTAAGTGCGTTATTTCATCAATTAACGCATTCGTTACTGATCGTAACTGATAATGGATTTCACGCGAGCCAATTAGTTGATGATTTGACTAGTCTTTTAGACGAAGAACAAGTCTTTTTGTTTCCAGCTGAAGAGATGATTGCGACGGAGGTGGCAACTAGTTCACCGGAATCACGGGCACAACGCGTTCAAGCATTAAACGCGTTATTGAGTGATAGTCCGGCAGTAGTTGTCACTTCGGTCGCTGGCGCGCGGCGCTTTTTACCCCCTGTCGCGCAATTTCAAGCAGCGACGTTATCACTAGCAGTTGGTGCAGATATTGATCTGGAAGTCTTACAACGGCAGCTGCATGACATGGGTTATGTTAAGGAAAAGTTGGTTGCTCGTCCTGGTGATTTTGCTGTGCGGGGATCAATCGTTGATATCTATCCGTTAGATGCAGATTATCCGTTGCGACTAGACTTCTTCGATACTGAAATCGATACACTGAAGTATTTCGATCCGGAGACACAACGATCGGTGGAAAATCTGGATGGCTATACGATTTTACCGGCAACGGATTTTATTTTGACAGCGGATATGTTGCAGGCGGGGGCCAAACGTCTGAAGACGGCGATGACGGCCGAGAGTAAGCAACTCAAACCAGCGGAGCGTCAGACCTTAGCCGATAATTTAGCCCAACCGATTGCTGATATGGAAAAGGGTATTATCGGTAACGATTTACTATTATATGGTGAGTATTTATATGATCGTAAGACAAGTATTTTTGACTATATGAGTGCTGATGGTCTCGTGGTCTTTGAAGAATATTCCCGCCTACTCGATAGTGAACAACAATTGTTAACACAAGAAGCCGACTGGGTTACTGACCAATTAGCACATCATCGCGTGCTGGCGAGTGCGAGTTATGGTAATGATATCCGTGATTTATTACGTGATGATCATCATGCACAACTATTGATCTCACTGTTTCAAAAGGGAATTGGTAATGTCAAGCTATCTCAGGTGACGAATGTCCGAACCCGACCGATGCAGGAGTTCTTCGGCCAATTACCGACCTTGAAGACGGAACTAGATCGTTGGCACAAGTTACAACAGACAGTGGTCTTAATGGTGTCAGAAGCTGAACGGTTGACCAAAGTCAGCAATACGCTTGATGATTTTGAAATCGAAGCGGTGATGACCAAGGCTACTAATCTACAACCGGGTGCGGTTCAAATCGTACAGGGCAGTTTGCAAAATGGTTTTGAATTTCCTGATGGTAAGTTAGTTATTGTGACGGAACAGGAAATGTTCAAAAAGGTTGCTAAGAAGCGACCGCGTCGTCAGACCTTAGCTAATGCCGAACGGTTGAAGAGCTATACGGATTTAAAGCCAGGTGATTACGTGGTGCACGTCAATCATGGGATCGGGAAGTACGTTGGCATGGAGACGTTAGAAGTTGATGGCGTTCATCAAGATTACATCACCATTGCTTATCAGAATAATGCCAAGATTTTTATTCCGGTGACTCAGTTGAATTTGGTCCAGAAGTACGTTTCTTCAGAATCCAAAACCCCGCATATTAATAAGCTGGGTGGTACGGAATGGACTAAGGCCAAGCGCAAAGTCGCGGCTAAGATTGAAGATATTGCGGATGAACTAGTTGATCTGTATGCCAAGCGGGAAGCGGAGAAGGGGTATGCCTTTCCGCCAGATGACAGTTATCAAGATGACTTTGATAACGACTTTCCTTATCCGGAGACACCGGATCAGATTCGTAGTATTAATGAAATCAAGCATGACATGGAACGGCCAAAACCAATGGATCGTTTATTAGTCGGTGATGTTGGTTACGGCAAGACTGAAGTTGCCTTGCGAGCCGCATTTAAGGCAATCGAGGCCGGTAAACAAGTTGCATTTCTAGTGCCAACCACCATTTTGGCACAGCAACATTATGAGACGATGCTGAATCGGTTTGAAGGGTATCCGATCAATGTCGGCATGCTGTCACGGTTCCGAACGACTAAGGAAATGAAGGAGACCGTCCAACAGTTGAAGAATGGTGAGATTGACATCGTTGTGGGGACTCACCGGTTGCTGTCCAAGGATGTCGCTTTTGCCGACCTAGGACTACTGATTATTGATGAGGAACAGCGGTTTGGCGTCAAACACAAGGAACGACTAAAAGCACTGAAAGCAAGCGTCGACGTCTTGACCTTAACAGCGACGCCGATTCCGCGAACACTACACATGTCGATGTTAGGCGTTCGGGACCTATCAGTGATTGAGACCCCACCAACAAACCGGTATCCAATTCAAACGTACGTCATGGAACAGAATTTTGGCGTCATTAAAGAAGGTATTGAACGGGAAATGCAACGCAATGGTCAGGTCTTTTACTTGCACAACCGGGTGCATGATATTGACAAGGTAGTCGCGCAGATTAAAGATTTAGTCCCAGATGCGGCGGTTGCCCATATTGATGGTCAAATGCCGGAGTCACAACTAGAGGGTATCCTCTATGATTTTATTCGTGGCGAGTACGATGTGTTAGTGACCACGACAATCATTGAGACCGGGGTTGATATTCCAAACGTTAACACCTTATTTGTGGAGAATGCTGACCGGATGGGCTTGTCACAGTTATACCAGTTACGTGGGCGCATTGGTCGTAGCAGTCGGGTGGCCTATGCATACTTTACTTACCAGCAAAATAAAGTTTTGACGGAAGTTGGTGAGAAGCGGTTACAGGCAATCAAAGACTTCACAGAACTCGGATCCGGATTCAAAATTGCAATGCGTGATTTATCGATTCGGGGTGCTGGGAATTTATTAGGTAAACAACAACACGGCTTTATTGATTCGGTTGGGTACGACCTATATACTCAGATGCTGTCAGAAGCGGTGGCGAAGAAACGTGGTCAGGCGGCCAAGGTTAAGACGGACGCGACTGTTGAGTTAGGTATTGAGGCGTACTTGCCGACTACCTATATTGAAGATGAACGGCAAAAAATCGAAATTTACAAACGAATTCGTCAGTTGGAAAATAATGATCAGTACATGGAAGTTCAAGATGATTTAATGGATCGTTTCGGTGACTATCCGGTAGAAGTTGCTGGATTATTAGCGGTAGGTAAGTTGAAACTGTTGGCGGATGATGCACTGATAGAAAAAATCCAACGCGATGATAGTGATTTACACTTAACGCTATCTAAACAGGGGACGGCTAAGCTAGATACTAAAGATATCTTTAAAGCCTTGGCAAAAACTAAATTAAAAGCGACAGTTGGAATTGATGATGATAAAATGAAGGTTAAATTAGTCATTCAGCCAAAAATGGAGCAGGATGAGTGGCTGGCACAACTGACCCAGTTTGTCGAACAGTTAAGTTTGATCTTGGCAGAAGACGACGTGGTCAGTGCGTCCTAGATTAGTGCTTGTCGTTGCTTTGAGTGCTCATAGGACGGCTGGTCGAACAGTTGCTAAGTAAATCGCATGACCAGATCGAGTTAATTCGGTCAGGTTGGTGGACTAAGTGAAAAGTAATTTAGGATAAAACACCGAGTTGGTCGGTAGAAGGGATTTGTTATGCCAAAGGATCACTTGAACACCATGTTCAAAGGTGCATTAATTTTATCGATATCATCATTGGTCGCTAAGATTTTAAGCGCGGTATACCGAATTCCCTTACAGAACATGGTTGGTAATACGGGGTTTTACGTTTATCAGCAGATTTATCCGCTTTATGGTATTGGCATGACTTTTGCATTAAATGGATTTCCAAACTTCATTTCTAAGTTAGTTGCTGAACAGCCGGATGAAACTAGCAAGTCACTGATTGCACGCCGAGCGTTTCATATTCTATCAGGATTATCATTAGTCGTCTTTTTCGGTTTGCAACTCGGTGCAACGTGGATTGCGGCCCATATGGGGGACGTTAATCTAGCTCCCATTATTAGTGCCGTGGCGTGGATGTTTGTTTTCATGCCGTGGCTGGCCACGGGCCGGGGCTACTACCAAGGTAAGTTTTTGATGGGACCGACTGCGATTTCTCAGTTGATTGAACAAGTTGTACGCGTCGCAATTATTATTATGGCTGCTTACTTCAGTGTGCGACTCGGCTGGGATAATTATCGGATGGGTACGTGGGCGATGAGCTCAGCCCCACTAGCCGCGATTTGCTCATCATTGATTTTTACCGCTTTTGGATTGAAGTATTTATTAGCGCCGGCTCCGGAACCAACCCACACGTTGCCTAGCTATCGGAAGTTGACAAAGCGATTCGTGGTTGAAGGTGGCACGTTATGTCTGGTAGCCGCCGTGGTTATTTTGTTACAACTAGTGGACTCGTTCACGGTGATGCGCGGGTTAGTACGACAAGGTCAACTGCCAGAAGTCGCCAAAGCACTTAAGGGGGTCTATGACCGTGGTCAGCCCTTGGTTCAGTTAGGGTTAGTGGTGGCAACTGCCTTTTCGGCAACATTATTACCAGCTTTGACGGATGCCTTAGCCAAGCGTCAACCGATTGAATTTAAGCGTCAGACACAGGCAATGGTTCACGTTAGCTTGGCGTTATCAATGGCCGCAACGGTCGGGTTAGTTGCGTTGATGCCGCAGATCAACCGCTTATTATTTGGTTCACTAGAAGGGACAACTGCTTTACGAATTTACATTGTTAGTATTTTGTTTGCAGCGTTGATTACAACGTATACGAGCGTTTTGCAAAGCTTGAATCAATACACCGCGATGATTATAGGTATTGTTGCGGGGTTGGCGACTAAAGTATTGGCTAACTATCTCTTTGTAGTTCATTATGGGATTAATGGTGCTAGTGCGGTGACGGTGTTGAGTCTGGCCGTAATGTTTGCCGTGATGTGGTTAGGTTCGCCAGAAGATTTGCAGCAAGTATTGCTAGAAAGTGGTTATTTAATAAAATTGCTCGCAATCAGTGCGGTGATGGGACTCGTGGTTATCCTTAGTTGTCATCAAATGACCGCTTTGGTTGGGCCAGTACTAGCGCATACGCGTGGAATGGCTGGAATCGTGACAGTGATTGGGGTCATTCTTGGCGTGCTGGTGTTTGTTGCCGGGGCCGTGTATGCCCGGCTGTTCACGATTCGCGAGTGGTTAGTATTGCCATATGGAAAACGGCTAATTAAGGCCGTTGCAAAAGGAAAGGAACATCATTCATGAGTATGCGTTTAGATAAGTTTTTAAAAGTTTCACGAATTATTAAGCGGCGTTCTGTCGCGAAGGAAATCGCCGACAAGGGCCGGATTCAAATTAACGGTAAAGTGGCGAAATCTTCTAGCAACGTGAGTGTCGACGATGATCTGATTATTAGTTTTGGTAATAAGACATTGACGGTCAAAGTGACGAAGTTGTTGGAAACGACTAAGAAAAATGATGCTGAATTAATGTATGACATTATCAGTGAAGATTACAAAACGGATTACCGCCAACCATTCAGCGACTAGTTAGGTGTCTCCGTTCATTGAAATGGTCGTAAACGTTGACTTAATCAGTATGATGTCGTTTACACCGGCCGATGAAGTTGTTATAATTTAGGCAACCCAATTTGAAAGGACTGGACCAGCATGACGAACGGGTCACGTAGTAAGATCAAACAGTTAGATAATGATTATATTCGTCAAGTTGCAACCGACGAGCATGGGCAAGCCCAACGCGTCGCGCAAGTACGGCGACGACGGTTTATTTTGATTGTTGCGGTGTTCGGGGCATTGATACTATTTTTTGGTTTTCAATTGATTAATACGCGGTCAAATCTGCACCAGGTGAATCGTCAAGTTGCGACCAGTCAAGTTAAATTAAAAAAGGTACAACAAAAAAATGATCAACTGGAAGGTCAGATCAAACAGCTGAATAATAAGGATTACTTACAAAAGTTATTACGTTCAAAGTATGATTATACGAAGAGTGGCGAAACAGTCTACAGCTTACCAAATGATAATGCTGCGGATGTAACTGCCAATTAGTCGGGATTGTGGTCTGCTTTAAATAAGTAGACCACTTTTTATAGATTGCTTAAATGTATAACTCAATATTTCACAAAGTATGCTATACTAAAACCATTATTTCATAGGAGGAACAACTTTTTTTATGGCAATTGAAGTAGGTACAAAAGTCACTGGTAAGGTATCTGGGATTACTAATTTTGGTGCATTTGTAAGCTTGGGTAATAATCAAACGGGGCTAGTACACATCAGTGAAGTTTCCGATGGATTCGTAAAGGACATTCATGATGTCTTAAGCGTGGGTGATGATGTTACGGTCAAAGTGTTATCCGTTGGAAATGATGGTAAGATTGGTCTGTCAATCCGCAAAGCGGTTGACAAACCGCAGGGTGAACATGAACATCATGGCAATCATCAAGGTGGTAACCGACCAAGTAATAACCATCAAGGTAACAATCACGCCCATGGTGAACACCAGAGTAATGGTAGTCATCATGAGCGTTCGAATAATTTCCATAGCCGGGGTGGCAATGGCGGTGGCCGTTTCCAATCGCGGCAGCATGAGCCTAAGAAGCAAGACTTTGATTCATTGATGTCTGGCTTCTTAAAGGATAGTGAGGATCGGCTAGCGACCTTAAAGCGTAATACTGAAGGTAAACGTGGTGGTCGCGGTGGTCGTCGTAGCTAAACTTAGTGACTTGCCATTAATCTAGTTAAATTTAGAAGCACGGTGCGGCTATCAGAGTCACGACCGTGCTTTTTTTGTGGGACGGCGCCCTTTAAAAGCAGTTTATTCTTAGGACGTTAGCTAATCGACAAGTTCTAACCATAGATAAAGCCAATGTATGCGCGTTATGCATTAGCATGGATCATGATTAAAACGTGCCGTTTGTTCAAAGCTTAAAAGCGGCCAGCTTAGACCCGCTGGAAAAAGTTCGATTTAGCGTAGAACTTTTTGATTTGCACGTCCTACGCCGACTTCCAGGCATTTCAGCCAATTGCTGGAACGCGGTGGACACAGATTTAAGCCGCAACCCACGTCTTAAATACTGGTCTTCCACTAACCAAGCAAAGGACGCTTGCTAAGTGGAATTTCACCGCTGAGCATTGGCCGAAACGCCTTCCAGTCGGGACAATATTCGAATGGCCGACATGTGCGTACCCAACTTTTGCTGGATTTGTCATTGTTTTTCATAAACGATAATTTTGTTAATCAACTGTCAGACTGAAAATGATATTGAGCCAGCTCACTAATCCTGAATCGATGTAGTAAGATTTAATCTCTCGACAAAGTACTAATGCACCTAACGCTTTGTTTAAAGTTTCAGTATCAAAATAGCCAACGATAAGTTATACAAAGTTAAGTGGCCGTTCATCTGCCATTCGAGTGGCTTCCCGACTGGAGGGGCTGGGTGACAATGCTCAGTAGCCAAATTATTCTTAGCTGGAAGTGATTTCCTTCCGGCTTAGAATAAGACTCGTATTTGAGATGACGCGGGTTGGGCGTTAGCTCAAATCGACGTCGGCTGCGTTCCAGCAATTGGCACCCAGCCCCGGAGGTCGGCATAGGACGTTCCCGTGCTGACGAACAGTAATCCAACTTAAACGGCACGTTTTAATCATGATCCATGCCAACGTAACTAAGACAACGAGTAATCGATTAATAATGAAGGTTAGATGGGAGGTTCAGATGACACCAATTCAAAAGTTTCACCGTCAATTAGCGGCGGCCAAGCTATTATCGCCACAGCAGACAGTCGTAGTGGCTGTGTCAACGGGGGTCGATTCGATGGTGTTGTTGCATTTGCTGCAGCAATTACCAATGACGGAACGACCACAACTAGTAGTGGCCCACGTTAATCATCATTTGCGAGACCAGAGTCAAGCAGAAGCAGATTACTTACGACGATATTGCCAACAGCAACATTTGAAATTAGTGTTGGCAGATTGGGTGACTGCGGAGCACCCTCAGAGTGGAATTGAAGCGGCGGGACGGCAATTTCGGTACCAGTTTTTCGCTAATGTCATGCATGATAATCAAGCAGCAGCTGTATTAACGGCCCATCATGCTAATGATCAAGTAGAAACATATATCATGAAGCTTGCTCGTGGTGGCGATATTGCACAATTGACTGGTATTGCGGCTAGTCGACCATTTGCAACGGGCCAGTTAGTACGACCGTTGTTAACGTGGTCGAAAGCCCAATTACGAGATTACGCCACCGAACAGCATGTCGTTTATTTTGAAGATGTGACTAATCAAGATGTACAGTTAACTCGCAATCGCATTCGTCAGCGGGTCGTGCCTGAGCTCATGACGGTTAACCCGCAGCTATTGAACCATGTTGCCGATTATCAGCAACAGTTGGCGACGTTGTTAGCGGCTAAGGCGCAAATGGTCACGGTACTGCTATCACAGGTCATAACGTCGACAGGTGCTTTGCTTGTTAGTCAATGGTCGACATTGCCGAGCCAGTGGCAATTAGCCGTCTTCTCGACCTGGTTAGAAAAGCAAACCCACCAATTATTTACCGAGTCGAAGTTACAGCCGTTGGTATCGTGGGGACAAAGACAGCAACCAGCCGCTAGTAGACTAACATTAAATGCGACTTGGGAGTTGCATCGTAACGCTGGTATCATTGAAGCTTTGCCAATAAAAAAAAGGGTTAAAAAGTTAATGCCCCATGAAAAAATTATGGTAGACTTAAATCAATGGCAGAAAATTACGACAACCCAAACGGTGGGAATCTTTACACAAGCGCCCAATGTAACTAGTCAGCCGTTTTGGTTAACAACAACCGATTGGCCGCTCATGTGGCGACCGTGGCAAGCTGGTGACCGCATCGCTCTCAAGGGTGGTGGTCATCAGACGGTGCGCCGACTGTTGATTAATCAGAAGGTTCCGGTTGAGTTACGTGGACAGGTACTGGTGTTAGTGAATGCTCAAGGGAACGTCTTATGGGTGGTCGGTCATAAATTTAGTTATCGAACGGCTGGCACCCAGACAGTATTTTTAGCCTTAAAACACGAGAGTTGAAAGGAGTACATCTGAAACGATGAACAACGACATTGAACGAGTACTTTATAGTCGCGAGGATATCCATCAGGTTGCACAAAAATTAGGAAAAGAACTGACAACTGCATATGCTGGTAAGAACCCATTAATTATTTGTGTACTCAAGGGTGCCGTCTTATTTACCACTGACATTATCCGTGAGATGGATATTTACGCGGATCTTGATTTCATTAACTTATCAAGTTATGGTAACGAAACGATTTCTAGTGGTGAGGTTCAGCTAACCAAGGACTTGGATGCGGACGTTACAGGGCGTGATGTGCTAGTTATTGAAGACATCATTGATACTGGTCGGACATTAAAGTTTTTGGTCGACTTGTTGAAACGGCGCGATGTGAACTCGGTGAAGGTCTGCACGCTTTTGGATAAGCCAGCTGGTCGACTCGTTGATATTAAGGCGGATTATATTGGTTTTGAAGTTCCTAATGAATTTGTGGTTGGCTATGGCCTTGACTATGCAGAACGCTATCGGAACTTACCGTACGTTGGGATTTTAAAACCTGCAATTTACGAGCATAAATAATTGGTCAATGATAGTCAAATGTGCTATTATTTAGACTATCGAAGTAACTGTATATAAAAGTTTCGATGAAGGAGGCACATATGAACAATCGACGCAATGGACTCTTTCGTAATAGCTTATTTTACATTTTGATGTTCTTGAGCTTGATGGGAATTATCTACTTTTTCTTTGGCGGTAATTCTAGCTCACAGACGCAAAATATTCGTTATAGCGAATTTGTCAAACAATTAGATAAGAATAACGTTAAAAACGTTAGTATCCAGCCTAGTGGCGGCGTCTACAAGGTAACTGGTTCATACCGGAAAGCACGGACGACTTCTTCTGCAAACGCCCTTGGTATCAAGAGCGCATCGACAAAGACGACGTCGTTTTCAACAACGATGTTAGAAAACAACTCCACGGTTGATCAAGTTTCCAAGTTGGCGGCTAAGCATGACGTTAAGGTGACGGCGAAAGCCGAAGAATCTAGCGGTATCTGGGTCACGTTATTAATGTACATCGCGCCAGTCATCCTAATGTTGTTCCTCTTCTATATGATGATGGGACAAGCAGGACAAGGCGGCGGAAACAACCGGGTGATGAACTTTGGTAAAACGAAGGCTAAACCAGCTGACAGTAAGCAAAACAAAGTTCGTTTCTCAGATGTTGCCGGTGAAGAAGAGGAAAAACAAGAATTGGTCGAAGTTGTCGAATTCTTGAAAGATCCGCGGAAGTTTGTGTCATTAGGCGCACGAATCCCATCTGGGGTACTTCTTGAGGGGCCTCCTGGTACTGGTAAAACGTTGCTTGCTAAGGCGGTTGCCGGTGAAGCTGGTGTGCCATTCTTCTCGATTTCTGGTTCTGACTTCGTCGAAATGTTCGTCGGGGTTGGTGCTAGCCGGGTGCGGGACTTATTTGAACAAGCTAAGAAGAACGCCCCATCCATCATCTTTATTGATGAAATTGATGCGGTTGGTCGGCAACGTGGCAATGGTATGGGCGGCGGTCACGATGAACGTGAACAAACCCTGAACCAATTGTTAGTTGAAATGGATGGTTTTACAGGTAATGAAGGGGTCATCGTCATGGCGGCGACAAACCGTTCTGATGTGCTTGATCCTGCCTTACTGCGGCCAGGCCGTTTCGACCGGAAGATCTTAGTTGGTCGTCCGGACGTCAAGGGTCGGGAAGCCATCTTAAAAGTCCATGCTAAGAATAAGCCGTTAGCAGCTGACGTTGATCTGAAGGAAATTGCTAAGCAAACACCTGGGTTCGTGGGTGCCGATTTGGAAAACTTATTGAACGAAGCGGCGCTGTTAGCTGCTCGTCGTAATAAGAAACAAGTTGACGCTGCGGATCTCGATGAAGCTGAAGATCGGGTCATTGCTGGTCCAGCTAAGCATGATCGGGTCGTGAACAAGCATGAACGGGAAACCGTGGCTTATCACGAAGCTGGTCATACGATTGTTGGGTTGGTCTTGAATGATGCGCGGGTCGTGCATAAAGTCACGATTGTGCCACGGGGTCGTGCTGGCGGTTATGCCATCATGTTACCGCGTGAAGATCAGATGCTGATGTCGAAACGTGATGCGAAGGAACAAATGGCTGGTTTAATGGGTGGTCGTGCTGCTGAAGAAATTATCTTTGGGGCTCAATCATCAGGTGCTTCTAATGACTTTGAACAGGCAACGCAAATTGCCCGGGCAATGGTTACTCAGTATGGGATGAGTGAAAAGCTTGGTCCCGTTGAGTTAGAAAATGCCAACCAACAAGCAGCTTACCAACAAGGTATGGGTGCGAGTGCCTTTTCACAACATACGGCACAATTGATCGATGATGAAGTCCGGCGTTTGAGCCAAGAAGCGCATCAAACTGCTACGGATATTATCGAATCACACCGTGAACAGCATAAGTTGATTGCGGAAGCGCTACTGAAGTACGAAACGTTGGATGAAAAGCAGATTCTCAGTTTATTTAAGACTGGTAAGATGCCTGAAAAGGATCGTAATGAATTTCCAAGTGAAAAAGCGGCGACCTTTGAAGAATCCAAACGTGAATTGGAACGACGCGAAGCTGAAAAGCACGCGCAAAACCAAAGTGCGGATGATCAGCAAGTTGATTCAGCCGATACGACGACTGATGCCAGTGTTGCTGAACCAAGTTTCCCAAGTGAATCGAATGCTAGTTCAGAAGTTAGTGCTGACAGTAGTGTCAATTCAACGGCTAATTCAGCCACTGAATCAGCTACCGACAGTGATGTCGCAACTTCAGCCACTGGTTTACCAAATGCTGAAAGTGCTACACCATCATCGCAGGATGATACTAATTCGCAAGCGTAGTATTGAATAAAGTAAAATGAAGGAGCTGGGACTTTGTCTCGGCTCCTTTTATGCGTTATGATATTTCAGGAAAATAAATCAATTGCGGTAATTCGGTTATGAGCGTCGGTCGCAATTAAAGACGGATTGAGATAGGAGTATGATTAAATGGCAGATTATTTAGTAAAAAGCGTCGCGGGTAACGAGATGTTTCGAGCGTACGCAGTTAGTGCAACGGGCGTGGTTGCTGAAGCCCAACGCCGGCATGATACCTGGAGTGCGGCATCAGCAGCGTTAGGCCGCAGTTTGGTCGGCACGTTATTATTAGCATCATCAGTTTTAAAGGGTGAGGAGCAGATGACCGTTAAGATCAATGGTAATGGTCCTGTTGGTGGTATCGTTGTTGATGGCAATGCTAATGGTACGGTCAAGGGGTACTTACAACATCCCCATGTGCATTTGCCTTTGAATGATCAACATAAGATCGATGTGAAGGCGGCTGTTGGTACTGACGGCTTCTTATCAGTTACTAAGGATCAAGGCGTTGGGGATCCATTCACTGGAACGGTGGCGTTAGTTTCTGGTGAATTGGGCGAGGACTTCACGTATTACCTAGCACAGTCCGAACAGATTCCATCAGCAGTTGGGTTATCGGTGTTTGTGAATGATGATAATTCGATTGGAGTTGCCGGGGGCTTTTTGGTGCAAGTATTGCCAAATGCGACGGATGAAGCCATCAGCTCGCTAGAAAATAAGCTCAAAGACATGCCATTAGTTTCCCAATTGATGCGTGATGGCAAGTCACCAGAAGATATTTTGGACTTGTTGTTTGATGGCGACGTTAAAGTGTTAGATAAGATGCCGGTCAAGTTTGAATGTGATTGTTCTAAAGAGCGGTTTGCCGAAGCACTAATGGCTTTGCCAAAACATGAAGTCCAAGCCATGATTGATGAAGATCATGGTGCCATGGCAGTTTGTCATTTTTGTGGGGACCAGTATCAGTTCAGTGAACGCGAACTAGAAGCAGTGCTCTCACGGTCTAAGGGTGACGCTTAATGAATCGGGAGTGGCAGATTGGTGACGTGACGATTCCTAATCGGGTCGTGGTGGCGCCGATGGCTGGTGTGACTAACGCGGCCTTTCGAGTGATCTGCAAGGATTTTGGTGCGGGGTTAGTCGTTTGCGAGATGATTTCCGATCGCGGTATTATGTATCAGAATCGCAAAACTTTAGAGATGATGTTCGTTGATCCGAAAGAACACCCGATGAGTATTCAAATTTTTGGCGGTTCGAAAGCGACATTAGTTCAAGCTGCCCAGTTTGTTGACCAGCAGACCAATGCTGATATTATTGATATTAATATGGGCTGTCCGGTGAATAAGGTCGTTAAGACTGATGCGGGCGCTAAGTGGCTTTTAAGTCCAGATAAAGTCTACGAGATGGTCGCAGCCGTGACTGCTGCGGTTAATAAACCGGTGACGGTCAAGATGCGAACTGGTTGGGACGCAGAGCACGTATATGCCGTTGAGAATGCGCGGGCTGCCGAACGGGCTGGTGCAGCTGCCATTGCAATGCATGGACGAACTCGTAAGCAGATGTATCAAGGCCATGCAGATTGGGACGTGTTAAAACGGGTGGCGGACGCCCTCACGATTCCATTGATGGGTAATGGTGACGTTCAGACACCTCAAGATGCTGCGCGGATGCTCAGTGAGGTTGGTGCAGATGCGGTCATGATTGGTCGGGCAGTTGAAGGGAATCCTTGGATGCTCACCCAAACTGTGCACTACTTGGCAACCGGAGAATTACTGACCCCACCGACACCGATGACTAAGATGCAAACAGCGATGGAACATTTACAGCGGTTAGTGGCGTTAAAAGGTGAGCGAGGTGGTTGTCACGAGTTTCGCGAACAAGCACCGTACTATTTAAAAGGGATTCCGAGGTCGGCCCGAACCAAAGTGGCGTTAATGGAAGCTGAGTCGCAGGCAGAAATGATACGCATTTTAACGCAGTTTCAGGAGCAAACGGCAACTTATTTAGCTAGTCACGTGGTAAAGTGAATAATTAACTTGCATTTTGGCGGCGTGATTGTCAAAATTAACATGTAGTGATTGTTTAGGTATGGATGAATTCTGTACGCTAACTAGAAATGGAGGAACACTAGTGGCACGACAAGAACAGACGATGAACGACCAACTGAAGGTTCGTCGCGAAAAAATGGATGAACTGCGTGAAGAGGGGATTGATCCCTTTGGTCACCGGTTCGAACGGACTGATTTAGCCCAAGACTTGCAAGACAAGTATGGGGAGATGGATAAGGACGAGCTAGACGCTAAACAAGTGGTGGCAACCATTGCTGGACGGATGCTAGCTAAGCGTGGTAAGGGGAAAGTCGGCTTTGCTGATATCTGGGATCGCTCAGGTAAGATGCAGTTATACATTCGTAAAGATGTTGTCGGCGAAGATACTTACCATATCTTCAAGCGTTCTGACATTGGTGATTTCCTTGGAATTACCGGCCAAGTCTTTAAGACGGACTTTGGCGAATTAACGATTAAAGTGACTGGTTTGACGTTCTTATCAAAGGCGTTACGGCCATTACCAGATAAGTTCCATGGGTTACAAAATGTGGAACAGATCTATCGCCAACGGTATTTGGATTTGATCTCTAACCGCGATAGCTTTGACCGTTTCTTGAAGCGGACGAAGATCATTTCAGCGATTCGGCATCATTTAGACGATCAAGGCTTCACAGAAGTTGAGACACCAATGTTGCATAATCAGGCTGGTGGTGCGGCAGCACGGCCATTTGTGACTCATCACAATGCTTTGAACATTGACCTCTACTTACGAATTGCGCTGGAACTACATTTAAAGCGATTGATTGTTGGTGGCATGGAAAAGGTCTATGAAATTGGTCGGGTCTTCCGTAATGAAGGGATGGACCGTGAACATAATCCTGAATTTACCATGATGGAAACCTACGTTGCCTATTTCGACTTCCATGATGTGATGGCTGAGACGGAAGGCATTTTTAAAGCAGCTGCTCAGGCAGTTTCTGATGATGGCATTGTCACTTATCATGATCAAAAAGTTGATTTCAATCAACCATTCAAACAAATTCACATGGTTGATGCAATCAAGGAAAAGACTGGGATTGATTTTTGGCAACCGATGTCGGTTGAAGATGCTCAAAAATTGGCAGATGAACATCACGTGAAGTATGAACCATATTGGAAAGTTGGTCATATCATTAATGCGTTCTTTGAAGAATTTGTTGAAGACACGTTGAATGAACCAACCTTTGTTTATGGTCATCCAGTTGAGATTTCACCATTGGCTAAGAAAAATGAGGAAGATCCACGATTTACGGATCGTTTCGAACTCTTCATCTTAGGTAATGAATATGCCAATGCGTTCAGTGAATTGAATGATCCAATCGACCAACGGCAACGTTTCGAAGCCCAGGCTGCGGAACGAACTGCTGGTAACGATGAAGCTGAACATATTGATGAAGACTTTGTTGAGGCGTTGGAATACGGTATGCCGCCTACTGGTGGGTTAGGTATCGGGATTGATCGGTTAGTCATGTTAATGACGGATGCGGATTCAATTCGTGACGTTTTACTATTCCCAACGATGCGTCCAGAAGAAGATAAATAAATTTAAAACGGTATTTAGCCTGATTTAGTTAGGCTAGATACCGTTTTTGTTTGCAGCTATCATATAACTTAACTTCAGAAAGCGGTTCATTCAAAAAAAGTTGAATTATTTTTATCCGAACATTATAGCTTTCTTTTAGTCTAAAATTAGAATTCTGTTTAAATATTCAAGCGTGTTCAAATTAAAAATGGCTATATGAAACTTAAATACCGTACATTGATAAAATAAATTAAATGACATGATATTATTGACTGGTTATTTTTGCATTTTAGGGCTTGCAATTTATCTGGATAATTGGTAAATTAGTATACGTTGTTGAGGCGCACAAAGCGGTTAGCCACTTGCTTCCAACGGAAATTAATTATAAAAAGTTGTTGACAAGATATTGATAACTTGATATGATGATTAAGTTGCGTTGAGGTAATCAACGAACGATTTAGACCTTTGAAAACTGAACAAAGTTTCGACGAATCAAATGTGTAGGGTCTCTTGATTTTGAATCAAGAGCAAAAACATTTGCGAAGTCAATTCGCTAGCAAATAAATTTTAGTACAACTTTAAATGAGCTTTTTAGAACTCATCATTAATTTGAGAGTTTGATCCTGGCTCAGGACGAACGCTGGCGGCGTGCCTAATACATGCAAGTCGAACGAACTCTGGTAATGATTGGTGCTTGCATCATGAATTACATTTGAGTGAGTGGCGAACTGGTGAGTAACACGTGGGAAACCTGCCCAGAAGCGGGGGATAACACCTGGAAACAGATGCTAATACCGCATAACAACTTGGACCGCATGGTCCGAGTTTGAAAGATGGCTTCGGCTATCACTTTTGGATGGTCCCGCGGCGTATTAGCTAGATGGTGAGGTAACGGCTCACCATGGCAATGATACGTAGCCGACCTGAGAGGGTAATCGGCCACATTGGGACTGAGACACGGCCCAAACTCCTACGGGAGGCAGCAGTAGGGAATCTTCCACAATGGACGAAAGTCTGATGGAGCAACGCCGCGTGAGTGAAGAAGGGTTTCGGCTCGTAAAACTCTGTTGTTAAAGAAGAACATATCTGAGAGTAACTGTTCAGGTATTGACGGTATTTAACCAGAAAGCCACGGCTAACTACGTGCCAGCAGCCGCGGTAATACGTAGGTGGCAAGCGTTGTCCGGATTTATTGGGCGTAAAGCGAGCGCAGGCGGTTTTTTAAGTCTGATGTGAAAGCCTTCGGCTCAACCGAAGAAGTGCATCGGAAACTGGGAAACTTGAGTGCAGAAGAGGACAGTGGAACTCCATGTGTAGCGGTGAAATGCGTAGATATATGGAAGAACACCAGTGGCGAAGGCGGCTGTCTGGTCTGTAACTGACGCTGAGGCTCGAAAGTATGGGTAGCAAACAGGATTAGATACCCTGGTAGTCCATACCGTAAACGATGAATGCTAAGTGTTGGAGGGTTTCCGCCCTTCAGTGCTGCAGCTAACGCATTAAGCATTCCGCCTGGGGAGTACGGCCGCAAGGCTGAAACTCAAAGGAATTGACGGGGGCCCGCACAAGCGGTGGAGCATGTGGTTTAATTCGAAGCTACGCGAAGAACCTTACCAGGTCTTGACATACTATGCAAATCTAAGAGATTAGACGTTCCCTTCGGGGACATGGATACAGGTGGTGCATGGTTGTCGTCAGCTCGTGTCGTGAGATGTTGGGTTAAGTCCCGCAACGAGCGCAACCCTTATTATCAGTTGCCAGCATTAAGTTGGGCACTCTGGTGAGACTGCCGGTGACAAACCGGAGGAAGGTGGGGATGACGTCAAATCATCATGCCCCTTATGACCTGGGCTACACACGTGCTACAATGGATGGTACAACGAGTTGCGAACTCGCGAGAGTAAGCTAATCTCTTAAAGCCATTCTCAGTTCGGATTGTAGGCTGCAACTCGCCTACATGAAGTCGGAATCGCTAGTAATCGCGGATCAGCATGCCGCGGTGAATACGTTCCCGGGCCTTGTACACACCGCCCGTCACACCATGAGAGTTTGTAACACCCAAAGTCGGTGGGGTAACCTTTTAGGAACCAGCCGCCTAAGGTGGGACAGATGATTAGGGTGAAGTCGTAACAAGGTAGCCGTAGGAGAACCTGCGGCTGGATCACCTCCTTTCTAAGGAATATTACGGAAACCTACACACACGTCGAAACTTTGTTTAGTTTTGAGAGGTCTAACTCTCAATTTAATAAGCGTTTTTTGGGCCTATAGCTCAGCTGGTTTAGAGCGCACGCCTGATAAGCGTGAGGTCGATGGTTCAAGTCCATTTAGGCCCATTGGAACCGAACCAGTTGGTTCCAATAAGTTGAATACCTCATGGGGAATTAGCTCAGCTGGGAGAGCACCTGCTTTGCAAGCAGGGGGTCAGCGGTTCGATCCCGCTATTCTCCATTGACGACGTTGGTCGTCATTGAAACTTGTTCTTTGAAAACTAGATAATATCAAATATATTTTTTCATAATGAAACCGAGAACACCGCGTTTTTTGAGTTTTTTATTGAAGTTTAATTATCGCTAAACTCATTAATCGCATTTACCGTTAGGTAAATGAGGTTAAGTTAACAAGGGCGCATGGTGAATGCCTTGGCACTAGGAGCCGATGAAGGACGGGACTAACACCGATATGCTTCGGGGAGCTGTACGTAAGCTATGATCCGGAGATTTCCGAATGGGGCAACCCAGCAGTTTTAATCAACTGTTACCACTAGATGAATTCATAGTCTAGTTGGAGGTAAACGCTGTGAACTGAAACATCTCATTAGCAGCAGGAATATAAAGAAATTTCGATTCCCTAAGTAGCGGCGAGCGAACGGGGAACAGCCCAAACCAAAGTGCTTGCACTTTGGGGTTGTAGGACTGAACATTTGAGTTACCAAAGAATTTGATAGTCGAAGGATTTGGGAAAATCCGCCATAGATGGTGATAGCCCAGTAGATTAAATCAAGTTCTCTCAGTTCAGGATCCTGAGTACGGCGGAACACGTGAAATTCCGTCGGAATCCGGGAGGACCATCTCCCAAGGCTAAATACTACCTAGTGACCGATAGTGAACCAGTACCGTGAGGGAAAGGTGAAAAGCACCCCGGAAGGGGAGTGAAATAGTTCCTGAAACCATGTGCCTACAATAAGTCAGAGCGCGTTAATGCGTGATGGCGTGCCTTTTGTAGAATGAACCGGCGAGTTATGATCCCGTGCAAGGTTAAGACTAAAAAGTCGGAGCCGTAGCGAAAGCGAGTCTGAAATGGGCGTTTTGAGTACGAGGTTGTAGACCCGAAACCAGGTGACCTATCCATGTCCAGGTTGAAGGTGCGGTAAAACGCACTGGAGGACCGAACCCGTGTAAGTTGAAAATTGCTGGGATGAGGTGTGGATAGCGGTGAAATTCCAAACGAACTTGGAGATAGCTGGTTCTCTCCGAAATAGCTTTAGGGCTAGCCTCGGAATTAGGATCATGGAGGTAGAGCACTATTTGGACTAGGGGCCCGTCTTGGGTTACTGAATTCAGATAAACTCCGAATGCCATTGATTCATATCCGGGAGTCAGACGATGAGTGATAAGATCCACCGTCGAAAGGGGAACAGCCCAGACCATCAGTTAAGGTCCCTAAATGTATGCTAAGTGGAAAAGGATGTGGAGTTGCATAGACAACTAGGATGTTGGCTCAGAAGCAGCCACCATTTAAAGAGTGCGTAATAGCTCACTAGTCGAGTGATTCTGCGCCGAAAATGTACCGGGGCTAAGCATACTACCGAAACCATGGATGCGACCATTAGGTCGCGTGATAGGAGAGCGTTCTAAGGGCGGTGAAGCAAGATCGTGAGGACTTGTGGAGCGCTTAGAAGTGAGAATGCCGGTATGAGTAGCGAAAGATAGGTGAGAATCCTATCCACCGAATGACTAAGGTTTCCTGGGGAAGGCTCGTCCTCCCAGGGTTAGTCGGGACCTAAGTCGAGGCCGAGAGGCGTAGACGATGGATAACAGGTTGAGATTCCTGTACTAGTTAAGTGCGTTTGAGCAATGGAGGGACGCAGGAGGCTAAGATGTGCATTCTGTTGGATTAGAATGTCCAAGCAGTAAGTCTTGTGAAGAGTCAAATGCTTTTCACTTTAAGGACAAGCTGTGATGGGGAGCGAAATTTAGTAGCGAAGCGTCTGATGTCACACTGCCGAGAAAAGCTTCTAGTGAGTACTTAACTACCCGTACCGCAAACCGACACAGGTAGTCGAGGAGAGAATCCTAAGGTGAGCGAGTGAACTCTCGTTAAGGAACTCGGCAAAATGACCCCGTAACTTCGGGAGAAGGGGTGCTGATCGCAAGATCAGCCGCAGTGAATAGGCCCAGGCGACTGTTTATCAAAAACACAGGTCTCTGCAAAATCGTAAGATGACGTATAGGGGCTGACGCCTGCCCGGTGCTGGAAGGTTAAAAGGATGGGTTAGCTTCGGCGAAGCTCAGAATTGAAGCCCCAGTAAACGGCGGCCGTAACTATAACGGTCCTAAGGTAGCGAAATTCCTTGTCGGGTAAGTTCCGACCCGCACGAAAGGCGTAACGATCTGGGCACTGTCTCAACGAGAGACTCGGTGAAATTATATTGTCCGTGAAGATGCGGACTACCCGCGACAGGACGGAAAGACCCCATGGAGCTTTACTGTAGCTTGATATTGAGTGTTTGTACAGCTTGTACAGGATAGGTAGGAGCCATAGAAACCGGAACGCTAGTTTCGGTGGAGGCGTTGGTGGGATACTACCCTCGCTGTATGACCACTCTAACCCGCACCACTAATCGTGGTGGGAGACAGTGTCAGGTGGGCAGTTTGACTGGGGCGGTCGCCTCCTAAAAAGTAACGGAGGCGCCCAAAGGTTCCCTCAGAATGGTTGGAAATCATTCGCAGAGTGTAAAGGCACAAGGAAGCTTGACTGCGAGACAGACAGGTCGAGCAGGGACGAAAGTCGGGCTTAGTGATCCGGTGGTACCGTATGGAAGGGCCATCGCTCAACGGATAAAAGCTACCCTGGGGATAACAGGCTTATCTCCCCCAAGAGTCCACATCGACGGGGAGGTTTGGCACCTCGATGTCGGCTCATCGCATCCTGGGGCTGTAGTCGGTCCCAAGGGTTGGGCTGTTCGCCCATTAAAGCGGTACGCGAGCTGGGTTCAGAACGTCGTGAGACAGTTCGGTCCCTATCCGTCGCGGGCGTAGGAAATTTGAGAGGACCTGTCCTTAGTACGAGAGGACCGGGATGGACATACCTCTGGTGTACCAGTTGTGCCGCCAGGCGCATCGCTGGGTAGCTACGTATGGATGTGATAAACGCTGAAAGCATCTAAGTGTGAAACACACCTCGAGATGAGATTTCCCATTCCTTTATGGAAGTAAGACCCCTGAAAGATGATCAGGTAGATAGGTTAGAAGTGGCAGTGCGGTGACGCATGAAGCGGACTAATACTAATCGGTCGAGGACTTAACCAAGTAATTGGTGTTCCGGTTCATATGAAAATATTTGATATTAGCTAGTTTTGAGAGCACAAGTTTCTCAATAGTGTGGTGACGATGGCGAGAAGGATACACCTGTTCCCATGTCGAACACAGAAGTTAAGCTTCTTAGCGCCGAGAGTAGTTGGGGGATCGCTCCCTGCGAGGGTAGGACGTTGCCATGCGATTATTCCGACATAGCTCAGTTGGTAGAGCGCTTGACTGTTAATCAAGATGTCGACGGTTCGAGCCCGCCTGTCGGAGTGACATAGATGTTGGCGATTGTGTTAACATCTATTTTTATATCATGCCGGCTTAGCTCAGTTGGTAGAGCATCGGTATCGTAAACCGAGGGTCATCAGTTCGACTCTGGTAGCCGGCACTTGTGAGGCGGGACGTGGTTCTCGTCTTTTTATTTTTAGTGAATCATATTATTGAAATTAAGTAGCAGGCTTGCATAATTGTGCAAGCCTGCTTTTTTAGATAATGTGCGCCTGAGTTGATAACTAAGCAACTTACAGTCTGCCATGGTCCGTCGCAGAGTAAACACCCAATAATCCGCTACCGATTTGCGCATTCATTTTTCCAATCTGCTTTGCATATCGATTAACGGAAGTGTTTAAGTACATGGTCGAATTGTTCCGATATCGCGTAACCCTAAGTTTGAATTCTATGACCACGCCTAAAGCCGTACTAGTTATTAGTTGTTTTACCTAGTTGTTGTCAATATGTTGGGATATCGGTTAGCAGCGGCTTTCTAAGATAGAAGGTAACTAAAACAGTACATGTGTTCTAAGTACAAATCAAAGATCAATGATAGTTACTATGTTTTTGGGGGGACTGACAATAATAGCTACCTCACTAGTTCTTGCAATCGGTAATTTAATGGTGCTTTACCGGCTAGTCTGATAAATCGTGAAGGAACAAGGATATTGTTTTTGAGACTGATAATCATCGTTTAACGTTTTGTTTAATTAGATTTTTTATGTTAATGGCGATCGTTTTCCATTTGAACACTATTAATTATTTTATATTAAATTAGAATTTGATGTCAATTCTAAGTCGTAACAAGTCGCACTAAATGTCTTAGTAAACACTTTTGAGCGGCACAATGGGGTTTTGAACTATCTGATGATTTTGGATAAGCATACGCTTGATGGTTATTAGATTAGAAAGTGATTAGTGCTATTGTTGATTAAGATTAAGGCTAGTATAATAGTTATTATGTTTAATTAAGAAACAAAACTTGTTACTTTTAAACGAAGTACAAACTGGTTAAGAAGTTTGGAGGAATCTCTATTGGATAAGGAACAAAAACTGGATCGGTCGTTCTTTGGCCAACCCCGTGGTTTACGGACGTTGTTCTTCACTGAAATGTGGGAACGATTCAGTTACTATGGGATGCGTGCGTTACTGATCTATTACATGTACTACAGTGTGGCAAAGGGTGGCCTTGGGTTCGACCAGGTTACTGCCGCATCCATCATGTCAATTTACTCGGCCTTAGTTTACGTTTCCAGTGTTCTTGGTGGCTTTTTGAGCGACCGGGTCTGGGGTAGTCGTAAGACGGTCTTTATTGGTGGGGTCTTCATTATGTTGGGGCACATCGTGTTATCGACACCGTTTGGGGTTGGTGCATTATTTGTCTCGATCGCACTGATTGTTATTGGGACTGGGCTACTAAAGCCTAATGTATCTGATATGGTTGGTCAATTATATACTGCAGAAGATACCCGTCGTGATGCTGGCTTCAGTATCTTCGTTTTCGGGATCAACTTGGGGTCCTTAGTTGCACCTGCCTTGGTTGGCCGGATTGGCTTAAATGTTAACTTCCATTTAGGTTTCTCCTTGGCTGCCATTGGGATGTTCTTCGGTTTATTGCAATACTACTTTGATGGTAAAAAGAATTTGAGTTCTGCTAGTCTGTATCCAACTGATCCGTTGGAACCTGGTGACTTGAAGAAGATTATTCGCCGCACGATTTTGGGTATCATCGGAATTGGTCTGATTTTACTCCTAATGCAACTGATGAACGCGTTAACGTTAGCCAATGTAATCAGCTTAATTAGTATTTTAGTTATTTTGACACCGATTGTTTACTTTATCTTGATGTTAACGTCTGAGAAAACTGATGCAACTGAACGTTCACGGGTACGGGCCTATATTCCGTTATTTATCGCTGCTGCACTGTTCTGGGCGATTGAGGAACAAGGATCGGCCGTATTAGCGTTATTTGCAGCTAATCGTGTTAATTTGGATCTTGGTTTTATTCACTTAGCAGCATCTGATTTTCAAATGTTAAACCCATTGTTCATCATGATCTACACAACGCCGTTCGTATGGTTGTGGACGAAATGGGGTAAGAAGCAACCTAGCTCACCAGCCAAGTTTGCGGTTGGGTTAGTCTTTGCAGGGGCGTCATACTTAATCATGGCATTGCCAGGGGCCCTCTTTGGGACGGCTGGTAAAGTTAGCCCATGGTGGTTAGTGGCTAGTTGGGCCGTCGTTGAAATTGCGGAAATGTTGATTTCACCAATCGGTTTGTCGGTTACGACTAAGTTGGCACCAAAAGCGTTCGCATCACAAATGATGAGTATGTGGTTCTTGACTGATTCTGTAGGTAGTGCGATTAACGCACAAATCGTACGCTTCTATTCAACTCAAACTGAAGTCCCATACTTCGCGATTATCGGGATCGTGAGTGTACTGCTTGGTCTTCTTCTCTTCATGATGGTGCCAATGATTAAGCGTTCAATGCAAGGCATTCGTTAAATTGAATATTTACTCGAAGATATGTTATCTTAGTGATAGCATATCTTTTTTATTTTGGAGGGGTTGATCATCGTGCGGCTGGCTTTTAGTAGTGATAATCATTTTGATGTTAACCGAGTGGATGCGACCGCCATGATGCGTGCCCAGGCAACTTATTTATTGCAAAATGGGGTCCAGTTATATTTAATTGCTGGCGACCTCTTCAACGATTTTCAACGTAGTCAACAATTTGTTGTTGATTTACAGGCACTATTGGGCGCACAGACGCGTGTTTATTGGATCGCAGGTAATCATGACATGGTACATGGTATTTCGTTTGACGAGCTTGAAACTGGGCATTTTGATGGCTACCTTCATAATCGGTATGTCGACATTCCTGGTACGGATTGGCGCGTGATTGGACATAATGGGTGGTATGACTATCAATATGCTGCGCAAGTCCCAGATACGACTACGGCTGACTTCTTACACTGGAAGAATGCGTTTTGGATTGACCGGGCTATTAAGCAGCCAATGAGTGATGCGGAGCGTACGGATCTGATGTTAAATCAAGTTACAGCACAGCTTAACTTAGCCGCTACTGAAAACAAACAGGTCGTGTTTATGACTCACTTTGTTCCTCGGGTTGATTACTTGCGCTTTTCTGATGATAATCGGTTCTGGAATATGGCTAATGCCTTAATGGGGACCCCGCGGTTAGGACGACTGTTGGAACAGTTTAACGTGGCCCACGTTTTATTTGGTCATCTGCACGTCCACCCACAACCACGGGTGTTTGGTCAGACAACCTATTATGACCAAGCGGTAGGGTATGGACTTAAGCGTATCAACGAATGGCGTGCTAATAATTTCATGGCTGAGTGGTATCAGGATACGCAATTTCTGGATTTGAAATAAAAACTGAAAAAACTTTGAAAAAAGTCTTGATTTTTTATTCAAAATTATGTATTCTAATATAGTTGAATGATTTACGGAGGGGTAGCGAAGTCTGGCTAAACGCGGCGGACTGTAAATCCGCTCCTTCGGGTTCGGTGGTTCGAATCCACTCCCCTCCATTTCATTATTGGGCTATAGCCAAGTGGTAAGGCAACGGGTTTTGATCCCGTGATGCGCTGGTTCGAACCCAGCTAGCCCAATTGTTACGCCTTTCGTCGTTAATCAGGTCTTATGACCTTGATATAACGACTTTTTTATTGGTTTAAAACTGTATTAATGACAGTGGGGGTACCACTTCGAGAGCAATGTGCGACGAGCTCTTGAAGTGGTACTTTTTGTGTTATTTCTGTACGTGTTGAAGCACGCTCGATTATCAATTACGATGCGGTGGTTAAGGCTGTAATTACTCATTCAATTATTCGGAATTATGAAGTGTTTATTCAAATGAGACTCGAATATTGTAACTGTTAGCGTTAAGCTTAATTCAAGTATTAATGCTAATGATGTGTATCGTAGGATACCATAATGATGACTAGGGAGGATTTGAAATGGCTGTAACTAAAATTGATCTAAAAACCACGATGACCTACCGCGAGCACGCTATTACTAGTAAATCATTTGCCAGGAAATTAGGCATTGAACTGCCATTTGCGATGTACGCAATGGCTGCTGGTGAGAGCATTAGCGCTGAACAATCTACATTGACCAGATTATTTGAGGTTATTGACGGTACTTTGATCGTTCGCTTAGCGGATGAGGTTGACCAAGAAGTCCATGCGGGTGAGATGTTAGTGGTGCCAGCTAATACCGTACATACATTAGTGGCTGAGCATCCGTGCCAATTTATTCAACTCGAAACGAAATAAGTCTTGATAACTAGAGACGGAGGAATTCAAATGAGCTTAATTAATAAAATTGATCATGCCAAGGTCCTTAATTTGACTGAGCAGATTCCATTAGATGATGATCAAGTTAACAGTCGGACACTGGTTCAACGTGATGATCTGAGTATGACGTTATTTTCAATTGCGACTGATCAGGAGATTGGCGGGCATTCTGCTCAGGGCGATGCGATGGTTAATATTTTAAGTGGTGAAGCGGAGATTACGATTGAAGGGACTGTTTATCATTTGACCGCGGGACAATCAATCGTGATTCCTAAAGATGCACGGCATTCTTTATATGCCATTCGGGGCTTTCAGATGCTACTGGTGGTCGTCAAGCCAGACTAAAACATCCTGTTGTTCACGAGGTGGAGGTGCTGATATGCCGTTGTATACGTTTATTGGTGATATTCATAGTGCGGCGGATGATCTAGCGGTTTTGTTAGCCAATCCTGAGATTGCCGCCACCCGGTTGATTTTTTTAGGTGATTATATTGATGGTACGGCTGCGCGGTATTTTGGTCACTACACTGAGTCGGCTTCCTTGGCACCGCTAAAAGTGCTGGCAATGATTAGTGAACGGGTACGGCAAGCTGGCGATGTGGCCTTGCTTGGTAATCATGACGCGTTCTGGCTACGTACGGCTCATGGTGATGACAGTGCCACCGCAACCTGGGTGTTGAATGGTGGTCACCGGACTTGGCGTAAATTAGGCATTTACTCGTCTAATTCTGAGCATGTCCGGCGAGCGCTAAATGGTGTGTTGTTGAAGCCATACACTGATTTTTTAGCACACTTGCCGCTTATGTGGCAGCAGGGCCGGCTACTCGCCATGCACGCGGGTGTTAACTGTCAATACCCATTAACACAACAATCACCGGATGACTTACTGTGGATTCGGGATAATTATTATGATGACTTCACAACTGTGGGTCACCGTTGGCATCGGAACTTATTCAACAAAGTTATGGTCACCGGTCATACGCCGGTACAGACATTTGCTGGCTCACACCTGGGTTATTTAAAGATGCAGGCTGATGCGCAAGATGTTCCACGTTACTTGATTGATGCTGGGAGTCGCTCAGGTCGTTTTGATGGGGGCATTGGTGCGTTAACATTGACCGCTGAGGGTGAATTTGTCAGGACGAAACGCGTGATCAAGAGCCACGTCTATGATGGCCAGCAAGTCGTCACCCCAGCCATGATCATGGATAACGAGCATTAGTGCTACGATTCAGGTTAGCAATAGTTGTTAAAAGGGAGCGGGTGTTGAGCCCGTTCTTTTTGTGATGTTGAGGTGGTTATGGCTATTCCAAGATTATTAGGTCGCTAAAGTCAAATTGATTCAGTGTTCGGGTTAACTCATTTGTACAATTATAGTAGGAGATAGAACCAGCCGCCAAGTCCCAAGATAAGCAGGCCCAATCCATTGAGGGCTGTAAATACAAGTAAAAAATGGCGAAGTGGTTGTTGATCGTCAAAGGGCAACAATTGTTTTAAGGCAAGCAGATTTGCTAGTGAGGCCACCAATGAGCCCAGGCCGCCAATATTAACGCCTAAAAATAGCGCCGGTAAGTGTGATGTGAAATTAGCCAGTAAGATAGCAGCTGGAACGTTGCTGATGACTTGGCTCGTGATTAGACCAGTAATATAGACGCTGGGAGCTGTCTGGGTCAATTGCCTGAGCCAATGCGTTATTGTTGGATTATGGCTGATGGCGCTAACGAAGATAAAGAAGCAGATAAAGGTTAAGAGTAGCGCGTAATCGACGTACTGAAAGACGCGCCGGTTAATGATGAAACTGACAACAACCGTTCCAATAATGACTAGTAAGATGGGCACTAGATTGAAAATGCCAAGCATAATGAAGCTGAGTAGGCCAGCTGCAACTCCAATCTGATTATGGGAGATTGGTTTTGATTTAGCGGGTGTTACCGTTAACGGCGACCGCGGTAGCCACCAACTTAAGGCAATTAACAAAGCGAGACTAGCCAGCATTAACGGGGTCGATAATTTGAAAAACGTGAGTAGATTGACGTGATAGAAGGTGACCAAAAATAAATTTTGGGGATTACCGATGGGGGTAAATGCACTGCCAAGATTGGCCGCCATGATAATTAAAGTCGTTGGGTAAGCAATGGCCAGTTGTTGCCGCCGTGCGAGGGCGATAAAAATCGGAATTAACGTTAAGATTGCAACGTCATTAGTTAAAACCATTGAGCCGCCAAAGGCTAACAGGATAAACAACTGACACATTTGACGGGTATCGTGTGATTTAACTAAGAGCCAGTCTCTTAAAGTATCAAGTAGATGCATGGCTCGTAGTAATTGGACACTGATCATGAGTGCTAATAAGGTGCCAATCGTGGTCCAATTAATTTCTGCCAGCCGGGGTGTACCAATAAATAAACTTAAACTTGCGCAAATTAGCGCGATGATAAAAATTTTGTCATGCAGGGTGCGATGAATGATTGCCGCCATGATAAACGTCCCCCTCGATAGTCAGTTAATTAGCTTTAACTTAAGCAAACTCGCCGGTGAATGTAAATTGATATACATTGTTCAGGTAACGGTGCAGTCACCCGAACAGCAAACCAAATAAAAAACCGCTTCAAAGTTACGCGGCGAACTTTGAAACGATTAGCGATTGAGTTTGATAGTTAGTTAGCCATCTTCGTTAATATGGGCTAGTGTTCTTGATGAGTGCTTTGGCCAAAGAACCACAAGTAGGCCCCGTATAGTGCGTTAGCAAGCATCACGAGTTGCAGTGCTAACATCGAGGCGGCTGCGGGACTAAAGCCTTTTAACTGGTTGAACCAGATAATAACGTTAAGCACATCGAGCGTGATCCAGGCGATCCACTGGGAACGATAGCCATTGACCATGAGGACGCTACCGACAATTCCAAGTGGTAACAAGGTGGCGTCCAGGTAGATTTGGTTACCGTGAAGTTGTTTACTGAAGTGTAAGACAATGATGTAGACGAGTACGGCTAACGCGAACCAGGCACAACCGGCTAATTTGCTCAATTTACGACCAGTCAGTTCGCTGGTATCGGGTTGTGCTGCCATTTTACGATGCCAGACGGTGATGCCGACAAATTGCATGACGAGGTAAAACGATTGTGACGCAATATCGCCAATTAGCCGATTGGTGATAGCCGTAGTAAGCCAAGCCGCACAAGCAATAATACCCCAGCTATAGTTCGTTAGTCGCCCTTGATCAACCAGAATTAAGTTAATGACCACCGTTATTCCAGTCAATAGGCCAATCCAGCCATGTAGGCTGTAATCGCGGCCCAGAATAAAGCCAATGATGGTGACGATTAGCATCGTGCTCATCATCAACTTAGTGGTGCGGCGAAGCGTCTTTAATTCATTAAGTCCCCGTTGCCAGCTGAAGACGGCACGCATGGTTGTGGGCAGACTGGTGATGTCTTGTTGCCATTGTTGCGTCAGGGTGGTTAAGGTGAGTCTGAAACGTTTACTCTGATTCATAGTGAAATACTCCTTAGTTGTTTTTAGACAGCCGTGTTCGGAAGCAACGCTGTGTTTGATGCTGTTTACATTAGCTTGTTCAGGTGAGCCTGTCAATGAGATTAGTCCACGCTGAAAACCGGTTATTAATAAATTAATCAGCTGTTCATAGTATTGGTAAGCAACCGGCTCAAAAGGATGACTTATGATATTTATTTGTTGATAGTGAAAGTTGGTCTTGAAAAGGTGATTAATTACCCACAGTTTCACAAATATTGGTATAGTAGAAGAGTAAGCGGGAATGTTTGTTTAATCCTGCCTAGCCGTTAATCGGTTAGTAGTTAATGATATAAATTATAAGTCAGAGGAGCGTTTTACGGATGAAAATCGGATTCATTGGTGCCGGTAACATGGGCCGTGCGATTATTGATGGGTGGTTAAAACAACAAGCGGTCGTCCCAGCAGATATTTATATTCACAGTGCCCATGCTGCGAGTTATCAACCTTATGCGCAAGCAAATGGGCTACAGGCCTGTGACACTAATTTGGCCGTGGCACAAGCTGCTGACGTTATCGTTTTGGCAGTTAAGCCGAACATTGCGTTGGCCGCATTAAAAGAAGTTCAAGCAGCCTTAACGGGCAAGTGGGTCATTACAATGGTATCAGGGTTGAGTTTGGCCGATTATGCCACAGTTGTCCCTGATCTACCCGTTCTGAGAATCATGCCGAATGTGAACGTGGCGATTGGTGCCGGGATGACGGCGTTGGTTGGTAATGATGCCTTGACACCAGAGCAATATGCGGCTGGGCAACAATTATTTGATGCGATTGGTGCCACGAGTGCCATCGCTGAGAAAGATTTTCCAACTTTTTCAGCCTTAGCAGGTAGTTCGCCGGCCTACATCTATTTCTTTATTGACGCGATGGCCCGCGCAGGCGTCAAGCACGGTTTGAGCAAGGATGCAGCGACTAAGATTGCGGCGCAGGCCACGCTTGGCAGTGCTCAGAATGTGTTAGCTTCTGATAAAATTCCGTTTGACCTGATCGATCAAGTTTCTTCACCTGGTGGTACGACGGTTGCTGGGTTGCTGGCGATGGAAGAGGCCGGTTTTATGACGGCTGTCGTGAAGGGCATCGACGCGACGATCGCGAAGGAACTCGGCAAATCTTAAATAACTTGGTGCTGGTGGTTGCAAGTTTGGTCTATACCGATTATAATTAAACCAGATAAATCCAAGGAGGAATTGTTCATGAGCAAAGTGTTAAAACATGCCATCATTTATACTGGTCTAGAAAAGATTGATGACGGCTACATTCGTTTCGGTAAGGAAATTGAAGCGGTTGGTCCAATGGATGACTACGTGGCCCAACCCGATGATGATATCGAATTTGTGAGTGGCAAAACGATTGTACCGGGCTTCATTGATGTTCATAGCCATGGTGGTTATAGTTTTGATTCAATGGACGGGAATCCAGCTGAAATTAACGAAATGGTTAATGATATGGTGGCCCGTGAAGGTATTACGTCATACTTCTGTACGACCATGACGCAGTCCAACGAAAACTTAGATCATTCGATGGCTGGTATTAACAAAGCCGCCGACGAAAATCCGGTTATCCAAGGGGTTCATTTGGAAGGGCCATTCATTTCGGCAACCTTCAAAGGTGCTCAACCTGAAAAGTACATTAAGAATCCTAACGTTGAGTTATTAGACAACTGGAACAAGTTGTCTGGTGGTCGAGTTAAGTTGATTACTTACGCGCCAGAAGATCCTGGTTCGCGTGAATTTGAAAAATATTGCTTGGAAAATGGCATCGTACCTTCAGTGGGTCACAGTAACGCCACTCGTGAACAATTATTAGCAAGTAAAGCAACTCACGTGACGCATTTATACAACGCGCAACGTGAATTCAAGCACCGTGAACCAGGTGTTACTGGGCATGCCATGCTTGAAAACAACATGTACTGTGAATTGATCTGTGATGGGTTCCATATCGTACCTGACATGATCAAGTTAGCGTATGAACAAAAAGGCGTTGATCGGATCGAATTAGTGACTGATTCAATGCGTGCCAAGGGTGAACCTGATGGTGTTAGTGAATTAGGTGGTCAGAAAGTGATCGTTAAGGATGGTCAAGCGCGCCTTGAAGAAGGTAACTTAGCCGGTTCCGTCTTGACATTCATCAACGCTTTCAAGAACATTCAGAAGTTCACTGGCTGTGGGATTGCTGAAGCAGTTAAGATGGCTTCCGTCAACCAAGCACGTGAATTTGGGTTGACTAAGAAGGGCACGTTGGAAGCTGGCAAAGATGCCGATATTAACATCTTAGACGGTAACCAAGATCTAGTTGCAACTTATAGCTACGGTAAAAAAGCAGCTAAATAAATTAGAAGTAAGGGATGAGTACCATGAGTTCGCCAATTTATATTCAAATCCACAACCAAATTAAGCAGGCGATTGAAGCTGGTCGGTGGGCCGTTGGTGACCGGATTCCGTCCGAACGGGAGCTGGCTACGCAGTTCGATGTTAGTCGGATGACCCTTCGACAAGCAATCCAGACATTGGTTGACGAAGGAATATTAGAGCGGCGAGTCGGTGCCGGCACGTTTGTCGCGAATCAAAAGGTCCAAGAAAAAATGTCCGGTGTCACCAGTTTTACTGATCTAATGCTGGCCCAGGGTAAGGTCCCATCAAGTAAGACGATTTCATATCACGTGACGAGTCCATCGTTATCTGAGAGTGAAAAATTAGCATTGAAAGCCAATGAACAAGTGCTGCGGATGGAACGAATTCGCTACGGTGATGACGTCCCGATTTGCTTTGAAGTCGCAACGGTTCCGGAACGGCTCGTCAAGCAGTTTACCAAGGACGAAATTACGAGTTCGTTGTATCGGACGTTGGAAGAAAAGGCTAGCCTAGTGCCTGGCAAGGCTCAACAGACTGTTTCGGCGATGTCCGCTTCTGAGCGTATCGCGGAATACTTGTCAGTCCGGCGTGGCGATGCGTTGCTACGGCTACGGCAGATTTCGTATTTGCAAACCGGTGAACCGTTTGAATACGTGCGGACCCAGTACGTTGGTAATCGGTTTGAATTCTATCTTGAAAAATAAGCCGTTGGTCGGGTGCTGGGCACTTGACTAGATTGGCGATACAACAATAGCTCACCTAGAATGGTAAAATTCTAGGTGAGCTATTTTTTGAATTTACGACTGAAAACCGGTTGCGCGTGCAAAAGCAGTTGCAATCATAATGACTCGTCTCATGACTGGTAATAATTGCCAGCTATCGTGCTTGTTGGCGCGCCATTTTTTTAACCAATCGCAAGTAGCGGGGGAGCACGAGCATCCGCTTGAAGCGGCTCGGTTCTTGAATTAGCCGGTAGAGCCATTCAACGTGATGTTTTTGCCAAAATAACGGCGCCCGCTTGACCGCGCCTGCAATTACGTCGAAGCTACCCCCAACACCCATCCAGAGTGCATCGAGGCGTTGGCGGTGTTCGGCGATGAAGAATTCCTGTTTAGGAAAACCGGTGGCTACGAAGACCATATCGGGCTTCGCCGCCACGATCTGGTCGACAATGGTTTGTTCGTCGTCATAATAGCCATCACGGGCACCCACGACAACGATGCCGGGATAATCGTGTTGGACGATCGCGGTCACTTGTTTTAATACGGCGGGCTTGGCACCTAACAAGAAGATCCGTTGGTGCTGTTGGCTACCCCATTCTAGTAGTGTTAAAAGGGTATCATAGCCCGTAATCCGTTCGGGGAGTGGCGTGCCAAGAATCTGAGCGCCCTGAATAACGCCGATACCGTCCGGCGTAATATAATCTGCCTGAGTTAACACCTGTTGGTAATCGGGGTGTTCACGGGCGTACATTAAAATCTCGGGGTTAGCGGTCACCACAAAGCGATTGCGATGTGCGAGAATATCGATTTGAAGTTGCTGAACAAAGCCAGCGTTAGTTGTCTTGATAAACGGCACGTTTAAGATGTTAACCCTGTCAAAAGGGACTGACATAAGCGACCTCACTTTCTAATCATAATTAAAGTATAGGTAAATCAAGGAATTCTGCAACTTTTTGGATGCTTAAGCGCATTCTTTTATAAAAAATGCTAAAATAAGCTTAACTTACTGTAAACACGGTTATTACCTACGAAATGGAGAATTATACTCATGACGCAAATCTATCCGGATGATAGTTTTACCTTGCATACGGATGCTTATCAAATTAACATGATCCAAACCTACTGGGAACAAGGTATTCATAATAAACATGCGGTGTTTGAAGTGTTCTTCCGTAAGATGCCGTTCCAAAATGGGTACGCGGTATTTGCGGGTCTGGAACGAGTAGTTAATTATATCAATCATTTACATTTTACGGCAACCGACATCGCGTATTTACGTGAACTTGGCGGTTATTCTGACGGCTTTTTAGACTATTTGGCTAATTTTAAATTTGACGCGACAATTCGTGCCGTTCGCGAAGGCGATTTGGTCTTTAATAATGAACCGTTGTTGCAGGTCGAAGGACCATTAGCAACTTGTCAGTTAATTGAAACGGCGCTGTTAAATATTATTAATTATCAAACGTTGATTGCAACCAAGGCAGCGCGCATCAAATCGGTCGTTGGCGAAGATGGCTTGTTAGAATTCGGTACGCGACGGGCCCAAGAGTTTGACGCGGCTATCTGGGGGACCCGGGCAGCTTATATTGGTGGCTTTGACGCGACGAGTAATGTGCGGGCTGGCAAAATTTTTGGAATCCCAATCAGCGGGACCCATGCGCATGCGCTCGTGCAGACTTATCGAAACGACTATCAGGCTTTTAAAGCCTACGCGGAAACCCATCATGACTGTGTCTTTTTGGTCGATACGTACGATACGTTGCGTAGCGGAGTACCGAGTGCGATTCGAGTGGCTAAGGAAATGGGTGATAAGATCAATTTCCAAGGAGTCCGTATCGATAGCGGTGATATGGCTTACTTGTCAAAACGGGTGCGTGAACAGCTAGACGAAGCTGGTTTCCCGGATGCCAAGATTTATGCATCAAATGATTTGGACGAAAAAACCATCCAAAACTTGAAGATGCAAGGGGCCAAAATCAGTGTGTGGGGCGTTGGGACGAAGCTCATCACCGCCTTTGACCAACCTGCATTAGGAGCCGTGTATAAGATGGTTTCAATTGAAAACGATCATCATCAAATGGTTGATACGATTAAGTTATCGAATAACGCGGAAAAGGTTTCGACACCTGGTCAAAAACAAGTTTGGCGGATTACGAAGCGTGCGGATGGCAAGTCAGAAGGTGACTATGTGACGTTGTACGATGAAGATCCGCGCAACGAAGAATCAATTTACATGTTCCATCCAAGCTATACGTATATTAATAAGACGGTCAGCGATTTTGATGCGCGACCACTATTGGTTCCCATCTATGACCGCGGTCAACAAGTTTATACTTTACCAACGTTAGATGAAATCAAGGAGTATTCATTTGAAAGTCTAGATGCACTTTGGGACGAATACAAGCGGGATTTAAACCCTCAGGATTACCCGGTCGACTTGTCACAAAAACTTTATGATCATAAAATGAATATTATTAACACGGTCAGAGACCACGTTAACCATAAAGATGAGGAGGAAGCTTACTAATGCGGCCATTACAAGCTGAGATTATTAAAGCGTTACACGTTGCACCAACCATTGATCCAGAAGTTGAGATTCGTCGAAGTATTGATTTTTTGAAGGCTTATTTAACTAAAAATACCTTTTTGAAGACCTATGTGCTTGGCATCTCTGGCGGTCAGGATTCGACGTTAGCTGGAAAATTGACGGAGATGGCGATTACCGAAATGCGGCAAGAAACTGGTGATGATCGCTATCAATTCATCGCAGTCCGGTTACCATATGGCAATCAAGCGGATGAAGCGGATGCGATGGCAGCGATTGATTTTATGCAAGCCGACGTGACGGATCGGGTGGATATTCAACCGGCTACGGATGCCATGGTAACTGCATTGGAAGCTAACCAATTGACGATTCATGATTTCAACAAGGGCAATATTAAAGCGCGCCAACGCATGATCGTGCAATATGGAATCGCCGGTGAAATGCACGGCGCTGTCGTGGGAACCGACCATGCAGCCGAAGCTGTTACTGGTTTTTATACCAAGTACGGTGACGGTGGTGCGGATATTGTGCCACTATGGCGATTGAACAAACGTCAAGGTAAACAGATGCTGGCCGCTTTGGATGCGCCCAAGCATTTGTATGACAAAGTCCCGACCGCTGACTTGGAAGAAGATCGGCCAGCATTACCTGATGAAGTCGCGTTAGGTGTTCGTTACGACGACATCGACGATTACTTGGAAGGCCGGACGGTCAGCGATGCTGCGGCCGAAAAGATTGAGGCGTGGTACTTAAAGACTGCCCACAAACGCCACGCGGCCATCACTGTGTTTGATGATTTTTGGAAATAAGCTAGTTAGCTGATAATCGATTAGGATTACGGCTAACCTAATTAAAAAGGCGACTTGAAGATTATTCAGCTTCAGGTCGCCTTTTTGCATAGTCACATAATTTTATGGTGACTACCGTAATATTGGTGGGATTGGTGGAAAAGCGGTAGAATGGTTTAAAATATGTAAACGCTTAATGTGAGAATATCCGAGTGCTGTGGCGAATGCAGAGGTAGTCAAAGCGATTATTTTGCTAGACAGCCCTCATGGAATCTGGTATTCTTACGTTACAATCATAAGGGAGTAACTAGCAGAAATATTCTGCGGCAATATCGTCAGCAAGAAGCCAATCCGGTATTGTCTTAAATAGTGAGACTTATGTATGTTCACACAATTTTGCGTGCATACATGAGTCTCATTTTCTATCTGGAGAACAGTTAGGGAGTGAGGCTCGGATGCCAGAAAAGGAGCTTACGATGAGTACAAAACCAAAGTACCAACAAGCGTTACCCGCGATTTATGAGGAATTAGGAACTGATGAACATGGCTTGCAACAAACTGATGCAGCCCAGCGGCTAGAACAATATGGTCCGAATGCGCTAAATCAGCAGAAGACGACCTCATTGCTACAAAAATTCATTGCACAGTTCAAGGATTTCATGATTATTGTCTTACTGGTGGCCGCCTTGATTGCCGCCTTTACTGGGGAAGCCGTTGATGCCGTTATCATCTTATTGGTGGTCGTGCTAAATGCGATTTTTGGGGTCTTCCAAGAATCGAAGGCGGAAGAAGCCATCAACGCGTTGAAGGAAATGTCGGCGCCGGACGCGACCGTTTTACGAGATGGTCAGCTGCAAACGGTCAAGAGTGACGCGTTGGTTCCCGGGGATGTTGTGTCACTAGAGGCTGGGGATATCGTTCCCGCAGATTTACGATTAATTGAGAGTGCGTCATTAAAGGTTGAAGAATCGGCGCTGACGGGTGAATCTGTCCCAGTTGAGAAGCAGGCGGAGATGATTGCCGATGGGGAATTACCAATCGGGGACCGGCTGAACATGGCTTACATGAATAGTAACGTGACGTATGGTCGGGCCACCGGGATCGTAGTGGCGACCGGAATGCAGACTGAAGTTGGTCGAATCGCTGGTATGATTGAAGCGGCCGATGAGACGACCACGCCACTGCAAGCGAACTTGACACAGTTAGGTAAGTCGCTAACAATTTTAATCTTAGTGATTGCTGCCGTGGTATTTGGTATCGGGATGTTACGTGGTCAAGAGAGCCTGATCAACATGCTATTGACGGCAATTTCGTTAGCCGTGGCCGCAATTCCAGAAGGTTTGCCGGCAATCGTCACGATTACGCTAGCGTTAGGAACTCAGCGGATGGCCAAACGCCACGCGCTAGTGCGGAAATTACCCGCGGTTGAGACGCTGGGAAGTACCGATATTATTGCTTCCGATAAGACCGGGACGTTGACGCAAAATAAGATGACCGTTGAAAAGCTGGTCGTTAACCAGGAACTCGTGGATGCACGCGCCACTGAATTGCCACTGGATAGCCATTTAGCCCAAGTGATGATTTTAAGTAATGATACGAAGATCATGACGGATGGGTTAGCAGGTGACCCAACGGAAACGGCGTTGATTCAATATAATTTGGATCAAGGTTACCCAGTTGATCAGTTATTGGCAGACCGCCCCCGAGTGACGGAAGTGCCATTCGATTCAGAACGGAAATTGATGTCAACGGTGCATCCTTTGGAAGACGGCCGCTTCTTAGTAGCCGTTAAGGGAGCGCCCGATGAATTACTCAAACGGGTCACTCAGATTGAAAGTAATGGTGACGTCCAACCGTTAACGAAGACTAGTCGTGATCAGATTTTAAGTGTCAATCATGAGTTGGCAACGCAAGCTTTACGAGTTTTGGCGTTTGCTTACAAGATTATTACTACGGTTCCGACAACCGTCAATACGGAGACGTTAGAAAACGACCTGGTCTTTGCCGGGATGGTCGGCATGATTGATCCGGAACGGCCAGAAGTTGAACAAGCCGTTGTGGAAGCTAAGTCAGCTGGTATTCGACCGCTGATGATCACGGGTGACCACCGGGATACTGCCGAAGCGATTGCCGTACGTCTTGGAATTATCGATGCGGGTGAAGACGATGCTGTGATTACCGGTGCCGAATTAGATGCGATGAGTGATGCAGAATTCGGCAAAAAGGTCGGCGATTACTCAGTCTATGCCCGGGTGGCGCCTGAACACAAAGTTCGAATCGTGAACGCATGGCAAAAGCGTGGTAAGGTCGTTGCTATGACTGGTGATGGGGTCAATGATGCGCCAGCTCTGAAAGCCGCTGATATTGGGATCGGGATGGGTATCACGGGAACGGAAGTATCTAAGGGCGCTAGCGATATGGTTCTAGCCGATGACAACTTCGCCACGATCGTGGTTGCTGTCGAAGAAGGCCGGAAAGTGTTCGCCAATATTCAAAAGGCGATTCAGTACCTCTTATCAGCGAACTTAGGGGAAGTCTTGACGTTGTTCGTGATGACAATGCTCGGTTGGCAGATTTTAGCGCCAGTGCATATCTTATGGATCAACTTAGTGACTGACACCTTACCAGCGATTGCGCTAGGGGTCGAACCGACTGAAAAGAATATCATGCAACATAAACCGCGTGGTCGTAATTCGAACTTCTTCTCAGGTGGGGTCTTCAGTAGCATTATTTACCAAGGGTTACTGGAAGGTGGCATTACGCTGCTAGTGTACTGGTTAGCTTTGACGTATCCAGTTCACGCAACGGCTTCACTAGCCCATGCGGATGCGTTAACAATGGCCTTCGCAACCCTTGGCTTGATTCAGTTGTTCCATGCGTTTAACTCGAAATCAATTCATGAGTCGTTATTCACAGTTGGCCTGTTCCGCAACAAATTCTTCAACTGGGCGATTCTAATTGCGTTTGTGATGCTCGCGATGACGATCGTTGTTCCAGGTCTGAACGGCTTATTCCACGTGAGTCACTTGGATGCTTACCAATGGGGCATCGTGGCCTTAGCTTCCTTATCGATGGTCGTGATTGTTGAAATTGTTAAGTTCTTCCAACGTCGGCACATGCGGCGCGCATAACCTCGTTATTAGGGGTAAAATAAGACTAACTAATTTAAAGAAAAGAGTTCTCACATGAAAAAAGCAACGGTTCAAACGTATATGCCGGTACTATCTAAAGTCATCGAAAGTACTGAAAAGATGGGGGAAGAATTGAACCCATCGTTTGAAAAATTGCGTCAGGCGATTGATAATGACGCGGTTGCGCAAATGGTTCCGGCCGAATTCAATGATATTCAGATGGAATTCAGCGATGGTACTGACCAGTATCAACAAAATTTAGCGCAGTTGAAAAAAGTCTCGGTACCTGCCCGGCTAATGGGACGACATCGTAATTTGTTGGCAGCTTACGAGGCTTATACGAATGCCTGTGCTGCAATGACGGCCAGCATGAATATCGATGATCAAACGATTGACGTCGCTGCTTTTAATCAAGCTGAGACTGATCAAGAAACTGAAATGGGTCGCATTTCAAATAATGTGCAACGAATTATGACGACTGTGATGTAAGACGCTGGCTAAGCTTGATTGTCCTGGATCACTAATGAAGCGCTCGGTAACGTTTACGCGTTACGGGGCGCTTTATTGTCAGGTGCGAATTGCCGATTGCTAAGATTTGGTCGTAAGCTAGTTGTTGTAACTGAGTTATCAGTGGATCGAACCGGCGCTGGCGATGCTACTAGGTTAAGTTGGCGCGGTCAGTGTAATTTTTCAATAGTGGTTCAACACGGAAACTAGGTTAAAACGCGTATAATGTAATGTAACGAGATTAAAAGATTGGGTGAAATAATGGATAATCAGATTTTAACGTTAGTTGATCAAGCCCTGACGAAGTTTAAACCGCAACAGATTAAAGCGGTGCTTGGACTCATGGACGAAGGTAACACGGTGCCGTTTATCGCACGGTATCGAAAGGAACGTACCGGTAACTTAGATGAAGTTGAAATTCGCGAAATCAAAGATAACTATGATCGGCTTGCGAGTCTAGAGAGTCGTAAGGCGGATGTGATGAAGTTGATTGCTGAACAGGACCACTTGACGCCGGCTTTAAAGCAAGCCATTGAACAAGCTGAGAAGTTACAAGACGTTGAAGACTTATATTTGCCGTACAAACAAAAGCGGCGGACGAAGGCAACGATTGCTAAGGACGCTGGCTTGGAACCGTTGGCGGCCTGGCTATTGCGTTTTCCAGCAAGTGGTATTCAGGAACACGCAACTCAATTTATTAATGAAGAACAGGACATCACTAACACGGACGCGGCATTAGCTGGCGCACATGAAATCTTGGCCGAGGCTTTTGGTGATAATGCTGGTTTACGGAATTGGGTCCGGAATTATACTCGCGACCGGGGCTTACTAGTCGCAAAAGTTAAACCCAAGGGTAAAGTAGCCGATGAACAAGGTGTTTATCAACAATATTATGATTTTAATAGTCCCATCAAGCAGATGGTGCCGTACCGGGTACTGGCCATCAACCGTGGGGAAACCGAAAAAGTATTGAAAGTCAGCATTGATGTTGATCGTGCGGGAATTGACCGGTATTGTCATTTTCGCTTTATTGGTCAACACCACGGCCCGGCGGTTGAACTAGTAGAAGCCGCTTATCAGGATGCCTACAAACGCTTTATTGGCCCAGCTATCGAACGCGAACTTCGCAACGAGTTGAGTGCGGCTGCCAATGAACAGGCCATCAGAGTCTTTGGCGATAATTTGTACCACTTGTTGATGCAGGCGCCATTAAAGGGCCGCGTGGTCTTAGGGTTTGACCCTGCTTACCGGACGGGGTGTAAATTAGCCGTGATGGACGCGAATGGTAAGTTCTTAGATAAGCTTGTGATTTATCCACACAAACCAGCCTCAACCGCCAAACGGGAAGCTGCTGCGGGTGAGTTTAAAGCCTTTTTGGAGAAGTATCATGTTGAAATGATTGCGATTGGTAACGGGACGGCTTCCCGGGAGTCTGAGGAGTTTGTGGCACAGGTGTTGAAGACGATGAGTCGGCCAGTGTATTATGTCATCGTGAACGAAGCTGGGGCTTCCGTGTACTCTGCTAGTGCTAAGGCGCGCGCTGAATTTCCTGAGCTACACGTTGAACAACGTAGTGCGATCAGCATCGGCCGGCGACTACAAGACCCACTGGCAGAATTGATCAAAATCGATCCGAAGTCAGTCGGAGTCGGGCAATATCAACACGATGTTCCTCAAAAAGAACTGACGACGCAGCTGGATACGGTGATTGAGACCGCGGTTAACCAAGTTGGGGTCAATTTGAATACCGCTAGTTCGGAGCTATTGACGCATATTTCGGGGCTATCCAGCACGATTGCCCAAAATGTGATTACTTATCGGGATGAAAATGGCGAGTTCACGAGCCGACCACAATTGAAAAAAGTGCCGCGGTTGGGACCGAAAGCTTATGAACAAGCGGTCGGCTTCCTGCGAATCATTGACGGCAAGAATGTTTTTGATAACACGGATATTCATCCAGAAAGTTATCCCGCAGCCAAAGCGTTATTGGCAGCGGCTGGATTAAAGACGGCGGACGTTGGGACGACTAAAGCCCAACAGTTGAATCAATTAGATTTAGCGCAACTTGCGACCAGCACCGGTGTCGGTGAACTGACCTTAAAGGATATTATTAGTAGTTTGCAAAAGCCCGGGCGTGATGTTCGTGATACGATGCCCGCACCGTTACTCCGGCAAGACGTTTTAAAGATGAGTGATCTAAAACCAGGAATGCAGCTGCAAGGAACCGTACGCAACGTGGTCGACTTTGGGGCGTTTGTGGATATTGGCGTCAAGCAAGACGGCCTCGTGCACGTCTCCAAACTAACGGATAAATTCTTGAAAGATCCGCGTCAGGCGGTGGCCGTTGGCGACATCGTGACGGTGTGGGTCGAAGAAGTTGATGAACAGCGGCAGCGCATCGCCTTAACGATGATTGCACCGGCTGAAGCATAATGACTGATTTAGAGTTACAGCAGCTCGTTGCGACCATTTCCATGCGTGATTTTCACCGTCCATTCCAGCACCGCGCTTATTTTAATGCCCGGTTACGAACGACGGGTGGTCGTTATCAGTTGGCCTCGCATGATATTGATATCAATCCGAAGATGCTGACTGATTTTGATGAGGCCACCTTGATTGGCGTCATCAAGCATGAATTGTGTCATTATCATTTACATTTGACTAAGCGGGGTTATCGACATCGTGATGTGGAATTTAAACGGTTACTCGCTCAGGTGGGCGGTTCGCGCTATGCCCCGGCACCTAAGCACCCGGCGACTTCAGCTTACCGGTATATATACGAATGCCAACAGTGTGGGCAGCGTTATTATCGCAAGCGGCGAATGGATACGCAGCGCTATTCTTGTGGCCGCTGCCGGGGACCAATTAAGTTAGTCTGAAAAGGTTTGCTAAAGTGGGACGCTTCCGATAGAATTAGCTTAACTATTGATATGGAGGGATTAAGATGGAAACGATTAAAATTGGTGTGGTCGGACTAGGCACAGTCGGGACCGGCGTTGTTAAAATGCTTCAAGCGCATCAGGAAAAGATTTCAGAAATTACCGGTCGTAAGTTGGAACTAGCCTGCGTAGTTGTCCACAACTTGAAAAAGCACGAACAAGTTGATTTGGGGGACGTTCAGATGACCGACCAAATCGCGACCCTGCTTGATGATCCGTCCATTCAAATTATGGTCGAAGTGATGGGGTCGATTCATCCGGCGAAGGAATATATTACGCAAGCCTTGAAAGCTGGCAAACACGTGGTGACGGCCAATAAGGACTTGATTGCGCAATATGGCCGGGAGTTGGTTCAGATTGCGCGTGAAAATCATCGCGACCTGTTCTATGAAGCGAGTGTTGCTGGTGGGATTCCAATCTTACGGACGATTGATAATAGTTTCGCTGCTGACCGGATTCAACGGGTCATGGGAATCGTCAACGGGACCACTAATTACATCATGACGCAGATGCTGACTAAGCATTGGTCGTATGACCAGGCCTTGAGTTCAGCACAAGACTTGGGGTTTGCCGAAAGTGATCCCACTAATGATGTCGAAGGTCTTGATGCGGCGTTCAAGATGATTATCTTAACGCAGTTTGCCTTTGGGATGAGTCTGTCCCTCGACCACGTTCAAGTGCAGGGAATTACAAAAATCAGCCCAGAGGATATCGCGGAAGCTCACCAGCTTGGGTATACGATTAAATTACTCGGGATTGCGGAAGAAATTGATGATCGCATTGCGGTATCGGTGGGTCCCGTGCTCGTCTCTGATCAACACCCACTTGCTACGGTGCAAAATGAAAATAATGCCGTGATGGTGACTGGAACGGCTGTGGGGAACACGATGTTTTACGGTCCCGGCGCTGGGGAACTCCCAACTGCTAACAGTGTGCTGAGTGATATTACAACGGTTGCAAAAAATATTGCGCTGAATACGACTGGCAATACGTTTAACTCTTATCGCCAGGAGACAGTCTTAGCAACACCTGAAGATGTCGTGTATCCTCACTTTATTGCCTTGAGGATGCGGGATGTCCCAGGGATGATGATGAAATTGACAGCAATTATGACGCGCGCAGAAGTTTCGTTCAGCCGGATTATTCAAAACCAATTAGGTGACGGCAACGCGCGTGTTGTGATCATTACCCATGCTATGAATGATCAACAGTTAGCCGACATCACTCGTGAAATCGGTGAGCAAGAGAATATGCAACTATTAGCGAGTTATAAAGTTTTGAAGAATGCGTAGGTGAGGTAAGTCATGCTAACAATCTCAGTTCCCGCAACTTCCGCCAACCTTGGCCCTGGATTTGACTCAATCGGTCTAGCACTAGATATGCAATTGACGTTACAAGTCTTACAACCTAGTGACCATTGGCAGATTGACCATCCCTTTGGGGCGGATGTGCCGACGGATGAACGCAATTTAATTATTAAAACGGCGTTACATTTGGTACCAGATTTACATCCACAGCATCTACAGATGGCTTCTAAAATTCCATTGGCGCGCGGATTGGGTAGTAGCTCGACGGCCATCGTAGCCGGCTTAGTGCTGGCTAACGAATTGACCGGCGCACCGCGCTCTTCTGCTGAGCTACTGGAAGTTGCTACTCAATTGGAGGGGCACCCAGATAATGTGGCACCGGCTTTGTTAGGTGGTTTGGTCGTGGCGACGTACACTGACGAACGCGTCCGCGCGGTGAAGTTACCGCTACCGACGCTTTTTGCAAGTGTCTACGTACCGAACGAGCCATTATTAACGGTGGCTAGCCGCCAAGCGTTGCCAACTGAATTGACGTATCACCAAGCCATTACTGGCAGTAGTGTGGCTAATACGTTAGTAGCCGCTTTAGCGACTCAAAATTGGGACGTGGCGTTACCGCTGTTGGAACAGGACCAGTTCCATGAACAGTATCGGGCTAAGTTAGTGCCAGCACTACAAACGGTTAGAGACCATGCCCACGCCCTGGGATTAACGGGGACTTATTTGAGTGGTGCTGGGCCGACGGTGATTACGTTGGGTGATTACGGTCAACTCGCTACGTTGCAAGCACAATTAGGCCAAGATACAACACTCAACGGCCAATTATTCCTATTGCCAATGGATGCAACTGGGGTAAAAGTACAAAAATCTTAAAATAAGCTTGTCAGACTCGCAAAATTTTGTTATGATGTTTTTTGTGAGTTGTGATGCGGCCATGGCGGAATTGGCAGACGCGCAAGATTAAGGATCTTGTCGGGGTTAACCCGGTGGAAGTTCGAATCTTCTTGGCCGCACTAACGAATGTAAGAATCGATCCGATAGGCCTAAGCCTTGATGGATCGATTCTTTTTTTGCTATGGTAAATTCGACTGACTATATTATTCCAGACTTGCTTTTTTGCAACTACTTCAACTATGTTCACCAAATTTGCCGGACCTTATTGTTTAATCTCACGATTACCAGCATTATAATGAAAACGGTTAATCGACTGATTACGATATTAAGAGAAGGTGAGGATCAATCATTGATTAGAATGAGTAGATGGTGGGGTATCTTAGTGGGCGGATTGCTTGTTAGTGGGTTGGTTTACCCCGCACAAGCGGCCGTAACGACTTATCCGATTACAGGAATTCAGGTGGTGCAGCCACGGGTCTATCAGACGAATAGTCAGAACGGTGTCGGTTACCATTTAACCGTCGTGCGTCATCAGCGTGCCCAATTGCGTGTTAATTTACATTTAAAGTATCACCAGCATACACAGTGGACGCGTACTGAGCAGGCTGATATTTATCGCAACGTGCGTCGTCAGCGCTTTTACTACGTGCATAATGGTCGTCAGCAGAGTGGCTGGATAGCCGCTAGTCAGCTAAGACCAGCCAATACGGCGTCGGTTCAGCTGAGGGTGCCACTGATTGACCAGCTACCGGAGTTACCAACGGGATGTGAGATGACAGCGACCACCATGATGTTACAGTATGCCGGTGTTAACATTAGTAAGGAACAGTTTGCCAGCCAAGTGCCTCGCAGTTCGAATCCTAATACTGGTTTTGTTGGTAATCCTGCTTCGGCTGATGGTATTGGGCTTTACATCTACCCCCAAGGCTTGTTACCAACGATCCGCCACTATTTGCCATCTGCTGAAGATTTCAGTGGAGTGAGTCTGCAACGACTTAAAGTGCAGCTCGCTAAAGGCCATCCGGTAGTTGCTTGGGTTCAGGGACTAGATGGCTTTGCGAGTCATACGGTGACGCTTACCGGGTATACAGCAACGACTGTTAGCTACAATGATCCCTGGCATGGTCAACACAGTCGAATGGATAATCAAGCGTTTGAAGCAATGTGGCAATTGAATGGCCGGCGGGCACTAAGTTATTAAGAATTTAATACCATAGTTAACATTAGTTACTGTTTCATAATTTTGTTTTAAAAATACGCTATTTGACACACAAAACAATTATTTTAATACTGTATTACTTTAGTGTATCAATCTTAGGCCTGAAATAAGGGCTTTCATCGTTAGTGTATTTTGGCACGGAATTTGCATGTATATTAGTGAGTGCGAAAAAGATTGCGCTTACAGTATCAAAAACATAAATAGTTACAGGCAATTTAGATATTATTTATTCGTTTTATATGACTGTAACGAAAAAATAGGAGGTACAAAGATGGTAAGCATTATCATTGCTAGTCACGGCGAATTCGCTAAAGGCATCTATCAATCTGGATCAATGATTTTCGGCGAACAAGAAAACGTTCAAGCCGTTACGTTGATGCCTAGCGAAGGCCCTGACGACATCAAGGCTAAGTTGGAAAAAGCCATTGCTTCATTCGACGATCAAGAGCAAGTCTTATTCTTAGTCGACCTTTGGGGCGGGACACCATTCAATCAAGTTAACGGCTTGTTTGAAGCACACAAGGACAAATGGGCAATCGTTGCCGGTTTGAACTTGCCAATGTTAATTGAAGCGTATGCTTCACGGCTTTCAATGGATTCGGCACACGAAATTGCCACTCATATCATTGAAACTGCTAAGGATGGCGTGAAGGTTCGTCCTGAAGCATTAGCACCTAAGGAAGAAAAGGTTGCTGCCGCTGCCACGACTAACAATAACGCTGGTCGTCCAGGGACGTTGGAATATGGTTTAGCGCGGATCGACTCACGACTCTTGCATGGGCAAGTTGCCACTGCTTGGAGTAAGACGGTTAACCCAACCCGGATCATCGTTGTTTCCGATAGTGTTGCTAAGGATGATTTACGTTCGAACATGATTAAGCAAGCTGCACCAGCAGGTGTACATGCGCATGTTATTCCAATTGATCAAATGATTAAGATTGCTAAAGATGACAAGCACTTTGGCGGTCAAAAGGCCCTTGTCTTATTTGAAACCCCACAAGATGCATTACGTGCAATTGAAGGTGGCGTGCCAATCAAGACTTTGAACATTGGTTCAATGGCGCACTCAGTTGGTAAAGTTCAACCAAACAAAGTTTTAGCTTTTGATCAAGATGATATTGATACTTACAAGAAGTTGGAACAAGACGGCGTCGAATTTGATGTTCGGAAAGTTCCTTCAGATAGTAAGGATAATATGGATAATATCCTGAAAAAAGCTCAAAACATGTTGAATGAACAAAAGTAGTATAGATAACTATCAGAAGAAAATGGAGGATTAAATCATGAATTTGAATGCAATTCAAATGATTTTAGTCGTACTCGTAGCATTTTTAGCTGGTATGGAAGGTATTTTGGATGAATTCCATTTCCATCAACCAGTTGTTGCATGTGCGCTGATCGGATTAGTTACTGGTCAATTAGTACCATGTATTATTTTAGGTGGTAGCCTACAAATGATCGCGTTAGGTTGGTCAAACGTTGGTGCCGCCGTTGCTCCTGATGCCGCTTTAGCTGCCATTGCATCCGCAATTATCTTAGTTTTAGGTGGCCAAGGTCGTGCCGGGGTTTCTTCAGCCATTGCAATTGCCGTTCCTTTGGCCGTTGCTGGGTTACTTTTAACCATTCTTGCACGTACGATTGCAACTATTATTGTTCATATCATGGACCGTGCTGCCGAAGAAGGTAGTTTCGGTAAACTTGAATTCTGGCACATTGTTGCCATTTGTATGCAAGGGTTGCGGATTGCCATTCCAGCTGCTTTGATCTTAGCCGTTGGTGCTGGCCCTGTTAAGACGATGTTGAATGCTATGCCTGCATGGTTAACTGATGGTTTATCAATCGGTGGTGGTATGGTTGTTGCCGTTGGTTACGCAATGGTTATCAACATGATGGCTTCCCGCGAAATGTGGCCATTCTTCGCTTTAGGTTTCGTGTTAGCTGCTGTTAGTGAAATTACACTTATCGGACTTGGTGCAATTGGTGTTGCCATGGCTCTTATTTACTTGAACCTTTCTAAGATGGGCGGTTCTGGTAATGGCGGTGGTTCTAACACTGGTGATCCTGTCGGCGATATTATCGATAAATACTAACGAAGGAGGGCAAGAAAATGGCTGATAATAAAGTACAAATTACTAAAAGTGATCGTATTAAGGTTTGGATGCGTTCTAACTTCCTTCAAGGTTCATGGAACTACGAACGTATGCAAAATGGTGGCTGGGCATTTACTTTAATCCCAGTCCTTAAAAAGTTATACACAACTAAAGAAGACCGTGCTGCTGCATTGAAGCGTCACTTGGAATTCTTTAACACTCATCCATACGTTGCATCACCAATCATTGGTGTTACGATGGCCTTGGAAGAAGAACGTGCCAATGGGGCCCCAATTGATGATGTTACGATTCAAGGGGTTAAAGTTGGTATGATGGGGCCTTTGGCTGGTGTTGGTGATCCAGTGTTCTGGTTCACGTTGAAGCCAATTATTGGTGCCTTAGCCGCTTCCCTTGCTTTGGGTGGTAGCATCATGGGTCCAATCCTATACTTCGTTGTTTGGAACGTAATTCGTTTAGGATTTATGTGGTATACACAAGAATTCGGTTACAAAGCCGGTTCTAAGATTACTGAAGACTTATCTGGTGGTATCTTACAAGACATCACTAAGGGTGCTTCGATTTTAGGTATGTTCATCTTGCCTGCTTTGATCGAACGGTGGGTTGTTGTTGACTTTAGCCCGGTTAAGGTTTCAACGATCAAACAAAGTGCCGGTGCTTATATTGATTGGGACAAGTTACCAAAGGGTGCCGCTGGTATCAAGGAAGCCTTGACCCAACAAGCTGCTGGTCGTTCACTCGACAAGTACAAAGTTACGACTTTACAAGATAACTTAAATCAATTAATTCCTGGTTTAGCTGCCTTGTTAATCACCTTCTTGTCAATGTGGTTATTAAAGAAGAAAGTTTCACCAATCATCATCATCTTCGGCCTCTTCGCCTTTGGTGTTATCATGCATGTTCTTGGTGTAATGTAAACTGCAATTAATAATTATTGAAGTCTTCAATCTGAACTTTGATGTTTTTAGCGAAGCTCATTGATAAATTTAGATGGACTCTTCGGAGTTCATCTATTTTTATACTTAGATTTCTAAAAGTGGTTTACTGATTGTAAGGCAATCAATTCTAATTTTGCTTAATATGAAAAGACACTTTATAATTGAGGCTAGACTAACCGGAATAGAAATGGAGTAATTCGAATGGTTCAATCGCTAAACACAAAAGTTGATTTGGTAATCAAAGGTAATTCACACTTGGGATTGACTGATTATGGTCAAATTATGGTTGGAGATAAAGGATTTGAATTTTACGACGATCGTAATGTCCGTAATTATATTCAGATTCCCTGGGCAGAAGTAGATACAGTTGTGGTATCAGTAATGTTCAAAGGGCGTTGGATTCCGCGTTACGCGTTGAAGACTAAGAAAAATGGCATGTATGCTTTCTCATCTAAGGATCCTAAGCGAGTGTTACGTGCAATTAGAAAATATGTGAAACCGGATAAGATTGTTCGTTCATTAACATTTTTCCAAGTATTAAAACGAGCATTTAAAGGAAAAAATCAGGATAATTATTTAAAATGAGATCAAAAGGGCTACCAATTTGGTAGCTTTTTTGTTTACATAGCGGGAAAATACGTAGTGTATCAATACACTATGTGGTAGTATTAAGAATAATTAGGATTATGACGCATAACAGAACGGGAGTGGCGAAGTTGACCAGAAAATCTAAGATTTGTGAATACGTCCGTCAACATAGTGATCGACACGGGCTGACGACAGAAATGGTAGCGACCGCTTTAATGATAGCGCGTTCAAATGTTAGCAAGGAACTAAATGCGCTGGTTCGGGAAGGCCAATTACACAAACTGATGGGACGGCCTGTCCACTATGTACCAGCCGATGATATTACATCGACACCGGTGACCAGCACTAGTGACATAGCGAATGCAACGTTGCCAAAGCGAATGACGACTATGGCTGCGACGACAACGGCGCCTAAACCGGCTGCTAATGATATTTTTGCAAACATGATTGGTTCGCATGAAAGCCTTGCTAATCAGGTAGAACAGGCAAAAGCAGCTATCCTTTATCCACCACGGGGGCTGAATACGCTGATCATCGGGCCAACTGGTTCTGGCAAAACTTACTTTGCAAACGCCATGTATCGTTTCGCTGAGACGCAACAAGTGTTGACGGATCCGCAAGGCCTGATCACTTTTAACTGTGCGGACTATGCGCATAACCCAGAATTGCTGATGTCGCATTTATTTGGTTACGTTAAAGGTTCCTTTACTGGTGCCAATGAAGACAAGGACGGTTTAATTCAAGAAGCTGACGGCGGCATGTTGTTCTTAGATGAAGTGCATCGCTTACCACCTGAAGGCCAAGAAATGATTTTTTACTTCATGGATCATGGGACATACTCGCGGCTAGGAGAGACGGCCAAGAGTCACCATGCTAATGTTCGACTCGTCTGTGCCACGACGGAAGATCCAGAAAGTACGTTATTGCAGACGTTCGTTCGGCGGATTCCGATTACGATTCAGTTACCGGCATTTAATCATCGCTCAGCTAAAGAACGTCTGGAATTATTGAAGGCGTTACTGTCACTAGAAGCTAACCGGATTAATAAACAGATTCGGTTAACCGAGGACGTGGTTCAGGCTTTGCTTGGTTCAGTCACATTTGGGAACGTTGGCCAATTAAAATCAAATATTCAGCTGGTATGTGCTCAAGGTTTTGTCAATAGTATTGAAAATGATAGTGAAATTACGATTACGATGGATGATTTACCACAAAACATTCGTAGTGGGCTCATGACGGTTGCTTCCAATCGCCATGAGTTAGGCGCAATTTCTGAGTTGTTGGATCCAGTACTTATTGTGAAGCCGAATGATGGACCAACACCACTTCGTAATAAGAATGATAATTATGAATTACCATATAATTTATATGAGATCATCGGTGATAAAGCTTCGCTGTTACGACGAGAAGGCCTTGATAAAGAACACATTAATCGGTTTATTACGACCGATATTAACTTACATTTAAAATCATTTTACAAACAAAATCAGTTAGCGGTTTCGCCAGAAAACAAGTTGGCCGAAATCGTTGATCAGGACGTCATCGATTTTACCAAAACGGCCCAGATGACGATTCAAGATATGCTGGGATATAATTTCAAAGATAATTTTATTTATGCCGTGAGTTTACACGTCAGTTCCTTTATCAAGCGGATTCAGGCAGGCAAACCCATGCGACAGATGAGTTCAGATATGTTAGCCATGGTGCGTGAATATCCAGCTGAAATCAAAGCAGCTGAAACGCTCAAACAAGGATTGGAAGAGCGCTATCACTTGCCGATTCCCAAGTCTGAAGTGTATTACCTAGCAATTTTATTGATTTCGCTAAAGTCGATGCAACTTAATGGTAAAGTTGGCGTGCTTGTGGCGGCACATGGAATGAGCACAGCCTCTTCAATGGCGCAGGTCGTGGGTCAATTATTGGACGATTATGATATTCAGGCTTTTGATATGCCACTTGATATGGATCCCAGTGTTGCCTATGATCATGTGAAACAACGGGTTGAAAAGCTTGATTCTGGCAAAGGAATTTTATTATTAGTTGATATGGGATCGTTGACGACCTTTGGTGACCGTATCCAACAAGAGACTGGCATTGCAACGCGGACGATTGATATGGTGACGACTCCAGTCGTTTTAGAAGCAGTTCGTAAAGCAAGTCTGGTAGATAGTGATTTAGATTCAATGTATCAGGAACTCGTTGGTTTTAAGGGTTATTCCCGGATCTCACGTAATCTACCAACGGATAATCAGCGCGCAACGGTTAAGCCCGCGCTGGCTACAGATAAGACCACCCAGCGAGCCATTATTGCGATTTGCGCGACCGGTGTTGGGACGGCGGAACGTATTAAGACTATTCTGGATAGTTTATTAGCACAAAACTTTATTGAGGGCATCACAGTCTTTCCAATCTCGGTAGTCGAAATGAAGACACGGTTGCAGCAGATCAGCCAAAGTTATCAGATTATTGCAGCAACTGGAATTACGAAACCTGACTTAGATGTGCCATTTATCTCGTTAGAAGAATTACTTCAAGGTGGCGGCGAAAAGTTCATTGATCAATTAGCTACGGGGATCGACTCACCCCAGACTATGGCAGAAGAGAGTCAGCAACTGACCCCAGAACTTTGCGAACGTTATCTAGGTGATTACTTTACGTTCCTAAATCCGAAGAAGTTGACGGGGGTTTTGTGGCAATATAGTGAAGTGATCGCGACACATTTAGATGGTGCAATGACGAACGCCTTTCGCATTGATTTGATTATGCACTTAGCGGGCGCGTTAGAGCGAACTGCCATTAAAGATGAGATTTCAGCACCGGCCGAAGAGATGCCTGATATTATGGCATCCAAGTGGTACCCAGTTGTCCAACAAGCAAATCAGCAGTTGACAAATCAACTACAGTTAACCTTCTCAGATGCCGAAAACTATTATATTGTGCAGTTGTTGGAAACCCATCAAGCTAAGGTTATGGTGCATTGATACACTAACTTGGCATGCTTCTTGCATGTATTTTATTGGGTGCGTTTAATAGACTGAGGAGGGAAAGTAGATGTTAGCATTTGTCGTTGTCAGTCATGGGAGTTTTGCGCAAGGTGTCGTAGATTCATCCTATATGATTTTTGGCAAACAAGATAAGGTTCAGACTGTCACATTCCAGTTAGACGAAGAACCGAATGATTTAACGAATAAGCTGGCAGCCGCGGTTGCTCATTTTGATGCGGATGACCAAGTTTTGTTTTTAGTTGACCTGTGGGGCGGTTCACCGTTTAATGCAGCTAGTCGCATCGTTGCCGAGCATACGGATCGCATGGGACTGATTACAGGATTGAACTTGCCAATGTTGATTGAGGCTTATACTGTTCGTGACAAGCCGATTGATGAAGTTATTGCTCATCTTGAAGAGACCGGTAAGATTGGAATCAAACATCTAACGTTATTGCAAGATGATGGAGAAGATGACCCGCTATGACGATGGAGATTCGATTAGCCCGCATCGATAGCCGGTTACTTCACGGACAAGTTGCAACGGTATGGACGAAGAGTGTTAGCCCTAACCGCATTCTGGTCGTCTCAGATGAAGTTGCACAGGATGCGCTTCGTAAAATCTTGATTGTTCAAGCAGCGCCACCGGGTGTCAGAGCTAACGTCATCACAGTTGATAAAATGATTGAAATTTATCAGGACCCGTTATTTGATGGCGTTAAACCGCTAATCTTAACGGATACACCGCAGAATATGGCCCGTTTAGTTGCTGGTGGGCTTGATTTTAGTCAAACGGGTGTTGATATCGGCAGTTTAGCCTTTTCAACGGGAATGGTCATGGTCACAAATGCCATTGCAATCGGCCAAGATGAAGCGCGAGCACTGTACGCGTTACAAGCGGCGGGACTAAAAGTATTTGCTCAGAAAGTTCCCACTGATAAGCAAGTCGATGTGATGCCATTGTTGGCTAAGAATGGTTTTATGGCACCAGATAAGCATTAACAGAGTTACTAGGAGCAGTGGTGTTAGTTGCAGGCACCACTGTTCTTTCGGTATGGCTAGGTTTCTAAGGATTTACCAAAAATCCGACTGGAAACTTTGACCAGCATGCTTTTATTGATAGAATTAAACTAATTGAAACGGAAAGTAGCGGGGGTCTAAAAATGCCAACTTATACAAAATTAACCGCCATGGGACAATACGTTCCGGCACGAATTGTCGATAATGATGAATTAGCGGCCATTATGGATACTAGCGATGACTGGATTCAAGCACATACCGGGATTAAGACACGGCATTATGCGATGAATGATGAAAATACATCCGATTTGGCAACGCAGGTCGCGCAACAGCTACTACAAAAAAGTGGCTTAGACACGCGTACCATTGATTTGATTTTGGTGACAACGATTACGCCCGACGCGTTGACGCCCGCCACGGCTTGTTTAGTGCAAGCGAATATTGGTGCCGATAATGCATTTGCATTCGATCTTAGTGCGGCCTGTGCGGGCTTTACGTTTGGATTGGCAACGGCTGACAAGTTTATTCGCAGCGGTCAATATCAAAATGTGATGGTAATCAGTGCGGAAGTTAATTCTAAAATGATGGATTTTCAAGACCGAACAGCAGCTGTTTTCTTTGGTGATGGTGCTGGTGGGGCGCTATTACAGGCCACGACCGATCCGGATGAAAATAGTATTATTGCTGAAAAGTTGCAGTCGCAAGGCAATGCGACGGTCATCCACTCTGGACGGGTTCGGCCGATTACTGAAGTGGCCGCAACGAACTATCCGCAAACGGACGCATTTTATCAAGCTGGTCGCGATGTTTTTCAGTTTGCCACGACGGTCGTTCCAGAGCAAATGCGCGGTATCATTAAGAACGCACAGTTGGCGCCGACTGATTTACAATATGTGATCTGTCATCAAGCTAATTTGCGAATTATCGAAAAAATTGCGGCTAACTTAACATTACCAATGACGAAGTTTCCCCATAATGTTGATTACTATGGTAATACCTCTTCGGCTGGGGTAGCGATGGCGTTGGCCAGTGTCTTTGAATCGTTAACGGGACCAGTGTTGTTAACGGCGTTCGGTGGTGGACTGGCGTACGGTTCAGTCGTGATCAAGAAGTAGGGGTGTGAAGATGGAATTAAAAGATTTGGATCGATTAGTTGAGAAATACGCGCGGCAAGGATATCAGCACATTCGCGTTAAAGCGGGCGATTTAGAGATTGAAGTTACTAAACCCACGCCTAGTTCAGCTACTCCTACAGCACCTGCTAGCGTTGCTGAACCAGTGGCGGATGAGGTCGTTACCCTGCCTAGTCCGATGGTCGGGGTGGTTCACTTAGCGCCAGATTTAAAGGTCGGCCAAGCACTGACTGCTGGCCAAGAACTTGGTCAGATTGAGAGTATGAAGTTGTTCAATCCGTTGGTCAGCCCGGCTGATGGGACGTTAACGGCCGTACTAGTTGCCGATAACGCCACTGTTGAGTACGAGCAACCGTTATTTACAATGCGAAAGGATCGGTAGCTATGTTTCGCAAGCTGTTAATCGCGAATCGCGGCGAAATCGCCGTACGGATTATTAAGGCCTGTCAACAATTGGATATTCGAACTGTTGCCGTTTGTTCGACGGCTGACCGGCACGCGGGTTACACGCAATTGGCGGACGAAGTGGTTTGTATTGGACCAGCTGCTGCTAGTGGATCGTATTTGAATGCCGAAGCAATTCTCATGGCTGCAATTAATACGCACGCCGATGCGATTCATCCGGGGTATGGCTTCTTAGCTGAAAATGCTGATTTTGCTGCCATGTGTGCGGAGTGTGGTATCACATGGATTGGCCCGCAAACTGAGCAAATCAAGTTGATGGGCGATAAAGCACGTGCCAAGGTCTTTGCGCGTCAACAAGACGTTCCGGTCTTGGCAGGCCAGTCGTTGCAAGGATTAGCATGGCCTGAAATCAAACGGGCGGCTGCTAAGATTGGTTTCCCGCTGGTCTTAAAAGCAAGTTATGGTGGTGGCGGTAAAGGGATTCGAGTGCTTACCAATGTCCATGACCTCCATCAGCAGTTGCGGGCAGCGCGCCAGGAAGCCGCGGCATCCTTCTTAAATGATGACATGTACTTAGAACAGTTCTTGACGACTGCGCGCCACATTGAGGTCCAAGTACTTGGGACGGGTCGCAAATTGTTTATTCTTGGTGATCGGGACTGTAGCTTACAATTGCACAAACAAAAGGTGCTTGAAGAAAGTCCGGCTAGTATTTTGACCGTGACACAGCGTCGGACCTTGTATGATTTGTCACGGCAATTATTGGCGGGCACGCAGTATCAGAGCTTAGGTACGATCGAATACTTATTTGCGGATGGACAATTCTATTTCATGGAAATGAATACTCGTTTGCAAGTCGAACATGGGGTTACTGAATTAACAACTGGTATTGATATTGTGGCTGAACAAATCAAGCAGGCGGCTGGCGTCACGATTGATTTTCCAGAACATGTAGGCTTGAAGCCGAAATGTACAGCAATTGAAGCTCGCTTAACGGCGAGTTTACCAGTGAAGCGAACCATCATTGAGACGTTGAATTGGCCGACTAATGTCCGTATTGATACGGATTATCATCAAGGGGACCGCTTAGTCACCATGTATGATGGCCTGATTGCGAAATTAATGGTCACAGGAACTGACCGGCAACAAGCGGTACGTCACTTACAACGTGCGCTGAATCAAGTGACGTTGACCGGACCGACCACCAACTTGAACTTTCTGCGGCAAACGGTGGCTCGGCCGGCCTATGTTGATGACCGCTATACGATTCACAGCTTAGCGAGTTGGGAGGCATCCGAATGAGTCATTATCCAAATTCAGGTACTTGGCGTGCCTGTCCTCAATGCGGCCGGCACGTTCATCAGCGTCAATGGGGCACTTATCAGCAATGTCCTTATTGTCATTACTGGCAACGATTGACCGTCACCCAGCGACTGCAACAGCTCGTTGATACGGCGACGTTTCAGTCTTTTGAAACGACTGAACGACCGGTTAATCAGTTAGGGTTCCCTGGTTACACGGAAAAAATTCAGCGAGTCCAACGGCAGACGGGGTTAAGCGAAGCCGTCGTCTGTGGAACGGCGACAATTGTGCAACAACCGTGTGTCTTAGCAGTGATGGATAGTCATTTTATGATGGGAACTTTAAATACGGTGGTGACCCGTCGCTTACTGCATGCTAGTGAGCAAGCGCGGGTCCGGCATTTGCCGTTGGTGATTGTCACGGCTTCGGGAGGCGCTCGCATGCAGGAGGGGGTATACGCCTTAGTTGGTATGAACTTGTTCTTAGCTGAGCTGGCTCGGTTAGCCACTGCGCAGTTACCGTTAATTACGGTGCTAACTGATCCAACGATGGGCGGTGTTTCGGCCAGTTTTGCATTTCGAGGGGACCTAATCGTTGCTGAAGCGGGTGCTAAGATTGGTTTTGCGGGTGCCCGGGTGATTCAGCAGACGTTACCCGTCAAGTTGCCGGCAGATTTTCAAACGGCTGAACAATTGTTGGCAAACGGTATGGTAGATGCGGTCATTGAACGGCCACAATTGCGCGCCTATTTAGGTCGGGCGCTATCGAATTATGGAATTGGGGGCCAAGTACATGGATAAACGGTTACAGCGATTACGGGCGGCTGATCGGCTTAGCGCGCCGACCGTTATTCAGGCGCTATTGCCAACTATGACTCAGCAGCGTGGCGATCGATTGTTGGGGCAAGATTTAGCCTTGACGGCGGGCTTTGGTCGAACCGCTACCGGTCATCAATTGGCCGTTTTAGGTGTTGATCGGGGTATCGATATTGCGAGTCGCCGACAAAAAAACGGTGGTGCGTTGACGGTTCCAGGTTATCGGACCGCATTGCGAGTAGTGGCCCATGCGGCTAAGTTTGGCTGGCCGGTCGTCAGTTTGATTAATATGCCAGGGGCCGATGCTAGTCCTCAATCGGAACGCTACGGTCAAAGTCAGGCAATTGCTGATTTAATTGCGGCGATGGGCCAGCTCCCCGTACCGAACATAGTTGTCTTTCTCGGTGAAGGGCATAGTGGTGGTGCGCTGGCGTTCGCTAATGCTAATCGCATCATTATGTTAGATGATGCGCTCTTCAATGTTGCCTCACCAGAAGCGGTCACAGCTATTTTACACGGCCAACAAACAATTAGTGAGGCAATTGACCTATTGCCAATGACGGCTACGGCTTTGTATGAGCGGGGACTAGTTGATCAAGTGATTGATCATCAGGATCAGCGACTAGTTGCAACCATCAACCAGATGATTGAGACGCAATTAGCTACATTGGCATCATCGCCAGCATCAGTGTTGATTGGACAACGGGAAGCAAAGTTTCAGCACTTTTTACAGTCCTGGCCACTTAATTAGGTTAACCATATTAAAAAGGCCGCTTCAGAATCGTTAAAATTCTGAAGCGGCCTTTCTAATATGGTTTTTAATACTGATTAGTTGTGGTTTGATCTTGTGTTGTTGTATCTTGAGTAGTGCTGGTTCCATAAGTGGTTGTGTCCTGAGACGTACTAGTATCATAGGTCGTTGTGTCACTAGTTGTCGAGGTGCTCGATGAGCTTGAACTTGAGCTCGAATTACTAGTAGTGACAGATGCTGTCTCAGCAAAGAGCGACTCAGTTATATTACTGTTGGAGAGCCCCAATGCCTTACGAATCCGTTTTGAATTCTTGTAACGTTCCGACGACGAGGCCACTTGGTAAGATAAACCATCGATTGTCGCGTCAGTTCCTTGAACAGTGTATGATTTCGCATGGTGTGACGCATTCTTGTACTTCGTATCGAGTGCGACCATATCGTTCCATGTTAGGTCGGTCCGCATATTCTTAGCGAGTTTTTTCGTTATCTTTTCTATATTGGCAATTGAACCAAGTGAGTTAGATTGACTAACCATCGCCATGATGACTTGACGCTGACGTTTTTGACGGCCGTAGTCACCTTGTGGATCGTCGTAACGCATCCGCGAGTAGTCTAGCGCTGCCGCACCGTTAAGCTTGATCTTAACGCCCTTCTTAACGTTGGCATTACCATATTTGAAGGTCAGTTTCGGTGTGACGGTCACGCCACCCATTGCATTAATAATTTGCTTTAGTCCGCCCATATTCAGTAGAACGTAAAAATCGATAGGGACGTCGAGCAACTTTTCGACTGACTTAACGGCACCACTAGCGCCACCAATGGTATAGGCAGCATTGATTTTCTGTGATTGGCCATCAATCAAGACTTGCGTATCGCGAGGAATACTAGTTAGCGTCATGCTTTCCTTTTTAGGGTTAATCGTCGCAACGATCATGGTATCAGTTCGTGCCGAGAAATCTTTACCACGACCAAGGGCACCAGTATCAGTCCCCAGTAATAGAATCGAGAACGGTTTCCCTTTCTTAATGACGGCGTCAACATTACGGAGTTTGGCGGAACCAGTTGATTGGTAAGTCGTATTCATGGTGTCCTTAGCGGCATTCCAGGTCTTGTAACCCCACCAGCCACCACTGATGATCAGTAGGGCAACGACGATTAGTAAAGTAATTAACCAAGGACGTTTTTTGTGTGGTTTCAAATGTGGATTACGCTGTTGTTGTTCACGGTAGCGGCGTTGGCGTGGTCCCATTTCATTATCATTGTTATTTTCTGACATATTCGTTCCTCATCACTTTAAATTTTTCCCTCAATAGCCATTTTATGACGTTTGGCAAATCATTAGTTCTTAAAACTGGTAATTTAAAAAGATTTTAATAAACAAAAATACCACATCTGCGATTACACAATTATAGAACACTATAATTAATATTGTGACCGGCGTCAAACGTTTTCAACTACAAAATACGCTACAAGCCATCTCTAAACAGTGGTATACTTGAATAATTCTCATTGAATTATTATTTTACATAGATTGATTGTAACATTCAATGATGAGTAATTATTTGAGAGAGGAAGACTGAGCGTGCAAATTTTAGAGACATTCGTGCAGAGTATTCAAGGTGTCATGACGATTATCGTGATGATTGCGGTCGGGTACTTATTAGCACGCTGGGGTTGGTTTAATGAAGGTGCGACTAAGTTGATCGCCCGCTTAGTCACTCAAATTGCGTTGCCAGCATACATGATTGCGACGATTACGAAGCAGTTTACGGCACATAAATTATTATCAACGTTGCCGGGACTCCGGTTTCCGGTTCTGAATATGGCGATCTTGTTTGGAATCTCATTCGGTGTGATGCGGGCCTTAAATATTAAAAAAAGTCATCGGGGACTTTTTGCATCGATGTTTTTAAACTCCAATACGGTTTTTATCGGCTTACCCGTCAATCAAGCGTTATTCGGCAACAGTGCCTTACCGTATGTTCTGGTCTATTACATGGCGAATACGACTATTTTTTGGACACTAGGTGTTTATTTGATCCAACGAGATGGTACTGGGACCGCCAAGTTTGATTTGAAGCAGACGCTAACTAAAATATTTTCACCACCGTTACTGGGCTTTATGATTGGTGTCTTATTAGTGCTAGGTAATATCCACGTTCCTAACTTTTTAATGGATGATTTCTCGTACATCGGTGGATTAACCATTCCACTTTCAATGATTTTTATTGGAATTTCGATGGCTAATGCGGGGTTAAGCAGTATGCGTTTTGACCGTGATAGTTTAGGAATCTTACTGGGGCGGTTTATTCTAGCCCCCGTGCTGATGACGCTTATGCTTATTCCAATGTCGATCCCATTAGAAATGAAACAAGTTTTTATCCTACAGTCAGCGATGCCAGTTATGACTAATGCACCGGTCGTCTCTAAGCTATATGGTGCGGATGCCGATTATGCGGCGGTTATGGTGACTGAGACCACTTTGTTGAGCCTGATTGTCATTCCGATTTTGATGGTGATTGTGCAATCCAACTTTATTCGTTGATTAACATGATGATGTTTGAAGAAGAAAGTAGCTAGATGTTCACCATTGGCGGTGATTATCCAGCCGCTTTTTTGTTAGTTGTCATTAGTGGATCGCGACTATTAACAGGGTTAGTCCCCTTTAATTAATATGTATCGTCATTGAAACGTGCCAGTTGTCGCGGTCGGCAGCCAGCTATGGTCCCTTTAAAAAATGCAATTTAGCGTAGGTTTGTTCGATTGATGCATACGTTGTTCTCCTGATGTTACGGTTGATTTTTTTTAAGCGTGTTCAGGTCAGACTGGAAATTACGCTAAGATAACAATTGGAAATTTGTCTAACGCCCTAGCTAGGCTCATCTTTAGATCTAAGCTACTTGAATTGCACATATTTGCGTGCTCAGTATCGGCAGAAACGGCTTTCGATCGGAACGGTATTCGAATCAATGTTGTCCGTTGGTTGAGGACGGCTTGAATTGAAGCGTGGTCATGTGCGGCTGAATAGTTGCAAGTGGGTGAAAATTATTTTCAAAGTTGACTGAAGGCTGGTCAAAATGACAACTAAATCTGTTATAAAAGGCGGTTTGTTGGGATTGCTAACAGAGTAGTTAACAAAGCGAGTTTGAAAAACATGTGAAAATGGTGCTATACTGGAAAACGTTGCGTATTAAATTTTGATTAAGAAGGAAGCGAACGTTTCGTGAAGAAAGCATATCTTTACATTGCAATTTCGACCCTAATGTTTAGTTCGATGGAAATTGCGCTAAAGATGGCCGGCAGTGCCTTTAATCCAATTCAATTGAATCTCATTCGGTTTTTTATTGGGGCAATCGTGTTACTGCCATTTGCATTGCGAGCGTTAAAGCAAACTGGGCGAAAGTTAGTTAGTGCTGACTGGCGACTATTTGCGTTAACCGGGCTAGTGTGTGTCATTGTCAGTATGTCGCTTTACCAACTGGCGATTACGGTCGATCAAGCCTCGACTGTAGCTGTGTTGTTTAGTTGTAATCCGGTATTTGCACTATTATTCTCCTATTTAATTCTGCGAGAACGGTTGGGCCGGGCTAACTTGATTTCCGTTGTTATTTCTGTGATTGGATTACTGATTATTGTTAACCCAGCTCATTTAACGAACGGTCTGGGGTTGCTACTCGCCATTGGCTCAGCTGTGACATTTGGATTATACAGCATCATCTCTCGTTATGGATCCGTAAAACGTGGCTTGAATGGGCTGACGATGACTTGCTTTACTTTTTTCGCTGGTGCGTTTGAACTTTTAATTTTGGCTTGGATTACTAAGATTCCGGCTGTAGCTCAAGGATTGACGACAATTGGATTGCATCAATTTGCTGCAATTCCCATTTTGGTTAACGTTAATCTTAATTATTTTTGGTTGCTATTTTTCATTGGCGTTTGTGTCACTGGTGGGGGCTTTGCGTTTTATTTCTTAGCAATGGAACAAACTGATGTGTCAACGGCTTCATTAGTGTTTTTCATCAAACCAGGGTTGGCACCTATCTTAGCTGCTTTGATTTTACATGAACAAATCTTATGGACGACAGTGGTCGGAATCGTTGTCATTTTGATTGGGTCGGTTGTGACCTTTGTTGGTAATCGGTTCCGTGAACGGGATACAATGGGGGCGACTCAGCCAACAGCGACCGTTACTGATGACGAGCACGTCACCGCAACTGCCCACGCAGTTTCAAATCAAGAAAATTAATTATGGACGGTTAGGGTGATGGAGATCAGCTTGACCGTTCTTTTTTGTCGTGTCTGGTGAGGGTCAATAACCATGTTGTGACTTTGAAAAATACGGCAAATCGATTATTATAGGAAGTATTGAAGATGGTAGGTGGAAGAATGACAGAACTAGTATTGGTTCGCCATGGTGAGAGCACGGCTAACCGGGATAATACGTATACCGGTTGGAGTGATGTGCCGTTAACGACGGCGGGAATCGCACAAGCCCATCAAGCTGGCAAGCGATTACGAGCGACGGGCCTACAGTTTGGCGCCGTGCACACCTCGGTCCTAAAACGGGCCATCGTTACTGCAAATATTATGTTGGCCGAAATTGACCAGTTGTGGTTGCCAGAGTATAAGACGTGGCGCTTGAATGAGCGGCATTATGGTGCCTTACGTGGTCAAAATAAGGATACGACGCGCCAAGAGTATGGTAAAGCCCAGGTACAACAGTGGCGGCGCAGCTTTAATACAGTCCCGCCGTTATTGGCACCAGCTGAGCTGGACCACGATCGTCGCTATACCAAGTATGGTGCAGCGGTCGAACCGCGGGGGGAAAGTCTGAAGATGGCTTACGATCGGATCATGCCCTACTGGATTGATGAGATAGCCCCCCGATTATTAGCTGGACAAAATCAGTTAGTGGTGGCGCACGGCAGCACGCTGCGGGCTATGATTAAATATTTGGAACATATTAGCGATGCTGGTATTGATGGTGTTGAAGTAGCAAATGGGGTGCCTATTTGTTATCACCTTGATTCACGGCTTGGCGTGACTGGTAAGGATGAGTATTAAGTTTAGTAATAGTTGAGATTAAATGTGATTTTTACGGAAATAGTTGCTAGTTTAAGCTCAATTTAGCGACCTGGTACAATGAAAATTATGGCAGAAAAGAGCTTCAGCAGATGCTGAAGCTCTTTTTTGTCGTTAAAGGGTCAAATAAATCGTCTGTATAACTGATTGTAATCACAATCGATGATTGCCGATAAAAGATTAGTCCAACTTTGTTAACGATAAACGCTGGTATAACAACGGAAGTTACCTGGATACGAGTCGCTATAAGTATTTGTAATGCAATTGATATACTGATTTTTCATAAATAAATGTAATATATGACTTGTAATAAATTGTTGAACGCTGTAACATATCAGGTGAACAAACAGACTGGTTGGCGCAGTTAATAGCTAAAACCCGATAAGGAGGCCTAGGTTGATGATAATGAAGCGTAAAAATTTATTATTACTAATTATAATAAGCCTAGGCCTCTGTGGCGTATTGTTAATGTTGGAGCCCCAAATCAGTACTTGGATCAATACGCATACACTGCAAGTCGAAGCGGACAAAACGACTAATCGTGACACAATCCATGATCAAGTCTATTACAATGATCAAATGGATAATTATCAATACAATTATTTAGACAATGGCACTAAAGTCTTGAACTACAAGGCCCGTTTTAAGAGTCGGGTCATTACGTATCGAATCACGAGTGACAGCAAGGTTTATCGGGCAATTTGGTTAAGGGCCGTGGAACGATGGAACAATACTAATACTGTCAAGTTGGTTGAAGTCAAAGGCCAAACGAAGGCGCAAATTACGTTAGGCGAAAGTGAAGACGAGACGGGGACGACTGGGTCTGAGATTGGGCGTACGTGGCGTACTTACTATCATAGCGGTTCTCAGAGTACAACTTGGATGGATAGTGCTAAGTGTGTGATTTATACGAATCGTTTTCCGGACAGCAATCATTCGGTCGAGTATAAGTTATCGGTTGCGACACATGAACTTGGACACGCGTTGGGATTGGAGCACGAAGATAATAAAAGTGCAGTGATGTATTATCAATCACACCGGGCTGCTCATATCACAACCCGTGAAATTAGTACGCTTAAGCAGATGTATAAATAATTATAATAGTAAATGCTATAAGCAAATATAATAATGAAAAAGCTGGCTAAAATCACAAATATAAATGTGATTTTAGCCAGCTTTTTGCAGACTGTTAGTTATATAGTTGTCCGGACGATTCATTAAATGACGCTAAAAGAGTCTAGACACAATTTACTATCAATATTGTCGAAACGTGCGCCCAAAAGTCGCTTGCAAGTAGCCCACCTTTCGGTCCACACTTTTAGTTTTAAACGTTACTATAATTAAGCTAAAGCGCCCATTGGATCCCAAGGTGCTAAGACAGTTGGTTCTTCAGCTTGAGCAGCTTTTAAATCATCAGATAAGAATTCTTTATTGACGACGACTTGGTAGCAATATTCATCCATCCAAGCATCGCTCATGACGAAGAAACCCTTAGTCCCAACTTTATCGCCCCAGCTATTTTCGACCTTCCATTTCGTTGGTTGGCCGTCAACCAAGTCAACACCGGTGATAACCATAGCATGGGTCATCAAACTTTCACCATAATCCAGACGTTCGGCTTTCGACATTGCTAAGTCAACGTCGAATAATTCATCCTTATTATAGACATCGGTTGCCATGACACCTTTTTGCCGATCAGAGGATTGACCAACATCACACCCAAACCAGACACTTTGGCCAGCCTGTAATTGTTTAATAGCAAGTTGCTTAAAGTCAGCCATTGAGACGTTCAAATGTTTAACTTCGCGGCCGCCTAAAACATTGCCTAGCATTTCGATCGTGTAAGTGTGGTTATAAGGCTTATCATCAGTTGGGGCGTTGATGATGGAAACGTAGTCGTCTAAGTTCCAACCAACGTACTTTTCGAAGAAGCTTTGGGGTGTTAAGTCTTGGTCGATATGATATTGCTTCTTATCATCACGGTATTCCCAGTCAAAATGCGAAACTGGTTCACCAAAGGCGTAAGCCAACATCCGGTAGACTTCGTTTAGCATCTTTTCCTTCCGCGCCTGAATGTCAGCGTCGCTAGTTCCGGCGGCGACTAGTTCACGTAGTTCAACGGCATCTTTACGTAACTTTAAGTTAAGTGTGCTGTTGATTTCTGCGGATTTTGAGCTGTTGTAAGTTTCAGGCATCACACTCTTGGGCACGATCCCGTACTTCTGAATAATGGCAACGAGCATATCCCACTGACCACCATCTTGTTGTGGGGTCGTCATTAACCAAGCGACTTTTCGGCTACTGGTTGGTTGGTCTGCGGTTGCTAAGACGTTTTCATAGAAGTAATTGGCTTTTTCGAACTTATCCCAGAAAAAGGTGTAATTCTGCGATAGTTCAAAATGTTTTAAGTTAAATTTTTCAGCTAATGAGTGCCGCATGGTATTTAAAGCAGCAAACATCCAGCAACGACCACTTTGTTTTTGATTCGCGACATCGCCCGTATCTAAATCAATTGAAAATACAGGGGTGGTTTGGCTCATTGCTTGAATATCTTGACTGCTTGCTAAGATACCGTTTTTAGTAACACTACGTTCGATGACTTTTGCTTCTGGACGTTGATCCAAGTCGGCTTGGAAGTTGGCGATTTGGTTCATACTGATTGCTTTACTCAAAAGATCACTCTCCTTTAATCTAATTCTAATTGTATCGGTTTATGACGGGCGGGGCAAGCATTGAGCTGCATAAAACTAAGGGCGGGCTTCGATAACCTCGGGACCGTCGGCATGACCGATGATGACAGTGTTGACCATGTTTAAAAATAGGCCGTGTTCGACCACCCCGACCATGTGAATTAAATCTTCAGCTAAAGCATGGGGATCGGTAATCGGATCAATATGCAAGTCAATGATAATATTATTAGAATCGGTTCGAACCAGTTCACCATTAACTTTGCGGAAAACAGGATTGTAGCCGCGAGCAGCCATTTTTTCAAAGACGTGCTGGCTACCATAAGGGATCACTTCAACGGGTAAGCCAAAAGCGCCCAACTGATGGACCATTTTACTTTCATCAACGATCCACATCACCTTATCGGAATTAATGGCCACAATTTTTTCGAAGAGTAGCGCGGCCCCGCCCCCCTTAACGCCTTGGAAATCATCGGCGATTTCATCGGCCCCGTCGATCGTTAAGTCGAGATGATCAACTTCATCAACGGACTTCATTGGAATGCCTAATGCTTTGGCTTGAGCAGCCGTGCGGTCAGACGTTGAGACGCCCACAATATTCAAATGTTCATTTTTAACCCGTTCACCTAGGGCATCAACCATGAATTTAACGGTTGAGCCGGTTCCAAGGCCGACCTGCATGCCGTCATGAATGTATTCAACGGCCTTTTGACCAACAAGTTGTTTCAACTGATCCTGATTCATAATATGAATTACTCCTTTGATTGAGAACTAGTAACTAAAACATCGGCAGCTTCAGGGTGCCGATCAAAGTAAGCCTTAGCGTAGGTGCAGAGTGGTTGAATGTGTTTGTGTTCAACCCGAGCAGCATCGATGACAGCCTTGGTCAGCTGACCTGCTAAGCCTTGGTGACCAAAATCATCGCGAACAAAAGTGTGCTCGATCACCCAAGTCTGATCATCATTGATGGCTGGAAACGTAATTTCACCGGCCAGTTTACCTTGATCGTCATTAAAATAAAAGCGGGGTGCTTCACGCGTGAATTCCATTGATTTCACCACCTTGTAAAGGGTTTTATATCTACCGTAATTAAACCGGTAAATGCCCGTTTTGTCAACGAAACTTCTATAATAAAAGTATGGTAAAATGTGAACACTAAATTAATGTTGAGAAAGTAGGAATTTAAAATGGCACGGGGATTTGAAATTGTGAGTCAATATGCACAGGCGGGGTTACATGTGCCGTACCGGACGACCAAGCAGGCGGCTGGCTATGACTTTGAAGCAGCTGAAGATTTTACACTACCATCAATTTGGAAAATGAATTTTGTTAAAGTACTTTGGCAATTACATCATGGTGAGACAAGTTCGGCAACTGATCTGGACGCAGCGGCTAAAGTACTTAAGCCATGGCTAGTGCCAACTGGAATCAAAGCATTCATGAATGACGGTGAGTATTTGTTATTAGCTAACCGATCCAGTAACCCTTTAAAGCGTAACTTGATCCTACCTAATGGGATTGGTGTGATTGATGCGGATTATTACAATAATCCTAAAAATGAGGGGGCAATTTTTGTCCAATTAATTAACATGGGGATTCGGGATATCCACATCAAAAAAGGTGAGCGTATTGCGCAAGGTATTTTTACGCCTTATCTGACCGTCACTGATGAAACGGATGTGACAACAACCCGTTCAGGTGGCTTTGGCTCGACCAATAAATAAAAAATCGGTTAAGCTAAGGTGATTTAACGGCTTTAATGATTAATAATGGTAAAATAAACTTATGATTGTGAATACCCATAGCATGAAAATGACTATCCAGTTAATTGAGTTTGATTGATTATTTAAGTCTGCATCGTGCTGGCTGTTTGTTTAGTAAGAATCATGATTAAAAGGTGTCAATTTTCAAGGCCAAAAGCAGCCAACTTAGGTTCGCTGGAAAAAGTTCGAGTTAGCGTAAACTTTTTTGTGAGTACGCCCTACGCCGACTTCCAGGCATTTCTGCCAATTGCCGGAACGTGGTGGACACAGATTTAAGCCGCAACTCACGTCTTAAATACTGGCCTTTCACTAACCAAGCACAGGAAGCTTATTGCTGACGAACAGGAATCTATCTAAGTTGGCACCTTTTAATCATGACGCATGATAGTGTGACGCGGATGAAGTAATTATTTTAGAAATCCCAATACCCAACATTAATTAAATTGATATGTTGGCGGAGAAATGGAGGCGTGTGTACGTGGCAAAAGCAAAAACGCAGTTTGTTTGTTCCAACTGCGGCTATTCGACACCACGGTACTTAGGGCGGTGTCCGAACTGTGGTGAATGGAATACATTAACTGAAGAACATTTTGATACGAAGCCGGATCGCAAGTCCCGCGTGAGCTTTGCTGGTAAGTCGGCTAAGCCACAACGACTTAAAGAAGTTTCGTTGACAAAGACGCCCCGAGTCAAGACTAAGTTAAAAGAATTTAACCGGGTCTTGGGTGGCGGAGTCGTACCGGGGTCACTTGTTTTAATCGGTGGTGATCCTGGAATTGGAAAGTCAACGTTGTTACTGCAAGTTTCTGGGCAATTGGCCGAGACGGGTGGCTCTGTGTTGTACGTGACTGGTGAAGAAAGTGCCTCACAAGTTAAGATGCGGGCGGACCGGTTGGCTGTTAGCAGCGAAGATTTTTATCTTTATCCTGAGACTGATATGTCGAATATTCGTTCAACGATTGAATCGACGCATCCAGAATTTGTGGTCATTGATTCGGTGCAAACGATGCAAGAACCTGATATGGACTCGGCAATTGGTTCGGTGTCACAAATTCGTGAGATTACGGCCGAGTTACTTCAGATTGCAAAGACTAACGGCATCACTATTTTTATTGTCGGGCATGTGACTAAGGGCGGGGCCATTGCTGGGCCTAAGATCTTAGAACATATGGTTGATACCGTTTTGTACTTTGAAGGTGATTTACACCATACGTACCGCATTTTACGGGCAGTCAAGAATCGATTCGGGTCAACGAATGAACTGGGGATTTTTGAAATGCGGACGGGTGGTTTATATGAAGTGGCCAATCCGTCAGAGATCTTCTTGGAAGAACGTCTGAAGGATGCCACGGGTTCCGCCATTGTTGTTTCAATGGAAGGGACGCGACCAATCTTAGTAGAAGTTCAAGCGCTGGTCACACCAACGGTCTTTGGTAATGCGAAGCGGACGGCGAGTGGCTTAGATCATAATCGGGTTTCGCTAATTATGGCGGTACTGGAAAAACGGGCTAGTCTGATGTTGCAAAATCAAGACGCGTACTTAAAAGCGGCTGGTGGGGTCAAGTTGGATGAACCGGCAATTGACTTGGCGATTGCCATCAGTGTGGCTTCTAGTTATCGGGACCAGCAAACTCGCCCAAGTGACTGTTTTGTTGGTGAAGTGGGCTTGACTGGTGAAATTCGTCGAGTTAACCGAATTGAGTCACGGGTTGGTGAAGCAGCCAAACTTGGATTTAAGCGAGTCTTTATTCCAAAGAATAATCTACAAGGCTGGGATATACCAACCGGGATTGAAGTAATTGGGGTCGCAACGTTAAAAGAAGCACTCCAATTAGCATTACAACAACCAAATTATTAAAAAGGGGCTGACGCCATGAAGAAGTTAACGGTGCGACTAGTATTTATCGTTGTGGGGGGCACGCTGGGATTAACCTACCTGCCATTCTTATGGGCGATGATTTTGTCGCAACCAAATGTGTTGTTGAACAACGTTTTCACCAACTTTTTGTTGGGAGCGTTGCTTTTATGGGTTCTGTCATTGTTCTTAGCAAACGCTGCTGTACGGTTAGTAGATCGGGTTGAGAAGAACTTGTCCAAGCAAAATCCAATGACACTTTTATTTGGCAGTATTGGATTTATTATTGGGTTATTGATCGCGGTTCTGATTTCGCAATTATTTAATCGTAGTCCATTATTCTTATTGAACACGGTCGTCCCAATTATTTTGATGTTGTTCTTTGGTTACATCGGTGCTCGAGTCGGTACGACCCGAATCGATGAATGGCGGAAAGTATTTAACTTCCGTCGTCGTGAAAAGGAAGCGAGTCCGGAAATTACGGATGCTCAGCCAGATCAAAATTATCATCATTATAAGATCTTGGATACAAACATTTTGATTGACGGGCGCATTTATGACTTGGTCAAGACTGGTTTTCTAGAAGGGACGTTATTAGTACCGAACTTTGTCTTGTATGAATTACAGTACATTGCGGATTCGGCCGACAGTATCAAACGTGTCCGTGGACGGCGCGGGTTGGACATTTTAAATAAGTTACAAAATGAAAATATTATTCCGGTGGAAATGTACGAGGGCGACTTCGAAGATATTCCAGAAGTTGACAGTAAGCTCATTCAATTAGCCAAAAAAGTTAATGGGGTGATTGTCACGAATGATTACAACTTGAACAAAGTGATTGAATTCCAAAATGTCCAAGTTCTTAATATTAATCAGCTGGCCAAATCATTGAAGCCACGAGTAATTCCAGGTGAAGAAATGAATGTCATGGTCGTTAAAAATGGTAGTGAGCGCCAACAAGGGGTCGGCTATTTAGACGATGGGACGATGGTCGTGGTGGAAGATGGGAAGTTCTACATCAATGAAAAAGTCGATGTAGTCGTAACGAGTGCCTTACAAACGGATGCTGGCCGAATGATTTTTGCCCGGCTAGCGCACGCTAATCGCGGTATCCCAGATCATGCTGAAGATAGTAATAAGCATAACAATAATCACAATAACAATCGAAACAACCGGCGTTAAGCGGTTGAACAATCACGAAGCGGTAGTAGCTCATCTGTTGGGCTGCTACCGCTTTTGTTAATCCTTAGATTGGGACACCAATAGAAGTATCCTTGGCTTACTATATTATGCACTATACTAGTGGGTTTTAGGATGAGCCATGATTAAAACGTGCCGATTAGTTAAAGTCAAAAGCGGCCAGCTTAAGCCCGCTGGAAATAGTTCTGGTTGGCGTAGAACTGTTTGGTTGGTGCTTCCTAGGCCGACCTCCAGGCATTTCGGCCAATTGCCGGAACGTGGTGGGCACAGATTTGAGCCGAAGTGCATGTCTCAAATGCTGGCCTTCCACTAACCAAGCCAAAAACGCTTGCCAAGTGGAATTTCACCACTTGGCATTGGCCGAAACGCCTTCCAGTCGGGACAGTATTCGAATGGCAGACATAGGCGTACCCAATTTTTGATAAACTGATTGTTGTTTTTCACAAACAGAAATTTTGTCATTTGACTGTCAGCTTGCACTGATATTATGACAGATTAACGGTTTCTCGATAACCATACTAACTATTGAGAAGTCTAAAAATGGTCAATGATAACTTAACGTTCAATTGAAGTCCCAGTATCAAGATATTCAACAACTAATTGCACCAAGTTAAGTGGTCGTTCATTAGCCATTCGAGTGGCTTACCGAAATGTGTTCGGTGCCACTAAAGCCTGTGCTTGCTACGCCAACGAACTAATGCCAAGACCGTATTAATCCGTTGGCTGGGCAATGCTCGGCTTCAATTCGTGGCCCCTCGCACTCTTGAGACTGGAGGGGCTGGGTGACAATGCTCAGTAGCCAAATTATTCTTAGCTGGAAGTGGGTTGCTTCCGGCTTAGAATAAGACTCGTATTTGAGATGACGCGGGTTGGGCGTTAGCTCAAATCGACGTCGGCTTACGTTCCAGCAATTGTCACCCAGCCCCGGAGGTCGGACTAGGACGAACGCGTGCTGACGAACAATAAGCTAAAATCGGTACGTTTTAATCATGATTCATGGTAGATTAATTAACACAACGCGTTTGGCTGATGTAAATCTGTTTCAATATTTTACAACGGGTTCGGTCCGAAACCTTAATTTTTAGCGGTAAACATGGTAAACTGGATAAGCAAGTGAAAGTCGGAATATTCTGGTTGACTAGGAAGGTTCCGGCGTAACATTTAAAAATGAAAAAATACGAAAGAGGCGTTAATCACATTGGCAAAGAGCAAGATTCGTGTGCGTTACGCACCAAGTCCAACTGGCCATTTACACATTGGTAATGCTCGGACTGCATTGTTTAACTATTTATTTGCCCGGCATAATAAGGGAAAGTTCATTCTTCGGATCGAAGACACCGACTTAAAGCGGAATGTTAAAGACGGTGAAAAGAGTCAGATGGATAACTTAACGTGGTTAGGAATTGATTGGGACGAAGGTCCAGATAAGGGTGGCGACTTTGGCCCTTACCGTCAATCCGAACGGAAATCAATCTATGACCCGTTGATTCAACAATTAATTGATGAAGGTAAAGCCTACGAATCTTACATGACGGAAGATGAATTATCGGCGCAACGCGAAGCTCAAAAGGCGCGCAAAGAAATGCCACACTACGTCTATGAATTTGCTGGCATGACGGAAGATGAAAAACAGGCGAAGATTGCGGCAGCTAAGGAAGCTGGTATCCAACCGGTTGTTCGGTTCCACGTCCCAGAAAACACGACCTATGCTTGGGATGACATGGTTAAAGGAAACGTTTCGTTTGAATCTAAGACGGTTGGTGGCGACTTTGTCATCAAAAAACGTGACGGGATGCCAACGTATAACTTTGCGGTGGTTGTTGATGACCATATGATGGAAATTAGCCACGTCTTCCGCGGTGATGACCACGTTGCTAATACACCAAAGCAATTAATGATTTACGAAGCTTTTGGTTGGCAACCACCGAAGTTCGGTCACATGAGTTTAATTATTAATACCGAAACTGGTAAGAAGTTAAGTAAGCGTGACGAGACCGTGTTACAATTCATCGAACAATACCGTGAATTGGGTTACTTACCAGAAGCGATGCTCAACTTCATCATTCTCTTGGGATGGTCACCAGTTGGCGAAAGCGAATTGTTCAGCAAACGTGAATTCATCAAGATGTATGATGAAAAGCGGTTGAGCAAGTCGCCAGCCGCTTTTGATGGCAAGAAGTTGGAATGGGTGAATAACCAATACATTAAGAAGGCTGACGAAAATGAAGTCTTTGCAATGTCAATTCGCCAATTGATCAAGGCCGGCCGGTTACCACAACGGCCAGATATGAGTCAGATCGAATGGACCCGGACGTTGGTTTCACTATTCAAGAACCAAATGAGCTACACCGGTCAAATTGTTGATTTGGCAGACCTCTTCTTCAATGGCCCAGCTGATATCAATGATGAAGCTAAGGCCGAACTTGATAATGATACGGCACTGCCTGTCTTAAAGGAATTCCGGCAACGAATCGAAGACATTGACGTCTTCGAAGCGACGGCCATTCAAAAGACGATCAAGAGCATTCAGAAGGATACTAAGATCAAGGGCCGCGCATTATACATGCCGATCCGGATCGCCGTTTCCCACGAAATGCACGGACCGGAATTGCCAGAGACAATTGAATTACTAGGACGTGAAACGACTAAAAAGCATCTTGATGCTATGATCGCAGAACTTGCCAAGTAATGATTGGATCATAAAAATTAGTTGATCGATGGTTGTCAGGTATGGCGGTCACCATAAACGGACAATACTATTGATGAAAAGTGCGGTTAATATGCAAATCGCTATGTGATTGTTGACCCTCATGAGGGTAACGAGAATCATTCAGGCGAGCATGACTGCATATGAAAGTATCTTTTGTATGGCGGAGTTTAAGTTCCGCAGTATGAAGGATGCTTTTTATTTGTGATTCAAACATGGTAAACTATCATCAAAAGTAATGAGTTAATTGAAAGGAGTTGTCGCCAATATGTTAAGTGTTTTTAATACGTTAACGCGTCAAAAAGAACCGTTTAAACCCATCACCCCCAGAGTTGTGAAAATGTATGTCTGTGGGCCGACCGTTTACAATTACATTCATATCGGTAATGCGCGTTCCGCGATTGCCTTTGATACCATTCGACGGTATTTTGAATATTGCGGTTACCACGTTGACTATGTCTCCAACTTCACGGATGTGGATGATAAGCTGATCAAACGTGCCGCTGAAGATCACACCACGGTGCCAGCAGTTGCTGATCGATTCATTAAGGCCTTTATGGAAGATACGACGGCAGTCAATATTGAACCAGCCACGGTGCACCCACGGGCTTCGGAAAATATTCCGGAGATTATTGCGTTTGTTCAAGCACTAATTGAAAAAGGTTACGCTTACGAATCAGCTGGCGACGTGTATTACCGCGCTCGTAAATTTAAGAAGTATGGTCAACTATCCGACCAACGAATTGATGATCTAGAAGTGGGAGCTAGTCAGCATACTGCTGATGAAGAAACCGATCGTAAAGAAGACCCAATTGATTTTGCCCTTTGGAAAGCTGCTAAGCCCGGTGAAATCTCATGGGAATCGCCATGGGGCGCGGGCCGACCCGGTTGGCATATCGAATGCTCAGTCATGTCCACGAAATACTTGGGTGATACGTTCGATATTCACGGTGGCGGTCAAGATCTTGAGTTTCCACATCATGAAAATGAAATTGCCCAGAGTGAAGCGAAGACTGGCAAGACATTTGCCAACTATTGGTTGCACAATGGTTTTGTGACGGTTGGCGACGACAATGAAAAGATGAGTAAGTCACTGGGTAACTTTGTGACGGTCCACGATATTATTAAAACGGTCGATCCACAAGTGCTACGGTTCTTCATGGCGACGACCCAGTACCGGCGACCAATTCAATATACGCAGGCCAACTTAGATGAAGCGGCTAATAACTTAGATAAGTTACGTAATGCCTATCGTAATCTTACTTTCCGCTTGCAAGATGCCACAAGTGGGGCAGATGCCGCGGTATCTGAGCAATTGCAGACCCTTACGGCTAACTTTGGAACCGCAATGGATGATGATTTCAATGTTCAAAACGGCGTAGCTGCAGTATATGAGCTGGCTAAGCTGGCAAATGTCTATGCGGCGAAATCGACGGTTCAAAAGGACACCCTGCTTGCGCTACAAACTGCATTGGCTAACTTGACAGGCGTGTTCGGAGTTACCTTTGAAGCCACCGGTGAAGTACTTGCCGATGACGCGATTCAAGCATTGATCGACGAACGAGAAGCAGCACGTCAAGCTAAGGATTTTGCTAAGGCTGACCAGATTCGTGATGACTTGAAAGCTCAGGGAATTATTTTAGAAGATACGCCTCAGGGTGTGCGGTTTAGAAAGGAATAATATGCAAGTTGATTATCAGCAGTTAAACGGAATTGCACTCGCGTACCTTGGTGACGCGGTGTATGAACCGTTTATTCGGCAACATTTGATTGAGAGTGGTTTTACTAAGGCCACTAAGTTGCATCACCATGCGACGCACTACGTTTCAGCCAAGGCCCAAGCGGCGTTGATTGAACGGATGCAGGTTGAAGATGTTTTAACACCGACCGAAGTAGATGTTTTTAAGCGCGGACGCAATGCAAAGAGTCACACGTCGGCTAAGCACACTGATGTTGTGACTTATCGGATTTCGACTGGGTTTGAAGCTGTTTTTGGGTATTTACAATTGACCCAGCAGACGGATCGGATTGCGGAACTTGCACAGTGGTGCATTAAACAAGTTGATGAAGGGCGGGTTTCCAATGTCAAATAACGAACAGGACCAGACAGCAGCTGATTTTGTGATTGGTCGGCACCCCGCGATGGCGGCGATTAAAAGTGATCAGCAAATTAACAAAGTTTTTATCCAAAGTGGATTACAAGCGGATGTGCTGAATGACATCGCTAAGATTGCTAAAAAACGCAATTTGATCGTACAGTACGTGCCAAAACAAAAGCTAGATCGACTAACCGATAATGCCAATCATCAAGGAGTTGCCGTCGGGGTGGCTGCTTTTGAATATGCAACGATTGATGATTTGTTTGCGGTTGCTAAGGCTAAGAATGAAGCACCGTTTTTCTTGATCTTAGATAATATCGAAGATCCACATAATTTAGGTTCGATTATGCGGACAGCGGATGCGGCCGGTGCTCACGGTATCATTATTCCAAAGCGCCGGGCCGTTGGATTAACCAGTACGGTGGCGAAGACTTCTACGGGGGCCATCGAACACGTGAAAGTTGCTCGGGTCACTAATTTAGTTCAAACCGTTAAACAATTACAAGAAGCGGGTCTCTGGATTTTTGGAACCGACATGAACGGGACGGATTACCGGCAGTGGGATGCCTCTGGTGCCGTTGGTTTGATTATTGGCAATGAGGGCAAGGGGATTTCACCGTTACTCAAAAAGAGTGTCGATGAAATGCTAACGATTCCAATGATTGGGCACGTTCAAAGTTTGAATGCGAGTGTGGCAGCCAGCCTATTAATTTATCAAGGCTACACGTCTCGGCATCCACTGGGAAAATAATATGAAACAACAATTATTAATTGTCGATGCTTATAATATGATTGGTAATTGGCCGGAACTCAATCATTTAAAACAAACGGACCGGTTACCCCAAGCTCGTGATGAGCTAATTAGCATGTTGACGGAATATAAAAAAATTACGGGTCTTAATATTAGCTTGGTGTTTGATGCGATGTACGTGCCAGGTAATTCTAAGAGTTATCGGCAAGCTGATCTTGAAATTATTTGGACGAGTAAGGATCAGACTGCTGATAGTTATATTGAAAAGTATGCGGGTGAAAAGCAATCACGGGTTCTCCAAGTGACAGTCGCAACTAGTGACCAAGCAGAACAGTGGGTGATTTTTTCGGAAGGTGCGTTACGAGTACCTGCCTTGGAATTGCGTCAACGAGTTAAGACTGCCTTGAAAGAGGTGCGCCACACGGCTGTGCGCACTCAGGACCTTGGGGCTGTTCGCAAATCGCCATGGAATGATGATCAACTGTCAGCATTAGATCAGTATCGTCAACAATTAGAGCGTAATCACGTTAAGCACCATCGTAAGTAATGGTATGATGTTAGGCCGCTTGAATTAGCAGTGATCATTGTTAAATTAGCTGGTTGCTTGTGACTTTGGATTTTAAGATCACTTAACGATTTTTAGCGCTACGAATAATTCGGGCAATACGGCACTATTAGGTTTATAGATGGAAGATTTATGTGGGTTTTAATAATGACGCATAATGGAATTTCTGTGGGATTGCGGTAGATAAAATAAAACGTTCGTTCGCTTGTGATGGCAGTGTTGACCCGGTATATTAGCTGTACAGATATTCGGGGGTGCGGTTTCTGAAACTAACTCAGAAGCGAGGAATGTCACGTGAATGAACAGCAATTGATCTGCTTAGCTGCCGCTGGTGATGATATGAGTATTGGAGCACTGGCTCGGCAGTATGCGCCGGTTGTTTGGCGGCTGCGGCGTCAATATTATGTACGGAACTTCGATGAAGATGATTGGCTCCAAGAAGGCCGGATTGCAGTTTATCGGGCTGCTAAGAAATATCAGCGGCTGCGATTATGCAGTTTTGGTGCTTACTACCGGGTACTATTGAGTAATCAGATTATTGATCATATTCGGCGGACCCAAGCTCGCAAGCGCCGTCCAGAGGGTGAGTTGTTGTCACTTGATGTTGATGATGAAGACACACTTTGTAAGCTGCAAACAACCCACATTTCAACCTTAGACGTGGTTCATGTTCGTGAACAGGTCCGAACTTTTCCGACCGTTTGCTCGCCGTTTGAAGGCCTTGTCTTTGCCGATCTGTTAGCGGGGCATTCACCGGAACGGATCGCACTGAGTCGGCACGTCGAGGTGTCCCAGGTGATTAATGCCACGGATCGGTGTCGTAAGAAGATGCGGGACTTGTTACAAGCCGCTGCCTGAAATTGACATTCGAAAAGTTCCATGCTAATGTTATACCTGATTTATTATGGAGGTTTTGTCGATGGCACAGAAAAAAGTTGCACTGGCATGTACCGTTTGTGGTTCACGAAACTACACGATTGATGCTAACCCGAATCGAACTGACCGCTTAGAAGTTAAGAAATTTTGTAAATATTGTGGTAAACACACACTTCATCGTGAAACGCGGTAGGGGGATTAGACATGCGCTTATTTAAATTTTTTGGTCAAGTTGGACACGAAATGAAAAAAGTGACCTGGCCGACTTGGCGTGAAAATCGTCGTGATTCTTGGACAGTTGTCTCAACATCACTGTTCTTCGTGGCGTTTTTCGCTTTGTTTGATTGGATTATTCAATTATTATTACAAATGTTAACAAGCTGGCATTAATGGCTTTTTGAATAAAATTTTGTTATAATAATGGCATTGAAAGAAAACTTCGTGCAAACGAGGTTTTTTTATTTTGCCAAAAGACATTTTAAAGGAGAAAAATAATGGTCGAGTCTGTTGAAAAAAGATGGTATGTCCTACATACCTATGCTGGTTATGAAAACAAGGTTAGTTCTAACTTGGAATCCCGTATTCAATCCATGGGAATGGAAGATAATATCTTCCGTGTCGTTGTGCCCGAAGAAGAAGCACATGAAGTCAAGAATGGGAAAGATAAGGTCGAAATGAAGAAGATCTTCCCTGGTTACGTCTTGGTTGAAATGGTCATGACGGATCAAGCTTGGTATATTGTTCGGAATACACCAGGTGTTACTGGGTTCTTAGGATCACATGGGCAAGGTAGTAAACCAACACCATTGTTACCAGATGAAGCGGAACAAATCTTGCATCAATTAGGGATGAGCGCTCGTCATACCGAATTGGATGTCGAAGTTGGCGAACAAGTGACGATCATTGACGGGGCCTTCTCTGGTCTTTCCGGCGAAATCACGGAAATTGACAACGAAAAGATGAAGCTCAAGGTTAATATCAATATGTTTGGTCGGGAAACAAGTACTGAATTGGACTTCGATCAAGTTGACCAGATTCGGTAGTTAATTTTAATTAAGTAAGCTGGTGGACCATCTTGGCAGAAGTAATTTTAGTCATCATCGGCGTCTTAGTGTTCGGTATTTTGAGTCGAATCACGTTTAAATTTTGGCAGTATGGGCGGCCGCAGCATTTGCGGCAACCGATACCAGCTAATTCAGCGGATGATAGTGCCGTTACGTTGTTTATTCCAGGTTATGCGGGCAATCGGTTTTCATTTGGTGGTATGCTGCAACGTTTTACGGCGGGCGGTATTGCCAATAAGTCACTAGTTGTGATGATCGATCGGCACAATCATCCCCATGTGACCGGTGAGCTAGATGCTTATCGACCAATGGTGCAGCTGATTTTTGCCACGCCGCGAGTTGCCGTACGACAGCAAGCAGCTGGCGTGTTGGCGGTCGTTCAGTATTTAATTGCGCATGAACATGTTCAAACGATTAATTTAGTGGCCCATTCAATGGGTGGGGTTGTCTTATTTCAATACCTCACAACGGCAGCTAAACTGGTGAATTTGCCAGAAGTCCGCAAGGTTGTCACAATTGGGGCGCCGTTCAATGATAGTGAGGTCGGGCAAAATACTTATCCGATTGAAAACCACCCGTTGACGGCAACTGGCCCAACTAAAACCACGCCCGTTTATAATTATTTTTTGCGAACGCTCCAACGATTGCCAAATACGATTTCGTATTTGAATATTGCGGGTAACATTGGCGATGCGGTGCAAAGTGATGGGGCGGTCGCTTTAAATAGTGCACTGTCGTTGCGCTTCTTATTGCGGCCAACACGTGACCAGTATCAAGAATTTGTGGTACATGGCAAGAATGCACGCCATTCACGACTACATGAAAATTACGAAGTTGATCGGCAAATCGTCCAATTTTTATATCCAGATACCACAAAAAAGGTTGCTGGTGAAAAATAGATATGCTATAATGACATTTGTGCGTCACGTATGCACGTTTACGTGGGAGGAGCAAAAACTCAGCTCCATTTACCACATCACGGACTAAGGAGGAATGTCTCGTGGCTAAAAAAGTAGCTAACGTTGTTAAATTACAAATTCCTGCGGGCAAAGCAACACCTGCTCCGCCAGTTGGCCCAGCTTTAGGTCAAGCAGGTATCAATATCATGGGTTTCACAAAGGATTTCAATGCTCGTACTGCTGATCAAGCAGGTATGATCATCCCCGTTGTGATTACGGTGTACGAAGATCGTTCATTCGACTTCATCACTAAGACCCCACCTGCTGCCGTTCTATTAAAGAAAGCTGCCGGTGTTGAAAGTGGTTCCGGTGAACCTAACACGAAGAAGGTTGCAACTGTAACCAAAGATCAAGTTAAGCAAATCGCCGAAACTAAAATGCAAGATCTAAACGCAGCTGATGTTGAAGCAGCTATGCGCATGATCGAAGGTACTGCTCGGAGTATGGGATTCACCGTCGAAGGCTAATTCAGTACTGTTGAGTATGTCGGACACTTCATCAAAATGAATGTGTCAAGTGGGAGGAAATCTCCGTTTGAACCACATTTGCAAGGAGGAAAACACTTAGATGGCAAAGAAAAGTAAACAATACCAAGAAGCCGCTAAGCTCGTTGATCGTGACAAAGCTTACGATGTAACTGAAGCGGTAGACTTGGTTAAAAAAATGGATTTCGCAAAATTTGATGCAACTGTTGAAGTTGCCTTCAAATTAAACGTTGATACAAAGCAAGCCGACCAACAACTTCGTGGCGCGGTTGTCCTTCCTAATGGTACCGGTAAAGATCAAACCGTTATCGTTTTCGCTAAGGGTGACAAGGCTAAAGAAGCTGAAGCAGCCGGTGCTGACTTTGTTGGTGAAACTGATTTAGTTCAGAAGATCCAAGACGGTTGGTTAGACTTTGACGTCGCAATCGCTACCCCTGACATGATGGCCCAAGTTGGTCGTTTAGGTCGGGTTCTTGGACCTAAAGGCTTAATGCCTAACCCTAAGACTGGTACGGTTACGATGGACGTTGCTAAAGCCGTTAACGATTCAAAAGCTGGTAAGGTGACTTACCGGACTGACCGTGACGGTAACGTTCATGTTCCTGTTGGCAAGGTATCATTTGATACTGACAAGTTAGTTGGTAACTTCAAGACTATTGAAGACACCATCGTTAAAGCTCGTCCAGCCTCAGTACGTGGGACTTTCATCGAAAACTTGGTTGTTACTTCAACCTTTACCCCAGCGGTACGTGTTGATTTAGCATCATTTTAAAGATTAAGTTCTGAAAACAATTGACCCCGTGGGTGATCTGTGATAGATTACTAGAGGTTAAGTAATATCTCTACCTAAGACTCAGGCGGCTTAACGGCCTTAATCTACCTGCCGAGGACATTGTTTTTTCTCTATGTCTTGGTGGACATAGGGATTTTTTTATAAATCCCTGAACCAAAATTCTGGGAGGTGAATCTGTTGAGTAAAGAAACAATTGCTGTTAAAGCACAAGAAGTCGAAGAAGTTGCAGAACAATTGAAGAACTCAGTATCAGCCATCGTTGTTGATTACCGTGGTTTGACGGTTGAACAAGTAACTGATTTACGTAAGCAATTACGTGAAGCCGGTGTTAAGATGCGCGTTATCAAGAACAAGATCATGGTGCGTGCCGCTGACAAGGCCGGATTTGAAGACTTAAAACCTGTATTTGCTGGTCCTACTGCCGTTGCCTTCTCTGAAGAAGACCCAGTTGCTCCTGCAAAGATCTTGGCTAACTTCGCGAAGACCGCTGACGCCCTTCAATTAAAGGGTGGCGTGATCGAAGGTAAAGTTGCTGATCTTGAAACTGTTCAAGAATACGCTACGATGCCATCACGTGAAGAATTATTGGCTACGATCGCTAACTTGTTACAAGCACCTGTTCGTAACGTTGCATACGCTGTTAAGGCGGTTGCTGAAAAAGGCGACGAAGACGCAGCTTAATTTGCTGTCAGCGTGTTAAAAAAACTAAAATATAAGTTCATATAAAATGGAGGAACAAAAAATGGCTTTTGATAAAGATGCTATTATCGACTCATTAAAAGAAGCTTCAATCTCAGATTTAAACGACTTAGTTAAGGCTATCGAAGAAGAATTCGATGTCTCAGCTTCAGCTCCAGTTGCTGTTGCCGGTGCTGCTGGTGGCGACGCTGCTGCTGCTAAGGATTCATACGATGTTGAATTAACTGAATCTGGTGACCAAAAGGTTAAGGCTATTAAGGCCGTTCGTGATATCACTGGTCTTGGCTTGAAAGATGCCAAGGGTCTTGTTGATAACGTACCTTCAATCATCAAAGAAGGCGTTTCAGAAGACGAAGCCAACGATATGAAAGCTAAGCTTGAAGAAGTTGGTGGTGTCGTTACCCTTAAGTAATCATTTACTTAACGGAACGTCATCAAACCACATCCTATTATGGGGTGTGGTTTTTTTTATATCCGCAGGTGTGTTTGATCGCTAATTTGGGGATGCAACAGGTGAATGACTACGCACATGACGCGTACTAAGAATTTACGATTAATCTAAGTGTTGGTAGTGCCATGATGTCAGCCACCTTATTATTGTGGCGACTCATAGTTGCATCACAACTGCTGTGGTTTAAGTAATAAAAAAGCCCAACAGATTTGCCATATGGCGTCTTGTTGGGTAATCACTTTAGAATTTCACTTGGATTGATTTTGTGGTTAGCAGCGTATCATCATTTTTATAACTGGCATGTGATAAGTTGGTGCTTAAAAACAAGCTGACTACGATGGACCTATAATTGTTAGTGATTGACCTGACTAGTGCCATCAGCATAGTTCAGGGTCATACCGGGCTGAATATTGAAAATGTAGACATTAAAACTAACGGCATTGCTACCAACTGACTGACCACGCATGTGTACACCGCGGGCTAACAGTTCGTTACCTTTGAAAATGGGGGTTACTTGATAGCGGACGTAGTTTTTAGGACTTTCTTTCAAATAGGCTGCAACTTGATTTTCATAAGTAGTCATTTCAGGATCATTCAAGGAACGAGTTCCAGTCATGAGGTTCTTAATATTGTTGTTCTGACCAGTTAATTGATAGCCAATCAGGTGACTACGGTTATAAAGCCAACCGCTACTAATGCGTTTGTTATGCCAGCCAGTTGGTCGAACATTCAAGGCCTCACGTTCAGCTTTGGGCATCAGTGACTGATTTAGGAGGGCATTAGCGGCCATTACTCGGTTAAATGAGTCTAAGTTGCCGTATTGTTGCCAGCCACCCTGACTCGTACTGAGATCCTTAGTGGTGAATGCGGGCTGATTCTGATTAACAGTGATTGTTTGTTGGCCGTTGTAGGTTTTACTAGCCAACGCAGCGTTACTTGGGTTATGGTCAGCACTAACCTTGGTTGGTGCTGTTGTTGAAGTTGCGCCAGCTTGCTTGTTTTTAGTCTTGAGTTCGTCAATATGTTTTTGGCTACTTGAAAGCTTTTGCACGGCCTGCTTTAAGCTGCTAGCAGAAGCACGATTGGCTGCTTGAAGTGCCGTCAATTGTTTGTCATTATGAGCTGTTACTAAGTGTGTCTTAGTAACAGTTTTTGTCTTCACCGTTGGCTGAGTGGATTCATCAGCCGTGCCGAGAATGCTAAAGCTGACAAGCAATGCAATCACGGCTGGCCAACTATGCCGCCACCATTGACGGCCACGGTAGCGACGATGTAAGCGCCAGAACCAATACAGGGTTGCAAATAATAAGATGGTGCCGATTAATGCCATGAAGAGCTCCTCCTATCGAAGTGACTTACGGTAACCAGCGGCTTGCGCTTCGGCTTCCGTACTAAAGTAAACGGCATTTTTACCGGCCATCCGGTAGTTTTGACCCGTTTCGACGTGATAAATTTTAGAGTTGCGGTTACCTACAATACGCCCAGTTTGGGCGGTGTCGGTATCACCAGAAAAATTATTCTCTCGGCTCGTGGTTGCAGTGCTCGTCTGAGTTTGTTGATTCTGTGCCGCCGCTTGACTGCTAGCTTTGGCCGCTTGCTTAGATTGGCTAACCGCCGCGACGGACTGGGCTTCTGACTGGGAACGTGATTGCGCGGCTACTTCACTAGCTGCTGATTTTGATGAGGCCATTGCGTCGTCATGCTTTTCTTTTAGTTGTTCGGACTGGCGCTTGGCCTGACTGGTCGCCATTGCAAGTTGGGTCGTACTTGAGCTGAGCGCTTTGGCTGAGGCCGCGTTAGCCCGGCTAGCGGCTTTTGCTTTCGCCCAGGCGGCTTTATTAGCAGTGGTTCGTTTTTCAACGCGCACAGTCTTGGTTTTGACACTGGTGTGGTTGGCGGCCGGTTGATTGCCAGTGGTACAACCAGTTAAGATGAGAAGACTCGTTAGTGCAACGACGAGTTTTTTAGCATGGTGCATAAGAAATTCCTCCTTGATTATGTATCACTTTAATTATACATAAACGGTAAAGGTTGGTAAAGCAAGTTTGTTAACTAAAAATCAATTAATATTGGTTTATGTTGGAATTAATTTTGATGATTAATCATAATGCGCGCTGAATACTAACAGCCATTCGAAAATACTTTAGTAGCGAATATTTAAAATAATCATGCTCTAATACGGTGGTGGCTTCGGCTTGTAGCGGTTATCAACCACTTATAACGGTTGTATAAACAGACTAAGATTGCGATAATAAGAACAAACACACCAATGGGGGAATTTTTTTGAAGGCAACGTTACAGAAAATCGGGACGGCACTCAATAAACGCATGGGGATCATCAAAGCATTATTTGTGTTCTCCGTCCTGTTATTTGTGATTACGGAAGTCGGTAAAATTGCGAAGGAGGTCAGTGGCGCGCAGTTGGCGAACGCCCTCGCTTCGCAAAGCTGGTGGCATTTGCTGAGTATGGTCGTGATTGGCATTATTGCAGTGACACCGATGCTGACGTATGATGTCATGATTACGAAGTTTTTACCCAACCATTATTCACTTGGATATATTTTAAAAGCTGGGTGGATTACTAATACGTTTACGAATATTGGTGGCTTTGGGGGTGTCCTGGGTGCCTCGCTGCGAGCTAACTTTTATAATCGCGAAGCCACCAAGAAACAAATCGTGTTTGCTATTTCCAAGATCGCTTTGTTTCTAGTTTCGGGGTTATCATTGTATTGTATGATTTCACTCGTGTTAGTCTATGGTTTTGGCATTGGAAATATGTACGGCAGTTACTGGATCTGGCTCGTCGGTGGCGCACTGTATTTTCCAGCCATCTTTATTTTTACACGAGTCAACGATTCGGAATTCTTCGATGGCCTTACGCTCGGCAACGTCGTTCGGTTGTTGAGTGGTTCGTTTGGTGAATGGACCGGCTGTGTGCTGTTCTTCTTATTAATTGGAAACTTTATGGGATTACCCATTGATTTTGCGGCGGTCGTGCCGTTATTCGTGATTGCTTCGGTTGTTGGTGAAGTATCAATGGTACCCGGTGGTATTGGGTCATTCGACGTTTTCATGATTTTTGGCCTCGGTGCGGTCGGAGTTTCGCGACCAGACGCAGTCGCATGGCTCTTATTTTACCGGTTATTCTACTATATTATCCCGTTTGCCATCGGGTTGGTCTTATTCATCCATGACACCGGCCATCGCTTAAACGTGCGTTTAGCGGGTATTCCCAAGCAGGCATTACAACGCGTTGCCCAGATGGTACTGACGGTTTTTCTCTACTTTTCTGGCTTTCTGATGTTGTTGATGTCGACGGTTCCTAACTTTGCGTATAACAATAAGCTCTTCTTGCAGTTTTATCCGTACACCTTTTTCTTTATTAATCAGGCCAGCAGCATTATTATGGCCTTTTTACTAATTGGGGTGGCGTTGGGAACTGCTGGGCGGGTCAAAAAAGCTTTTTGGCCAACGGTGATCGTCCTATTGATTGCCATTTTGAATACGATTCGCTGGCTTGTCGTTTATGATGCGATTTCGATGAAATTTGTGATTTTCTTAGTTGTGATTCTAGCGCTAGTGGCCTTGTCGCGGCATGCTTATTATCGTGATCGATTGGCTTTTTCATGGGGACAAACGCTGTGGGTTAGCTGCGTTTACGTGGTAACCTTTATCTTGTATACGATTGTGGGGGTCTATAACGCGCCCCAAATTCATCATCGCCACGCGGTTCCTGAAGCCCTGTTCTTCCCATCACAAAAACTCTGGTTATTTGGGGTGATTGGGTTAGTCTTAGCGGCAATGATTTTGATTATTATGTACCGCTACTTTGCGAGTGGGTATAACGCCCGATTGCGTCAAAAGATGGATGCGGCTCGGGTCAAACAAGTGATTGAAACTTATGGCGGCAATGAAATCTCACACTTGGCTTATTTGAATGATAAGTTAGCATATTACTATCAAGTCGATGGGGTCGATCAACTGATTTTCTTATACCAACAGAAGGCCGATAAACTGATTATTATGGGAGAGCCATTCGGTAATCAAGCGGTATTACAAGCTGCCTTGGAACAGTTATTGGATGACGCAGATAGTGACGGTTGCTCGTTAGTCTTTTACGAAATTAGTGAGATGCTGACGATGCGCCTACACGAAATGGGCTTTGACTTTATCAAAACCGGTGAAGAAGGGCACGTTAAATTGGCAGACTTTAGTTTGGCTGGTAAACGGCTACGGGGTGAACGGGCCCTAATGAATAAGTTTACCCGGGATCACTATGAGTTTGCCATCTTGCAGCCACCGTTCAGTGCTGACGTCATGGCTGAATTACGGGCCGTATCGGATAGTTGGTTAGCAGGTGAGACGGAAAAAGGATTCTCGCTCGGATTTTTTGATGAGCAGTATCTCAATCAGGCACCTGTAGCGGTCGTTTATGATTCTGACCACCGAATTGTCGCGTTTGCGAATATTATGCCGCAGGGGAATCATCAGACGACTTCAATTGACTTAATGCGGTCGAGCAAGTCAGCGCCATCCGGCATTATGGACACGGTCTTTGTGCACTTATTTGAACAGGCGCGTGACGATGGCTATGCCTATTTCAATATGGGAATGGCCCCGTTGTCCGGCGTAGGTGTTTCACGCTACAGTTTTATTCAAGAAAAAATTGCTCATTTAATTTACGAATATGGCTATCAGTTATATGGTTTTCAGGGATTACGGTCGTACAAGGAGAAGTATGTGACCGAGTGGGAACCAAAGTACATTGCGTACCGGAAGCGTAATTCGCTAATTTTCACCATTTTACAATTGCTACAAGTTGTTAATACCCGGGTGCACAAGTCTGAGCGGCATCGGCCAGTGTGGTTGTTGAAACGATTGAAATAACTGAATAGTATGTCGTAAAGTAAGTATCGTTAATGACATAGCAAAATGCCCCATCACTGCGAGAAGCAATGATGGGGCATTTTTCATGATGACTTTAGAATTCAACCGACTAATATGATGAGGGCTGAATTAATTGTGGCAGAAGCACTAGATTTATTTCGAATAAACTAGATTATTACGCATTGTGCTAGTTATTATTTAGTATGAATCATGATTAAAACGTGCCAGTTAGTTGGATGACTATTCGTCAGTATATGCGCGTCCTATGCCGACCTCCGGGGCTGGGTGCCAATTGCTGGAACAGGGCGGACATCGATTTGAACTCACGCAGAAACCCACTGCGCAATTTCAAATACGAGTCTTCTTCTAGCCCGGGGAAATCACCCGGACAAGAAGAACTTCGCCCTTGAGCATTGGCACCCAGCCCCTCCAGTCTCAAGCTTGTGAGGGACTACGGGTTGCGGTACCGAGCACGTTTCGGTAGGCCGCTCGAATAGCTGATAAACGATCACATCCCTTGGTACAATTGATTGTGGAATATTTGGTGTGTGTAACTTTTAGCTAACTATAGCGTCAGTCTAAGGCGGTTGTTTGAAATACTTAATTATTAGCATGACAACTAAAAAACGAATAGATGATTGCAACTATTGCTAATCCAAATAATTGCATCTCAAACTGTTACTGTATATGAAACAACGACTATTTTAACTAAGGTTGAGCCCGTCAATAACTGACATTCAAATACAATCCCGGCAGGAATGCCTGGAAGTCGGCGTAGGGAAGCACTAATCAAGTAATTTTGGTTCTAAATTGCACACTTTTCAGCGGACTCGGTTGATAGCTTTTAAAATTAGAAATAGCCATTTTTAATCATGATTCATGACAAATCAACTAGCACAATGCGTAGATTATTTAGTTCGTATACTTAGGCGGTAATACATGTTTGAAATCATGGAAACCAGCGAAAATTTCGTCAAGATCATGCCCATTAATGAATAGGTCGAGGTTAGCCTCAGGGGCAAATCCTAAGTCGGCGGTTTTTTGTAGCATGGCGACTAGGTCGTCGTAGAAGCCGTCGATGTTGTAGAGTGCAATTGGCTTTTGGTGAATATCCATCTGACTCCAAGATAACATTTGTAAGAACTCTTCAAAGGTGCCAAACCCGCCAGGTAAGACGATAAAGGCATCGGCGAGGTGAAGCATCTTTTCCTTGCGTTCGGTCATCGTGCGCGTTTCGATAAAAGTTGTGACGTCCTTAAATGCGAGTTCCCTGGCAACCAGAAAATGCGGGATGATCCCGATAACGCGGCCACCAGCATCCATAGTTGCCTTGGCGACTTTTCCCATTAACCCATGGTCGCCACCGCCATAGACGAGTTGGTAATCGTTAGCGGCCAAGTATTGACCGAGCGCCACCGTTTTGTCACTAAATGCGGGATCCAAACCAGAGTTCGACCCACAAAAAACACAGATATTATGAATTGCCATTCTAAACTACCCCCAAGATAAAATTTGCTATCAAAAATGCGGCCCACATAGGCGCCGCATTTTTACTAACTAACGTGTTGATTAATCGTCTGGATCACCAATATCGTAGTCGGTGTCTTGCATGGCTTCAACTTGACCTAACCGGTAGCCATTCCCAACTTGTGAGAAGAAATCATGGTTAGAAGTCCCAGTTGAGATACCGTTCATGACAACGGGATTAACGTCTTCTGCCGTGTCTGGGAAGAGGGCGTCTTGTCCTAAGTTCATTAGCGCTTTGTTAGCGTTGTAACGACTGAAGGTTAAGACTTCATCAGACCAGCCGATTTGATCGTAAACTAAGTGAATGTAGTTTTCCTCATTTTCGTAGAGCTTGTATAAGAAATCAAACATCCAGTCTTTAAATTCAGCTTGTTGTTTCTCAGAACGTTCCTTGAAGCCTAATTGGAACTTGTAACCGATATAGGTGCCATGGACACTTTCGTCTCGCAAGATTAGTTTGATGATTTCGGCCACGTTTGGCAATTGGTTGTGTCCCAAGTAGTACAGTGGTGTATAGAAACCAGAATAGAACAGGAAAGTTTCCAAGAAGACGTTTGCTACTTTTTGCTTCAATGGATCTTCATCGATATTATCATAAAGCTTATAGATCCATTGGGCCTTTGATTGAAGAAACTCTTCACTGTCACTCCAGTCAAAAATTTCGTTGATTTCGTCCGGTGTGTTCAGCGTCTCGAAAATCGTTGAATAACTCTTCGCATGAACGGATTCCATGAACTGGATGTTATTTAGTACGGCCGTTTCATGTGAAGTTAAGACGTTGCGACGGAGTGCTTGCAGACCGTCTTGTGATTGTAACGTATCCAGCAGCGTCAAACCGCCGAAGACGTGTCCCACAACCCACCGGTGATCATCATCTAATTCACGCCAGTCTGCCATGTCGTTGGAAACTGGAATCCGGGTGTCTAACCAAAATTGTTCGGTTAACTTTTCCCAAGTACTTTTATCAATTGCATCTGAAACTCGATCCCAGTTAATTGCCTTATAGTTGCCATTACTGAGCAGTTTTTGGTAGTAAGCCAAGTCTGTTGCCATTTGTTATCCTCCTAGAGATCTAAGATACTAAATTACGCAGCTTTCACATTCGTTAACACCGACTTCGCCATCGTCATCCGTAAAGGTCCGAATATAATAAATCGATTTGATTCCTTTATGGTAGGCGTAGTTCCGTAAAATGTTTAAGTCCCGCGTGGTCATCTTATCAGTGCGACCGTCTTTCCATTCATATAAGCCAGCTGGAATGGTTGATCGCATGAAGAGTGTCAAGCTCATGCCTTGATCAACGTGTTGCTGAGCAGCCGCATAGACATCGATAACTTTACGCATATCAGTATCGTATGCTGACTTATAATAGTTAATTGTATCATTAGATAGGTAAGGAGCGGGATAATAAATCTTACCAATTTTCTTTTCTTGTCGTTCTTCGACCCGGTTGATGATTGGGTGTAGGCTGGCAGTCGTATCGTTGATGTACGAAATTGATCCGTTGGGAGCAACTGCCATCCGGTTTTGATGATAGAGGCCATCGCGCATAACGGCTTTTTTAAGGGCTTCCCAATCAGCTTTACTTGGAATGAAGATACCATCAAAGAGTGCGGTGGTCTTGTCATATTTTGGCTGCCAGTCTTGGGTGGTGTACTTGTCAAAGTATGAACCATCGGCATACTTTGATTTTTCAAAGTTAACGAAAGTTTCGTGACGTTCACGCGCAATTTCGTTAGAAGATTTTAAGGTCCAGTAGTTCAAGAGTAAGAAGTAAATATTGGTAAAGTCAACGGCTTCTTTACTGCCGTATTCCATCTGATTCTTTGCGAAAAAGGCATGGAGCCCCATGGCACCTAAACCAATCGTATGGGCTTGACGGTTCCCTTTTTGGATTGAAGGGACGACGTCGACGTTGGAGTGATCAGTCACGTAAGTTAATGCGCGGACCATCGCTTCAACGGAATGTCCAAAGTCCGGGGAGGCCATTAAGTTAACGATATTAGTCGAACCGAGATTACAACTAATATCGGTTCCCAGCTTCTCGTACTGCTGTTGGTCATCAATTAGTGATGGGGTTTGCACTTGCATCACTTCGGAACACAAGTTACTCATCACGATTTTACCGTCGATAGGGTTTTCACGATTGGCGGTATCAACGTTGACGACGTACGGGTAGCCAGATTCTTGTTGCAACTTGCTGATTTCATTTTCAAGGTCGCGCGCCTTGATTTTAGTTTTGCGGATGTTCGGGTTTTTGACCATATTGTCGTATTCTTTGGTGATATCGACATATGAGAATGGTACCCCGTATTCGCGTTCGACACCGTAAGGACTGAAGAGATACATATCAGCATCGGCCTTAATCAACTCGTAAAACTTGTCGGGTACGGTGACACCGAGTGAGAGCGTCTTGAGGCGAATCTTTTCGTCGGCATTTTCCTTCTTAGCAGAAAGAAAGGCAATAATATCGGGATGGAAGACACTGAGGTAAACGACCCCGGCACCTTGACGTTGACCTAACTGATTAGAATAAGAGAAACTATCTTCCAATAATTTCATGACGGGGACGACCCCGCTAGCAGCGCCATCGATATGTTTGATCGGATCACCAGCACCTCGTAAGTTGCTGAGGTTAATGCCGACCCCGCCACCAATCCGAGAAAGCTGTAATGCTGAATTAATAGTCCGGCCGATTGAGTTCATGTCATCAGTCGATTGAATCAGGAAGCAAGAAATCAACTCACCACGCCGCGCCCGACCAGCATTGAGAAAACTAGGGGTAGCTGGTTGGTAACGTTGGTGAACAATTTCATTGGCCAGATCCATCGCTAAAGTTTCATTGCCATCGGCGAAGTAGAGGGCGTTCATTGCCACACGATCAATAAAGTTCTCTAAGTAATAGTCGCCATCATCAGTCTTTAGCGCGTATTGGGCATAGAATTTGTAAGCGGCCATAAACGTCTTAAAATGAAAGTCTTGTGACCGTAAGTAATCGTAGAGTTTTTCGATAAAGCTAAAATCATACTTATCAATGGCAGGGGTTTCCAAATAGTCGTGTTCACGCAGGTAGTCAAAGCGGGCCTTGAGACTATCAAATTTCATCGTGTTCGGTTCAACATTTTGTTTAAGGAAGGCTGCAAGTGCCTCCTGATCTTTGTTGAGCGGAATCTGATTATTAACGGGAATATTGATCTCATTATTTAAGTCGTAATACGTGACGTCTTTTAAATCTTTTAAGGTCATAAGGAATCCTCTTTCTATCAGTATAATTGTGGCTGGCAAAATCGACGACCCACAATCAGTAGGTTGATGATTGTGGGTCGGTTATCATATTTTAAAGGGTAAACCAGCTATGTAACCACGCAAAAAAGCGTGGGGGAACTAAACAGCCAATTGTTTTAACGCATCGGGACGGAAGCCGGCAATGCTATCTTCACCATTGATTTCAACGACTGGAACAGCGTGGAAACCTTGATTTTTCAAGTAATCGACGTATTCAGGATTTGTGTTGATGTTCTTTTCTTCAAAGGCAATATTGTGCGCCGTGAGGAACTTCTTAGTCATCTTGCATTGCATGCAGTTGTTTTTAGTAAATACGGTAACTTTTTTCATTTTTCATCATCCTAACTCGTTTTTCTGATAAATTTAGTATACAACATGTGGTGAAAAAAACAATCAAAAAACACAACATCTAGGGTGTGTTAAAAATCACAAGCCCTAGATGTTGTGTTAGTGTCAGCCTTTAACCGACTAAAAAGTTTTTTAAATTATTTGTGGTTCACGCGCTGAATCAGTTATCATAGATATAGACCAGAAATTTAGAGGAAAATAAATATGACCAACTATTATTATACACACAATCCGGATATTGTGCATGATGAAAAGCAATGGAATTTTGAAATTTTTAATCACGAATTTAAATTCACAACGGACAACGGTGTCTTCTCAAAGCGCACCGTGGATTACGGCTCACGGACGCTACTAGCAGCGTTTGATCCAACCGATTTACCGGCGGGACCAATCCTAGATTTGGGGACTGGGTATGGGCCAATTGGGATGGCGCTCGCCTATCAATCACCCGAACGAACGGTTGATATGGTCGATGTGAACGAGTTAGCGCTAAGTTTAGCGCGTAAAAATGTTGCTTTGAACCAAATTACGAATACCAACATTTTTACATCCGATATTTATCAACAGGTGACCGCGACTAATTATGCGGCGATCGTCACCAACCCACCGGTACGTGCTGGTAAGGCAGTGGTGGATACGATGTTAACGGGAGCCGTTTCACGGTTAGTCGTTGGCGGGACGCTCACCGTTGTTTTACAGAAAAAACAAGGCGCACCATCAGCGAAGAAATTGATGCAAACGACCTTTGGCAATTGTCAGGTGATTAAGAAGGATAAGGGTTACTACATCTTACAAAGTGTAAAGGAGGGATAGTCGTGGCGGAACCAACAGCGGAAGACTGGATGCAAGAAGCATTACATGAGGCCCGGATGGCTTATTTGATTGGCGAAGTGCCGATTGGGGCCGTAATCGTTCACCAGGGTGAAATTATTGGGCGTGGTCACAATTTACGCGAGCATGGTCAGGATGCAACGATGCACGCTGAAATTATTGCGATTCAAGAAGCTTGTGAGTACTTGCATAGTTGGCGCTTGGAAGATTGTCAATTATATGTCACCTTGGAACCATGTTTGATGTGTAGCGGGGCCATTATCAATGCGCGGCTCCCTGAACTTTACTTTGGTGCTCGCGATCCTAAGGCCGGGGCCGTTCGTAGTTTGTATCAAGTGATGGATGATACCCGTTTAAATCATCAAGTGACGGTTCATGAACGTGTTTTGGCACGTCCAGCCGGTGAGATGTTAGAAAACTTTTTCCGTGGGATTCGTAAACGGAAAAAGGCGGCCAAAAAAGCACGACGCGAAGCTGCTGAAAAAAATTAGGCCGATGGCTGGTAATTATGGCGTAAATCATGTATTATAGTATTTGCCGCAAGGCCAAAAGGCAAGGGTGGATTTACGAATCGTGTCAGGTCCGGAAGGAAGCAGCACTAAGTTTGCTTCATCTTGTGCCTTTTGTTTTTATGAAATGTAACAGCTCTTAGCCATTCGGTTGAGAGCTTTTTATTTAAATTAAATGTTGAGTGTTAGTTTTGAGTGTGCTGATAGGTTGGTTAATTGTTATTTACCTATTATTATAGTAGTAATACGTTATGTTAGGGTGATGGTCAAAAACGTAACCTGCTGAAAAAATTGCCAAATAAGCGGCGGTTAAAGGTTTGACTCAGGCTCGTTGAACAGTGTGATTTAGAGTGGCTTTATTTGATTGATACATTCGATACTGTTTGCAATCGGGAACAGCGCTGACGAGCCAGCACCTAACTAATTGGCGCCCTTGAACTATGGCTTATCACTAAGTAACGACAACCAAGTATGACTGATGTAAGAAAGGAAGAATCGCATGTATCGGGCACTATACCGGGTTTGGCGTCCCCAACGCTTTGATGAGATTGTCGGGCAACAAATGATTACCCAGACACTAAAAAATGCCATTATGACCCACCAGACGAGTCATGCGTATCTGTTTACTGGTCCCCGAGGAACTGGGAAGACGTCGGCAGCGAAGATTTTTGCCAAGGCCATCAACTGTCACCATCTGGTTGATGGGGAACCTTGCAATGAATGTGAGACTTGTACGGCGATTACCAAGGGGCAACTAAATGATGTGATCGAAATTGATGCGGCTTCTAATAATGGCGTGGAAGAGATTCGTGATATTCGGGACAAAGCGAAGTACGCCCCGACGCAAGCGGACTATAAAGTCTACATTATTGACGAAGTTCATATGTTGTCAACTGGCGCATTTAATGCGTTGCTTAAAACGTTGGAAGAACCTCCGGCTAACGTGATTTTCATCTTAGCGACAACGGAACCCCATAAGATTCCACTAACGATTATTTCACGGACGCAACGGTTTGATTTTCGCCGGATTACGGCTAAGGATAGCTATGATCGGATGGTGTACATCCTCAATGAGAAGGATGTGACCTATGATGAAAAAGCGCTCCGTGTCATTGCGGCGGCCGCTGAAGGTGGAATGCGGGATGCTTTAAGTATTCTGGACCAAGTAATTTCGTTTGGAGATAACACGGTTACGTTGGATGATGCGTTAATGGTGACGGGAAGTGTGACTAAGCAGTTGCTGGCCAATTATGTCAGTGAAGTCACCGACCATGATACGAAGCCAGCACTGGAGACGATGCGACAAATCTTACAAGAAGGTAAAGATGCCAATCGTTTCATTGAAGATTTGATTAGTTACACGCGGGACGTGTTACTCTATCAACAGGCCCCTGAAATGGTCGATAGTGTGGCGATGGGCGAGGATGATCAACAATTTGAAGCATTTGCCAAGCAAATCGATGCTGAAGTCCTGTACCAGATGGTCAAGACGTTGAACGATATTCAACAACAAATGCGGTTCACGACGCACCCGGACGTTTATTTAGAAGTGTTGACGGTCAAGTTAGCGCAGTTGGATGGTCAAGCGGCTGCCCAACCGGTAGCTGCGGCAACGGTCAATCCTGAAGATCCCACTGTGCATAAACTGGCACAACAAGTTGAACAGTTGCAAAGTGAGGTCAAAACGTTACGTTCTCAAGGTGGTAGTGTCGCTAAACCCGCACCGGCTAAGCCACGGTCGAGTAATGGGCCAGTTGTTAAAAAGGTTAATGTCAGTCAGATTTATCCTATTTTGGGAGCGGCAACCAAGAATGATCTCATCAAAGTGCGCGATGTTTGGACTGATTTGATGAACATCTTGAGTGTGACGCAACGGGCCCTAATGCACGTGGCCCAACCGGTTGCGGCTAGTTCAGAAGGTGTGGTGGTTGCGTTTGACTATGCGTTTGTTTATCAAAAAGCGATTGATGATCAGACCTTGATTGACGCACTCGGAAATGGCTTGGATCGGCTGATGGGCCAGGCGCCCAAGATTATTTGCGTGCCCAAAGAACAGTGGCCGCAAATTCGTAAGGATTATCTGGCCACTCACCAGCCGGGCGGGGCAACACCAGAGCAACAAGCACCGGCCAAAGAACCGGTCGTTGAAGAAGCTAAGAACATGTTTGGCGACTTAGTTGAAGTACAGCCAGACTAAAGACGAAAGGAACTGATAATTATGATGCGTGGAATGGGCAATATGCAAAGTATGATGAAACAAATGAAGAAGATGCAGGCACAAATGACAGCCGAACAAGCGGCTTTAAATGAACAAACCTTCACGGGGGCGGCCCCAGATGACATGGTCAAAGTCACCTTTACTGGCGATAAAAAGATGAAGGACATCACGATTAATCCTGATGCCGTTGATCCTGATGATGTGGATATGTTACAGGACTTAGTCGTTGCTGCCGTGAATGACGCGTTGACTAAGGTCGATGAACAGACACAGAGTACGATGGGGAAATATACTAAGGGATTACAGTAAAAATGAGGTAAGCACATGCAGTATCCAGAACCAATTGCTAAGTTGATTGATAGTTATATGAAGTTGCCCGGCATTGGTGGCAAGACTGCGACGCGGCTGGCGTTTTATACAATTGATATGAACGGTGATGACGTCACTGAGTTCGCTAAGTCGCTGATTGCGGCCAAACGGGACCTGCATTTTTGTAGTATTTGCGGTAATATCACTGAAGATGACCCGTGTGTCATTTGTAAGGATAAGTCGCGTGACCAGGGCACTGTCCTTGTGGTTGAAGAGGCCAAGGATGTCATGGCAATGGAAAAGATCAAGGAATACAATGGGCTGTACCACGTCTTGCACGGGGTACTGTCACCCATTGATGGTAAGGGCCCAGAAGATATCAACATTGCCAGCCTATTGAAACGATTGCAACAAAATGAAGCCATTAAGGAAGTTATTATTGCCACCAACGCCACGCCTGAGGGTGAAGCAACTGCAATGTACATTTCGCGGTTAGTTAAGCCAGCGGGCATCAAAGTGACCCGCTTGGCCCACGGCTTGTCGGTTGGTAGTGATATTCAATATGCGGATGAAATGACCTTATTCAAGGCGGTTGAAGGTCGCCAAGAAATGTAATTGGAGCGATTAATATGTTTAAACGCAAACAGAAAATCAAGCATCCCAAAGAACTTTACGATGAAAAGTTATTAGCGACGCTGAATGCTGCCAAGCTGGACTGGGACCGTGCGAAACAGAACCAAGAGGCAGTCTATGATAATAATACTAGTGAACTGGTGACTCAGACCGCTTTAGCGCGGGCCAAGTATTTATATCTGTATCGCGAAGCACGGTTGCGGCAAGTTCATGGCCAGACGATTCAGCGGTCAGTGATTGATAAGTAGATCATTGGTGATTCAAAAAATAAATTGTTTCAAAATAAAGACGCCCGCTGTTGATAGATAAAAAATCAACTGCGGGCGTCTTTTGATTTGGCACACTAACATTGTTTTATACTGATTACGCATTGTGCTAGTTAATCTGTTACGAATTGTGGTGAAAACAGGTAGTTTTAAAAATCAAAAATAATCGGCTTTGAACCACTGAAAATAGGGTGTCCATGCTGATGAACAACAAACAAGAACTGGTAGGCATAATTAATACTAACTAGTAACCAGCGCAAACGTGATTATTATACTCATGTAGTCGTTAGCACGGGTGCTGCGAATTAACTTTTTAGCAATTCACCGAATAAATCATCAAAACCACAATTGGTAGTAGCCGACCCACGTAAAAATCGTGAAAAAGTACCCTCACTAGTGGTAACCGTATTAGACAGGTACTCCAAAATCAAGTACAATTGCTACATATAAGAAAATAGATGGGATTGGGAATGTTGACAGGAAAATTAGTTACTTTTGAAGGGCCAGACGGTGCCGGCAAAACGTCAGCTTTAAACGCGATTGTGGCCAAATTACAGCCACAATTAGGGGATCGCTTAGTTGTGACGCGTGAACCGGGCGGTAATCAAATCTCAGAATCAATTCGAAAAATTATTTTGGACCGTCATAATACAGCGATGGACGACCGTACGGAAGCATTACTCTATGCAGCGGCGCGGCGACAACATATCGTCCAAACCATTCAACCAGCGTTGCAAAACGACCAACTTGTCTTGTGCGATCGCTACATTGATAGTTCGGTCGCTTATCAGGGGGCTGGTCGTGGTATTGGTGAACAAGCAGTTTATGATATGAATCAGTTCGCGACTGCGGGGTTAACCGCAGATTTAACGTTGTATTTCGACGTAGATGCTGCTGTTGGATTAAACCGCATTCAAAAACATCGCCAAAATGAAATTAATCGCTTGGACGTGGAAGCTTTAAGTTTCCATCACCGGGTGCAAGCAGCGTATTTAAAATTACTGGCTGAACATCCTGACCGTATTAAACGCGTCGATGCAAGTCAGCCATTGGACCAAGTTGTGGCGCAGGCCTTACAAATTATGGCGGCGCAGTTACCGACTTGTTTGGCACCCAAGGGAGGGGAAGACCAATGAAATTAATTATTGCAATCGTTCAAGATAAGGACAGTAACCGGTTGAGCAGCCAGTTCATTGAAGCCAATGTTCGGGCCACGAAGCTCTCAACAACGGGGGGCTTCCTACGTTCAGGTAATACTACTTTTATGATTGGTATTGATGATGACCGTGTGGATGAAGTCTTAGCCATGATTAAAGAAACAAGTCATGCACGGGAACAATTTATGACACCGCCAGTCAATTTGGACGTGACAATGGACGGTGCAGCTGCCTATCCAGTTGAAGTTCAAGTCGGTGGCGCCACAGTCTTTGTCTTACCAATTGAACAATTTCACCAATTTTAATGAAGGATGATTATTAATGGCAACAACCGAGTCATTTGCGCAAACGTTAGCGGCAAAGCAGCCTCGTTTACTAGCGGCATTTAAACACATCATTGCCCAGAATCATCTGGCCCACGCGTACCTGTTGGCGGGCATGGAAGGCGCTGGACAACCGGAACTAGCCCATTGGATCGCCCAACGATTGTTCTGCTTGCATGTTAAGGATGGTGAACCAGATGGGACTTGTGAAGAGTGCGTTCGGATTGCTAATGGATCGCATCCCGATATTGTGACGGTGGCTCCCGAAGGTCAGCGAATTCACGTTGATCAGGTCCGTTACTTAAAAGCTGAATTCTCTAAGAGTGCGGTCGAAGGTAACCGGAAACTGTTCATCATTAATGATGCGGAGAAGATGACGGCGAGTGCTGCCAATAGCTTATTGAAGTTTATTGAGGAGCCAAGTGGTAACGTCACGGCCTTATTATTAACGACAAATAAGCAATTGATATTACCAACGATTATTTCACGAACACAGGTGATCGAATTTCCACCATTGAATGCGCAAGCGTTGCAACAGACGTTTGAGCAGGCGGGCATCGCGCCTAACCAAGCGCAAATGCTACGGGGGCTGACGAATAGTGTCACCCAGGCGCAAGCTTTGCTAGTGGATGATTGGTTACCACAAGCCGCACAAGCTTTGTGGCGGTGGTTTGATCAGGCTGTTAAGGGTGATCCACGTAGTTTCGTAGCCGTGCAGGTTAACTTAGTTGGTTTAGCTAAGGACGCTGATCATCAGCTGGTCATGTTGGATTTGATCGCGGCCTTGTTCCAAGATTTATTACAATTACATTTTGAGGTGGCCGCAACGGCGTTAACTTTTGGGCAGTATCAAAAAGAATTGGCCGGGTTAACGGCTGAAGTCAGCGATGAGCAGTTGATTGCGGCCACTGAATTGGCTTTAACGGCTAAGCGTCAGTTGGCCAGTAACATTAGTTTTCAAAATGTCTTAGAAGGCTTAACCTTGAAGTTATGGCCGATTTTTCAAACAAACGCTTAAATAAAGGAAAACGAGGGTGAGTGCGTGGATAAGCGTGATTTATACGATAGTTTCGGTGAGATGGAACAACAGATGCAACAAATGCTAGACAAGATGGCTAAGTTACGCGCCGATATGACAACGGTGTTAGAGAAAAACGCGGAATTGGTCATTGAAAATGAACATTTACGTGAACACATGGTTGAGATTGAAAATGAATTGCCGAAAAAACCAACCAGCACGACCACGCTCTCAAAATCACGTCAGAATTTGGAAAAGCTTTATGATGAAGGTTTCCACGTTTGCAATCAGTTCTATGGTAAACGGCGTGACGATGATGAATCCTGCGTTTTTTGTTTAGAAGTCATTTATGGTGAACGGGAACGTGCATAGTCGAGAAAGTCTGGGAGTAGTCCCAGACTTTTTGTGCTTTTCACCACGGGACTAATTGTTAGAGCAAATCATGAGTGAGAGTATCGTTAGGAGGACATTTTGGAAACACAACAGAGTTTTGCAGATCATATGGGTGTTGGAACCTTATACTTAGTACCGACCCCAATTGGTAACTTACAGGATATGACTTACCGGGCAGTAGCAACGCTTAAAACGGTCGACTTAATTGCTGCAGAAGATACCCGTAATACCCAGAAGTTATTGAATCATTTTGAAATTACAACGAAACAAATTAGCTTTCATGAACATAACACCCAAGAACGGATTCCCCAGTTGATTGAGAAATTACAGGCGGGCGTTAACTTAGCACAAGTTAGTGACGCTGGTATGCCGTCCATTAGTGATCCTGGTAAAGAACTCGTGGCGGCCTGCATTAAAGTGAATATTCCAGTCGTGCCACTACCAGGTGCTAATGCCGGCCTGACTGCGCTGATTGCTTCTGGGTTAGTACCACAGCCATTTTATTTCTACGGCTTTTTACCGCGTAAGAAGAATGAACAAAAAGCTGATTTAGCTAAATTGGCTCAGCGACATGAAACAGTTGTCTTGTACGAATCACCATTTCGCGTTGCCAAGACCTTGGCCCTCCTAGCGACCGTCTGTGAAGGGACGCGGCCAATCGTGGCGTGCCGGGAATTGACTAAGCGTTACGAGGAGTTTGCGCGCGGAACGTTGACTGAAATGGTGGCATGGGCGCAGGATCACCAGTTAAAGGGTGAATTCGTCCTTTTGATTGGTGGTAATCCGGATACGGATGAACCAGAAACAACGGACGAATTGGCACAGTTGCCAGTCAAAGCCCAAGTCGAAGCGTTGATTGCAGCCGGAGATAAGCCCAACGTAGCCATTAAGACGATTGCGAAGCGGCGGAATATTCCCCGGCAAAGCGTCTATAATCAGTTTCATGAACTAAATACCAACGATGAGGAGTCTTGATGAATGGCAACTTTAGGCGCAAATGCGAGTCTTTACAGTGAACAGCACCGGATTACGTATTATGAATGTGATCGTACTGGTCGGGCAACTTTAACGACATTAATTGATATTGCCGTACTGGCATCAGAGGATCAAAGCGACGCCCTTGGTTTAACGACGGCAATGGTGCAAAGCCATGGTGTTGGTTGGGTCGTCACGCAATATGCTATTGATATTACGCGGATGCCCCGCCAAGACGAAGTGGTGACAATTGCCGTTCGGGGCAGTGCCTATAATCCATACTTTGCTTACCGTGAATTTTGGATTCGGGATGCCGATGGTCAACAGTTGGCCTATATTACGAGTATCTGGGTCATGATGAGTCAAACAACCCGGCGAATCGTAAAAATTTTACCGGAACTGGTTGCACCTTATCAGTCGGAAGCCGTCAAGCGCATTCCACGCTTGCCACGCCCGATTAATTTTGAAGCGACCAATACGACGATTACGAAGCCGTATCACGTTCGCTTCTTTGATATTGATCCCAACCGGCACGTCAATAATGCACACTATTTTGACTGGCTTGTGGATACGTTACCCGCGACGTTCTTACTTCAACACGATTTAGTCCATGTGGACGTTCGCTATGAAAATGAAGTCAAGTACGGTCAGACGGTAACTGCTCATGCAAATATCTTACCGAGTGAAGTGGCTGATCAAGTGACGACGAGTCATTTAATTGAAGTTGATGGTGAGAAGTGTTGTGAAGTTACGATTCAGTGGCGGACCTTAGCAGAACCGATTCAGTAACGGAACTTAGTCAATTCGCTTTTTTAACGAAAAGCGTCAGACGTGGTTCGGTCAATTAGAACGCACGTTTTTATTGCAGTTGTTAGCGATTCAATATGCTATGATTAATACATCCATACAGGGGAGGTTCATTATGTCAATTTTAGTTTTAGGGGGAGCTGGCTACATTGGTTCTCATATGGTCGATCGGTTAGTGGAACACGGTACGGACGTCGTAGTCGTGGATAATTTAATCACGGGCCATCGCGCTGCTGTTAATTCGACGGCCAAGTTTTATCAGGGTGATTTGCGGGATGCGGATTTTTTGAATCACGTTTTTGATACTGAGGATATTGAAGCTGTCGTGCATTTTGCCGCCTTTTCAATCGTACCAGAATCAATGAGTAAGCCACTGAAGTATTTCGATAACAATACTGGTGGGATGATCACATTACTTGAAACGATGCAGGCCCATGATGTGAAGCAAATCGTCTTCTCATCAACGGCCGCTACTTATGGGACACCTAAGCAGATTCCAATTAAAGAAACTGATCCGCAATTACCGATTAACCCGTATGGGGCTAGCAAGTTGATGATGGAACAAATTATGCACTGGGCGGATGTCGCTTATGGCATTAAGTTTGTTGCGCTACGTTACTTTAACGTGGCGGGTGCCAAGCCAGATGGCAGTATTGGTGAAGATCATGGCCCTGAAACGCATCTGGTGCCGATTATTTTACAAGTGGCGCAAGGAAAACGCGATGAACTCAAAATTTTTGGCGATGACTATAATACGCCGGATGGGACGAATGTGCGTGACTATGTGCATGTTATCGACTTAGCTGATGCACACATCTTGGCTTTGAAGTACTTGGCTGCGGGTAATGACAGTAATGCCTTTAACTTGGGCTCTTCAACTGGTTTTTCTAACAAACAAATGTTAGCAGCCGCTCGTGAAGTTACCGGGCAACCAATTCCAGCTAAGTTAGCACCACGGCGGCCTGGCGATCCAGACTCGTTAGTTGCGGCTAGTGATAAGGCGCGTGACGTGCTAGGCTGGCAACCAAACTATGACAATGTTAACGATATTATTGAAACGGCATGGGCTTGGACGCAGAAGCATCCAAATGGCTACGATGATCGTGACTAGTATCGCTTAGCTGATAATTGAAAGCGGCTTTGAAGTCTCGTCAATAGATTTCAAAGCCGCTTTTGTGGACGTCAAAAAAAGGTGTGCGTCAGGATTGAATCCTTGGCGCGCACCTTTTAGATTGGTCAATGCAGTTAGCGGTGGAGTTGTTGATAATCACCGATAATCGCTAAGAGTCGTTGAATATCAGTTGTATCAACATCACCGATGGTACCAATTCTGAAGCTAGGAATATTTGAAACCTTTCCAGGATAAATGACGAAGCCGCGTTGTTTAATGAACTGATAGAAGTCAGCAAAATCAAAGTCGACGTTTGGGTATTTGAATGACGTAATGATGGGCCCTTGAATGGCTGGATCAATCACTAATTCAAAACCTAGCGCTTGTAAACCGTCGCTAAGGAGTTGTTGACTCGCACGGTAACGTTGGTAGCGTGGTGTCACGCCGCCTTCTGCTTGCAATTCAATGAGTGCTTGCGCAAAGGCGTGTACCACGTGGGTTGGCGAAGTGAAGCGCCATTTACCTGGTTGCTTAGTCATGGCCTGCCACTGGTCGTAGAGGTCCAGGCAAAGTGAACGGGCGTTGTCGGCCGTGTGGGCCAGGGTTGCTTGTTTCGCAATGATGAACGCAAAGCCGGGCACGCCTTGCACACACTTGTTGGCGCTACTAATCAAGTAGTCACAATCCAATTCATCAACGTTGATTGGGACGCCGCCTAAACTGGACATAGCATCGATGATCGTTACGATCCCATGTTCATGCATGATGGGCATTAACGCTTCGATTGGGTTGAGAATACCAGTCGTCGTTTCGCTGTGAACGGTCGCAAAATGGGTAATCTCAGGATGGTTAGCCAAGGTTGCTGCGATCCGAACCGGGTCGACGGCTTCATCTTCGTTAAAAACAACGTCGATATGTGGAATGCCGTAATATTCCGCGATTTGACTGATTCGATGTCCGTACGCGCCGTTAATGGCAATCATCAAGGTTGCATCAGTTCGCGGTACCGCGGTACCAATGGTGGCCTCGACACCGAAACTGCCGCTTCCTTGTAGTAGGACGGTCGTATAGTTTTCTGGATTGGCTTGGGCCATGGCTAAGATTTGTTGCCGAATGGTTTCGGTGACGTGCCGATAGTCACTATCCCAAGTACAATAATCAATTTGCATGGCGTCCTTGACACTGGCCGTCGTACTGAGTGGACCGGGTGTTAAGAGTAAATAAGGTTGTTTCATAAAAATCGGGCTCCTTGTCTGCTAATGATCAGTGGCAACCGGTTGATTGATTTGATCAAGCAATGCCGGTAACTCAGCCATCGATTGTAAAATATAATCGGCACCAGCGCGCTGGTAAGCGGCAGTGACGTGGGCTCGTCGTTCAGCTTGTTCGGCGGGATTAAGGGCGTTGAAGGCTAACTCCGAGAGTCCCATGATGTTGCTACCATCAATAATCCCTACAGAGACTGCGTCGGCGTTGTTACCTTCCAGGATATCGTTAACGGAATCCCCAATTTTCATAACGGTCGTGGGATCGGTGATTGTGAGCTGTTCAGCTGCTAACGCCAGCATTGCCGGTGCTGGTCGACCAATGCCCCCAGTTTGTTCTGAGGTAATGTTGACAGCGGGTCGATAGCCTTGCTTAGCTGCAATCGGTAAGACTAAGGCTAACATTTCAGCGTCATAGCCGGTGGTCGTGCCGTAGCTAATATCGTGAGCAGCCAAGTAATCGATTACGGTTGACATACCGGGCTTCAATTGCCCAAATTCAGTCAGTGAGCTGAGCAAGATAGTTTTGAAGTTGCTAAAGATTTGATTACAGTCGTCTTCAGTTGGTAGGACTTGGAAACGCGCTTGCCAGTCGTTTTGAACGGCCGGTAAATCCATGATTTTATGGATATGGGTGTACTTATCTAGTCCCATATCTTGGCGAATCTCAGCTTCAGAGATTTGAATACCAACGTTGGCAAAGGCTTTTTGGAAAGCCACGATGGGCGCCCGGCTGCCATAGTCAATGGTTGTGCCGGCCCAGTCAAAAATTACTGCTTTAATTGTCATTGATGAAAACTCCTTTGAATTTACTTAGTTGTTCTTTAAGTAGTGGCCACGTAACCGCATAGAAACCAGTTCGAGCACGATTGCGACACCCAAGAGTAGGTAGACAATCAAACCAACTTCATGGAAATCGAAGTAGAAACTGCCGGCCATGAAGAGGTAGTAACCGATATCGTCAGCACCGGCTGCCGCACCAACGGCGACCGCATTGGCAAAGTTAATTTCAAACCGGATAAACGTCCAGCTAAGAAGTGCTGGAATGATTGACGGGAGAATGGCCTGAAACACAATCGGCCAAAAACCCACGCCACTCGCCTTTAACGCTTCAATCGTATCTTGCGAGGTTTCTTCAATACTTTCAGAATAAGCCTTAACCAAGTACGCTACACTGTGGAAGGTCAAGCCGACCACGGCAGCACTAGCACCTAACCCCATGACTACGGAGTAAATTAAGACCCATAAAATCGTTGGGATGGCACGGATAAAGGCCATGACCGCTTTAATACTAGTTGCTAACCAACTGGGTGCTAAGTTGCGAGCAGCACCGACGGCAATGAAGAAGGCGATTAGCGCGCCTAACAGCGTTGTCAACATCGCAAGTGACACACTCGTTACCAGGGCTCGTAAGAGCTGTCCCCATGTGTCTTGACCAATACTAGGGTGCAAGAACATGGCGTTCAAGTTGAGTCCTAAACTATGCAGCGCGTCACTGATGTTCAGATTAGCATTGTTGAGCGTGACTAATGAATAAATACTAACAAGGGTTAGGCCAATCATAACGGCTCGCAAGATTTTACGAGGCCGAGTCACCAACGAAATCGACCGGGTTGGTGGCGCTGACGGTTGCAGTACTTGTGTTTTGGGTTGACTATTTTCAATCATGCAATTGCCCTCCGAATTCGATTAGATGTCAATTCTAAAATAATGACTAAAATCGCAATTAACAAAACAATCAGACCAGCAGCGTCATAGCGGAACGCTTTAAAATAGTAGTCGAAGAGAAAACCGACACCCGTACCCGTCAGAAGTCCGACCAAAGTTGCGTCCCGTAAGTTGTTTTCAATCATGTAGAGAATCCAACTAGTCAAGGTACTAGCGGCTTCGGGTAACACCCCACAGAAGACACATTGGAAATAGTTGGCGCCAACGGCTTGCAGTGCTTGAAGCTTTTCGGCATCTAAATCCTCAATAGTTTCAGTAAAGGCTCGTGTTAGATAGCCCAGGGTCATGAAGAACAGTGCCAAAAAGCCCGTAAAGTCACTCTGTTTAAAAGAAAATAAGAGGATCATCGCCCAAGCGACTACCGGAATATTACGTAGGAGTGAAGCACCAAAACGAATAACCCAGCGAAGAACGGGCGTTGGCGCTGTCGTTTTAGCCCCTAGAATCGCAAAGATCAGGGCGAAGAGACTAGCAACCATGGTTGAAGAAATTGCCACGAGCAAGGTCCGCCACAGCTGATAAAGTATCGGTCCCAAATAAGAAATCGAACGGCTCGTCGGAATAAAGTTGGTAAACAACCAGATCAGGCCCGCTGGAATCTTACTGATCGAGTCCCAAGCCTGAAAATTAACGAGGGCCATGGATAAGACATAGATGCCAATTAAAATGAGTAAAACAACTGATAATCGCAGCCGCCGTTGCCGAAAAAAGCGTTGCGGTGTCATTGGATTAGTTTTCATTGGCTGTCACCGCCGTTGGTTGATCAGCTTGGCGATAAATTTGCTGTAAGACCGCGTCGTCAACTTCATTAGTGGCGCCTTCGAAAACAATTGCACCACTATTAATACCGACGATATGGTCGGTGTACGCCATTGCGATATCGACCTGATGCAGATTAATGAGAATAATTAGTTGTTTTTCCTTCGCCAATCGCCGTAGAATATCCATGACAATGGTCGTCGATTTGGGATCAAGTGAAGCAATCGGTTCATCACATAAAATCATCTTAGGATGTTGCATTAATGCCCGTGCAATCCCGACCCGTTGTTGTTGACCACCACTTAATTGGTCGCAACGTTGATAGGCATATTCTTTTAACCCTACTTCGTCGAGTAGTTGTAGTGCTTCTTGTTTTTCGGCGCTACTGTAAAGGCCTAGCATGCCCGCGACCGTTGATTTAGCACCCAAGCGGCCGTGCAGGACATTTTCAAGGGCCGTTAATGGACTGATCAGATTATAGTTCTGAAAAATCATGCCGATGTGATGACGAACTTTGCGTAATTCAGCTTTGTTCGCTTGACGAATATCAGTGTCATCGAGCAAAATTTGACCACTATCATCGCGGATCAACTGATTAATACTCCGTAAAATAGTTGTTTTACCAGCACCAGAAGGACCGATGATGGCAGTGACCTCGCCCGATTTAGCCGTGAAGTTGACTGCTTTGAGCGAATGCTTATTGGAACCATATGTTTTATCTAGCTGAATAACCTTGAGCATTGGCAAATCCTTTCATTGTGAACTAATGGTACGTGGTTTAGTAACCTACTAATTTATGCGTTGGCGCGTACCACTTGTCGGTAACATTAACTAATTTGGACTTTTCTGACTTCTTAGGGAACATCATTGGCGTCTTTGCATTTGGTTCAGAGAAGATCTTTTTGTTTTGGGCAAAGGACTTCGACGTGAACTCAGTGGCGATCTTCTTTTGATCATCCTTGCTGAGGGCTTTGGTGTTGTATACCCATGGGCCTTGTTGAACAGGCATCATGGCAATGTTAACGACTGACTTACCGGCTAAGCTTGTAAATGGCGCGTCGGCGTTATCTTTAACAGTGAAAGTCGAGCCGACCTTATCCCATGAACCCTTAGTGACTTTAAGGTATGGCATTAAATCAGCATCATCAAAGGCAGCAACATCGGCATCACCCTTGATTAAGTTGACTGCGGAACCTTGATGGGAGCCACCGTAAAGTACTTTGCTAAAGAATGAGCCGCTTTGCGTTAACTTATCTTGGTCAGCAGTTTTGATGTCGAACTCACGAGAGATTTCGGCGGTTGGTACTAAAAATCCTGAAGTTGAACTGTTGGAGACATAAGACATTTTCTTGCCTTTGACGTTCTTAATACTGTACTTACCGTTTTCTTCATACTTTTTGGCATCTTTTTGTTGTACCATTAAGTAGGAGTTATAAGTCGCATCCTTTAACGTTCCCTTAGCATCGGATTGTGCGGCAAAAGGTACAACATCGTTGCTCTTGTGATGTGCTTGGATATAACCGTTGGCACCCATGTAGGCGACTTGAGCTTTGCCGGATGCAATTGCTTGGATCGCAACGTTATAGTCGGTAGTGGTTTGTAATTTGACCGTCTTACCCGTTGCTTTTTCAACCGCTTGTTTAATGGCTGTACGTGAACCAGCAAAACTCTTGGCTGATTCATTAGGGTAAAAGACGACCGTAATGGTTTTACTCTTATCCGTACTGTCGCTACCTGTTTTGGCACTGGTACCACTGGCACAACCAGCGAGTCCCAAACCTAAAACTGGAATGAATGAAAGACCTAATAATGACTTACTAACTTTTGACATAGTTTCCAATTACCTCCAAGTAATTTTAGTTACTTGTGTAGCATAACAAGGTATTGTAAATGTGTGGACAAGGATTAGTGAAGTATATGTATAAGTTATGTAAATGATATTTACATTTTGCTTACAATTTAATGATTGGTAAGGTTGTAGAGTGACTAGCTGGATTAGTCACCAGTTGTTTCCAAGTTGAATTGGTCGGTTGTTACCGGAAAGCTTTCAAAGTAAGTAAATTATGATAAGATATGTGAAGTAATTCAAAATGAGGAGTTTTTTAAAATTATGAAGTTGTTGGCGATTGATACTTCGAATCGGCCATTGAGTGTCGCGGTATTAGAAGATACCCGAATCTTGGCCACCACGACCACGAATGTTGGTCGTAATCATAGTAGTACATTATTACCGATTATTGAACAGGCCATGGCACAAGCACAAGTTGTGCCGAATGATTTAGATCGTATCGTTGTGGCGGCGGGACCCGGATCTTATACGGGCTTACGAATTGGTGTTACGACTGCTAAGACGTTGGCGTTTACATTGAATAAAGCGTTGGTTGGGGTTTCCAGCTTGGCTGTATTGGCAGGTAATATTGTGACGGAAGGACAGCTGGTTGCACCACTATTTGATGCTCGGCGTGATAATATTTTTACTGGCTTATATCGGATTGAACATCATCAACCGGTGACGGTTATTGCTGATCAACATATCAGTGTTGCTGAGTGGGGCCAACAATTAGTCAGTTATAATGAACCGATTACCTTTATTGGCAGTGATGTTGATCAGTACACATCGATATTGCAAACGGCCTTGCCGAATCAGTTTGTTCGTGCTGCTCCGCAACTTGATTTACCGCAAGCAGCAGTGTTAGGGCTACTTGGGCAAACGATGACGCCGGTTGCTGAGATTCATAACTTTGTCCCGAACTATTTACGCCTGACCCAAGCTGAACGCGAGTGGCAGGCCAAGCACCCAGAAAAGGAACATGCGCCCTATGTTGAGAAAATTTAAGGAGTACTTTCAGAAAGTTACCGGTGGTGGTAATCAGCATCGCCAACGTGTGTTAGCAATTCAGAATCACATTGTTACGGTCGGCGAAACCAACTATTACGTTTCGCGGGCCCTGATTACCGATGTTCCCGAAATGTTGGCCATCGAACGGGCAGTATATGCTGGTCAAACCCCATGGGATGAGAACGCCTTTAAGACGGAACTGCGACGGCAGAGTGGTCGCTTCTATATCGTGATGCGTCACGAAGACCGGCTAGTTGCTTTTTGTGGTTGTGTCTTTGATGATCGGCGCCAGGATGCCCATATCACTAATATTGCCGTACATCCTGATGTTCAAGGCCGCGGTCTTGGTCATTTCATGATGCAAGTCATGATTAAACGGGCGCGTAAGTTGGCTTACCAAACGGTGACCCTTGAAGTTCGTTATAGTAATACGACGGCGCAACAATTATATCAGGACCTGGGTTTTGAAAAAACGGGTATCAAAAAACGCTACTATTTTGGCGATCACGAAGATGCCATTGATATGACTTACCGCATTCCAGCGACTACCAATGACTGAACGCCAACTAGTCTCTGCTGAACAGTTAACAGTCCAAGAAATGGCTCAAATTTGTTACCAGTTAGCCACACGTGCGTATCCCAATGGATCACCGTGGCGCCAAGCCACATTTATGGCGGACCTAGCACTGACAACGACTCATTATGAGTTATTATGGTGGCAGCATGACCCAATTGGCTTTATCAGTCGCTCAACGGTTTTAGATGAGACCGAGATTACTAACATTGCCATTGTGCCTACGTATCAGCATCAGGGGCATGCTTATTGGTTATTAACAGCGTGTCTTGCGCAACTTACAGCCGGAACGGTCTTTCTAGAAGTTCGTGCTAGTAATTTAGCGGCTCAGCGGTTGTATCGGCGGTGTGGTTTTAAACGAATTGCGATACGGCATGCTTATTATCATGATCCCGAGGAAGATGCGTGGATTATGCGAAAAATTATTAATTAAAAGGATGGGAACTGTGGAAAAACAAAACTTGATTTTAGCGTTTGAATCTAGTTGTGATGAGACGAGTGTGGCTGTGATTAAAAATGGTCACGAGATTTTATCAAACGTGATTGCAACTCAAATTAATAGTCACAAACGGTTTGGCGGTGTTGTTCCAGAAGTTGCCAGTCGTCATCATATCGAACAGATTACGATTTGTATTGAAGCTGCTTTACAAGAAGCCCAAGTCACGTATGAAGACCTTGATGCTGTTGCGGTTACGTATGGTCCAGGGTTAGTGGGAGCGTTATTAGTTGGTGTTAACGCGGCTAAAGTCGTGGCCTATGCGCACCAACTGCCGTTGATTCCGGTTAACCATATGGCGGGACATATTTATGCTGCCCGGTTTGTTAAACCGTTTGAATTTCCGCTAATGGCATTATTAGTTTCTGGCGGTCATACTGAGCTAGTTTATATGCAAGCGGACGGGCAATTTGAAATTATTGGCGAGACGCGCGACGATGCGGCTGGTGAAGCTTATGACAAAATCGGTCGGGTCTTGGGTGTGCCCTATCCAGCCGGTAAGGTCATTGATGAAATGGCGCACCAAGGACATGATACGTTTAACTTTCCACGAGCCATGATCGATGAAGATAATTATGACTTTAGTTTTAGTGGTCTGAAGAGTGCTTTTATCAATACGGTCCACCATGCAGATCAAATCGGTGAAACGCTTGATAAGAATGATTTGGCAGCAAGTTTTCAAGCTAGCGTGGTCGACGTGCTGATGAGCAAGACATTACGCGTTTTAAAGCAGTATCCGGTCAAACAACTCGTTTTAGCTGGTGGGGTCGCCGCTAATCATGGATTACGTGAACGATTACAGCAAGATTTGCCGACTGCTTTTCCCGACACCGAGTTATTACTTGCACCTTTGAAGTTATGTGGTGATAACGGTGCGATGATCGGTGCTGCCGGTTACGTCCAATATCAACACCACCAATTTGGGGATGCAACACTTAATGCTGATCCGGGATTGGCGTTTGATTGGATGCCCGGGATGTTAAAATAATGATCAAAAAAATGGCCGCACGATAACCTATAAGGTTAAAGTGCGACCATTTTTTTGATTTGTTCGTCAATATATATTAATTGAGTTCCTCGAGGGCCTCAGCTTGTTCAGTCCATTCGGTTTCAACTTGTTCCTGCTGGATCGTGATTGCGTCAAGCTCTTTCTGTAGATCTTGCAACTGACCAACATCAGCTGAAACTTCTGGTTGGGCCATTTTCGTCTGAATCTGAGTCGCTTGTGCATCAAGCGTTGTCATCTGTTCTTCTAAAGCAGCGACAGTGCGTTCAAGTTTACGTTTTTCTCGTTGCTGCTGCTTGCTAGCCTGATAATTTTGTTGGCCCGTCGAACGGGGAGTGGCAGTGGCTGCGCTAGTTGGGTCAGTGGCCCCAGCGCTGGCAGTTTCTTCAGCGGCCTGACTAGCAGCGGCTGCTGCGATTTCAGCCTGCTCCTGCTTTTTATCAATATAATAATCGTAGTCGCCCAAGAAGAGTTCAGTTCCTTCTGGTGAGACTTCTACGACACTGGTAGCAACTTGATTAATAAAATAACGGTCATGTGAAACAAAGAGTAGGGTGCCATCGAAATCGTTGAGGGCCACTTCTAACACTTCACGACTGTCAATATCTAAATGGTTCGTCGGTTCATCAAGAATTAAGAAGTTGTCGTTTTGCATGGCGAGTTTAGTCAATAGTAACCGGGCCCGTTCGCCACCAGATAGTGCGTGAACGGGTTTATCAACGTCTTCTCCAGTAAAGAGAAAGCTTCCTAGGATAGTCCGGATATCTTTTTCGGGCGTGGTTGGATGTTCATCCCATAGCTCACCCAATACCGTTTTCTTATCATTAAGGTTGCGTTGCTCTTGGTCATAATAACCAGTGACGACGCCAGTGCCAAACACGGCCTGACCTTTAATGAATGGAATTTGGCCCAAAATACTCTTGAGGAAGGTTGATTTGCCAATCCCGTTCGGACCGACGATGGCAATCGCTTCATGTTTTTTGACGCTGAGATTATCTGGTTCTGACAGGATCCGACCATCATAACCCACGGCAGCGTCTTTGACGGTCAAAACGATGTTGCCACTTTGTTTGGCGGCGTGAAAGCCAAAGTGGGCCGTTTTCTCATCATTGTCAGGGCGATCAAGTCGGTCCATCTTAGCGAGTTGTTTGCGTCGGGCCTGGGCGCGTTTTGTCGTGGAAGCCCGCACAATATTACGGTTAACGAAGTCTTCAAGCTTACTAATCTCGGCTTGTTGTTTTTCGTAGTGTTTCCACTGAGCTTGAATACGTGCCGCTTTTTCTTGAACAAACTGATCGTAGTTGCCGGTATAATGGACCATTTCATGGTGCGACAGGTCATAAACTTCATTAACGACTCGGTCTAGGAAGTAACGGTCATGGCTGACAATAAGCAATGCGCCTGTATACGACTGTAAATAACTTTCTAGCCAAGTTAAAGTCTCAACATCCAAGTGGTTAGTTGGTTCGTCAAGAATAAGTAAATCGCGTTTTTCAAGTAATAATTTGGCGAGTGCTAGCTGCGTCTTTTGCCCACCTGATAGTTCAGTGACTGATTTATCATAGACATCGGCGTCGAATTGAAATCCGTGTAAAACACCCCGGATTTCAGCTTGGTACCCGTAACCGTTTTTCTGCTGAAATTCTGTTTGAATTTGGTCATAAGTTTTTAAAGTTTGTTGGTAGGCCTGTTCATCGTTCATGATAGCCGGATCACTGAGTTGATTTTCGAGTTGATGCATTCGGGTTTCAATTGCATGCAACTCGGCGAAGACGCTACTCATCTCTTCCCAGATTGTATTATGACTGTCTAGGCCTTGGTCCTGGGCCAAGTAACCAATTGTCAGTCCCTTGCGCATCGAAATCTGGCCTTCGTCAGGCACAGTCTCACCAGCAATCATTTTAAGTAAGGTTGATTTGCCGGCGCCATTGCGACCAACGAGGGCCACACGGGCGTGCTCTTGAATGTCCATTTGTACGTTATCGAACAAGACATCGGCACCAAAACGCCGCATAACCTGCTGTACTTGTAGTAAAATCACGCTTTATTAAGCTCCTTTCACATTTGATTCGTGACATAATTGTAGCATATTGCAACGGTTTGCCCAATTATTTGGAATAATAAGTAATTATTATTTCACAAAGTCGTAGGTTATGCTAGAATAGTGTCAGCAAATTCACAAACTTTTATATAGGAGGACGCGTCCGAATGGCAGAAACAAAAATTCCACGGGCAACGGCAAAACGGTTACCGATTTATTACCGCTACTTGAATATTTTACTAGATGCAGATAAGAAGCGGGTATCATCAACCGAGTTGTCCGAGGCGGTTAAAGTAGATTCAGCAACGATTCGGCGAGACTTTTCGTATTTTGGGGCGCTCGGTAAACGAGGGTATGGATACGATGTTGAAACGTTGCTTGCATTTTTTAAAAAGATTTTGAACCAAGACACCTTAACGAACGTTGCCTTGATTGGGGTCGGAAATTTAGGTCACGCCTTATTAAACTTCAATTTTCACAAAAATAGTAATGTCCGAATTTCAGCAGCCTTTGATGTTAACGAGGCGATTGCCAATACGGTTCAAAGCGGGGTGCCAGTGTACCCAATGACTGAGTTGAAGAAGCAATTGATCGAACAACAGATTGAAATTGCAATTTTGACAGTCCCAACGACGGTCGTTCAGGAAATTACGGATGATTTGGTTGATGCTAACGTGAAGGGAATCATGAACTTCACGCCGTTACGAATTTCGGTTCCAGAAACAGTCCGGGTTCAAAACGTTGACTTGACCAATGAATTGCAAACATTGATCTACTTTATTGAGCATTATGGGCAGCAATTGGGCGAAACCGGTCATGACGATCAGAATGAGACGCAAGACTAAGTCACTGTCTTAGTTTAGATATTATATAGTAAAAGAAGGTGCCCCGGGACTGGTTCCCAGAGCACCTTTTTGTGTCAGCTTTTTACTTAAAAACAAGGGTTTAATGACGGCTTCAGCTATTGAGAGCTGCTAGTTTGGATTAATGCAGTAATCCAAACAGTGTTGGTAATACGACCGATGCATTCATTAAGATGTGGGCGGTCATAGAAGTTTGAATACGACCAGTATGTTGGTATAGCCAACAGAATAAGAGGCCGATAAATGCGTATAGAATAAAGTGACCATCCGCGTGTGCGAAGCTAAATAGGACGCTCGCAATTAAGGCTGCTCCAATCTTACCAGTGACTGCGCTAAGATTACCGAAGATAACTTTGCGAAAGACGATTTCTTCCATGATTGGGGCCCCGATAATGATTGCTAGGAAAAAGGCCGGGTATTGCTGGCCAACTGTCAAGAGCGTAGTGGTGTTAGTTGAGGCGGTTGACTGGCCTAATAATGCAGTGATTTTTAGAATAATTAATTGGCCGACGATGACGAGCACGAGTCCGATCAATCCCCAAAGAATGGTTTTGCTCCAATTGCTGGGATGCTTTTCAATCACATTTTTAGCCTTCATTCGGCTAGCTAACCAAATGAGCAGGACAGCACCGACCAAGTAATCAACTGTTTGAATGACGAATACTTGAGAACCAAGTTGATGAAAAGCGGTAACTAAAACGCTTGGTAGTGCGTAAATAATAAAGTAAATAATGAGAATAAAGATTGATTGGCGGCGATTGACCATCAACTCACGTCCTTTTAAAAGTTAAATTTAAGTTGCGTAGCGGTAACTGTAATTTTCATTATAGTCGATTTGACATTCTTTGACTAATAATTGACAAATTACTTGCAATCTTGAATTAAAATGATATAGTTGACAATGTAATTAGCACTTGGAACTACGGAGTGCTAAAAAAGAATAAATGGAGGGATTCACGTGTTAAAACCATTAGGAGATCGCGTTATCTTGCAACAACAAGAAGAAGAAGAACAAACAATTGGTGGGATTGTCATTGCCAATAACGCCAAGGAAAAGCCCCAAAGCGGGAAGGTTGTTGCCGTCAATGACGGTCGTGTTTTAGATAACGGGACAAAAGTTGACCCCAGCGTGAAGGTCGGCGATCAAGTATTATTCGATAAGTATGCCGGTACCGAAGTCAAGTATCAAGGTGCTAAGTACTTGGTATTGCACGAAAAAGATATCGTTGCAATCGAAGACTAATCCATTTAAATTGCGCAACTTAAAATAAATTAAATTCATGAGGTGAATAGAGATAATGGCTAAAGAATTAAAGTTCTCTGAAGATGCACGCTCAGCGATGCTAAAAGGTGTCGATCAATTAGCTGACACAGTTAAGTCAACGTTAGGGCCTAAGGGTCGCAACGTCGTTTTGGAACAATCATATGGTTCACCAACAATTACTAATGATGGTGTAACGATTGCTAAAGCAATTGAATTGGACGATCATTTCGAAAACATGGGTGCCAAGTTAGTTTCTGAAGTTGCTTCAAAGACTAATGACATTGCTGGTGATGGGACGACGACTGCAACGGTCTTAACGCAATCAATCGTTAATGAAGGTATGAAGAACGTTACCGCCGGTGCTAACCCTGTTGGCATTCGTCGTGGGATTGAAGAAGCCACTAAGACGGCGGTTGACTCATTACATGCCATGGCACACGAAGTTAAGACGCAAGAAGATATTGCGCAAATCGCTTCTGTATCTTCAGCAAGTGAAGAAACTGGTAAGCTAATTGCTGAAGCCATGGAAAAAGTTGGCCATGACGGTGTGATCACGATTGAAGAATCACGTGGTGTTGATACGAGTTTAGACGTTGTTGAAGGAATGCAATTCGACCGCGGCTACTTATCACAATACATGGTTACTGATAACGATAAGATGGAAGCTGATCTCGATAATCCTTATATCTTAATCACTGATAAGAAGATTTCGAACATTCAAGATATCTTGCCACTATTACAATCCATCGTTGAACAAGGCAAGCCATTGTTGATCATTGCTGATGATATTTCTGGTGAAGCTTTACCAACCTTAGTCTTGAACAAGATGCGTGGGACGTTTAACGTTGTCGCCGTTAAGGCACCCGGTTTTGGTGATCGGCGTAAGGAACAATTACAAGATATCGCAATTTTAACTGGTGGGACGGTTATCACTGACGATCTTGGCCTTGAATTGAAAGACACAACGATCGATCAATTAGGTCAAGCCAATAAAGTAACGGTTACTAAGGATAACACCACCATTGTTGAAGGTGCTGGCGCCAAGGATGCTATCTCAGAACGAGTTGAATTCATCCGTAACCAAATTAGTGAAACGACTTCTGACTTTGACAAGGAAAAGTTACAAGAACGTTTGGCTAAGTTAGCTGGTGGGGTTGCCGTTGTTCGTGTCGGTGCTGCTACTGAAACGGAATTAAAAGAACGCAAATACCGGATTGAAGATGCCTTGAACGCAACGCGGGCTGCCGTTGAAGAAGGCTTTGTTGCCGGTGGTGGTACTGCTTTGATTAATGTTATCAAAGATGTTGCTGCGTTGAAGGAAACCGGTGACGTTCAAACTGGGATCAACATTGTTAAACGTGCTTTGGAAGAACCAGTTCGCCAAATCGCTGAAAATGCTGGTTTGGAAGGCTCAGTAATCGTTGAAAAGATGAAGGAACAAAAGCCAGGTGTTGGGTTCAACGCCGCTACTGATGAATGGGTTGACATGATCGAAGCTGGTATCGTGGATCCTACTAAGGTAACGCGTTCTGCTTTACAAAACGCTGCTTCTGTTTCAGCCTTACTCTTAACGACTGAAGCCGTTGTTGCTGAAAAGCCAGATGAAAATGCGCCAGCTGCCCCAGCCGCACCAAACCCAGGTATGGGCGGTATGATGTAAACAAATCGTAACATTAAGCACTTACTCGGCTGAGTAAGTGCTTTTTTAGTGCTGTTAGGGTGTGAATCGACTAGAATAAAGGTATTGATTTATCCATATCAGAGCGGTAGGATTAGTCGTTAACGCAAAATGCGGGTGCAGCGAAGTACCCGGTAGTTCAACTGGTAGTATTTATTAAGTCAAAGTAGTAGAATCTACTTTGATTCAGCTTACTTGGGATAATTATTTTGGAAATAAAGGAGTTATTATCATGTGGCGTTATTTAAAACGGTTAGTTATTGGGAAACCGTTAAAAACCATGGACGAGGGTGGGCAGGCGCTCACTAAGTTCAAGGCACTGGCGCTGCTGTCGTCAGATGCGCTATCATCGGTGGCTTATGGTACTGAACAGATTACGACTGTCTTGATTACCCTTTCAGCGGCCGCGCTGATGTATCAATTGTACGTGGCGGCGCTTGTGTTAGTGCTGTTGTTTGCTATTACGATGTCGTACCGACAAATTATTCGGGCTTATCCATCTGGCGGTGGCGCCTACGTGGTTGCAAGTACGAACTGGGGACGGCCAGCCGGATTAGTTGCCGGGGGATCACTGCTGGTTGATTATATGTTGACTGTCGCGGTTTCTGTGACTTCTGGTACTGAGGCGATTACGTCGGCAATTCCGGCGTTAGCCAATTACCAAGTGCTAATTGCGGTACTGATTGTGATTGCCATTATGGCATTGAACTTACGTGGAATGCGTGAGTCCGCATCGTTCTTAACATTTCCCGTTTACTTTTTCATTATTATGATTATCGGTATGATTCTCTGGGGCGTTATGAATATTGCGAGTGGTAACTTAACTTACCATGCATCGGCAGCCGTTGGAGCACCCGTCCAGGGTATGACGTTAGTGCTGTTTTTACGGGCCTTCTCGTCTGGGTCGTCATCACTGACTGGGGTGGAAGCCATCAGTAACGCGGTGCCGAATTTCAAACGGCCTAAACGTAAAAATGCAGCCAATACGTTAGCCATCATGTCATTAGTCTTGGCGGTCTTCTTTGGTGGTATTACCTATTTAAGTTATTACTTAGGTGTTAAACCGCAAGCGGATAATACTGTCTTGTCACAAATTGCAACGGCAGTCTTTGGTCATGGCTTGTTCTACTACTTGTTACAATTAGCGACAGCGCTAATCTTAGCAGTCGCGGCCAACACTGGTTTCTCGGCTTTCCCAATCTTGGCATATAACTTAGCTAAGGATAAATTTTTGCCACATGCATACATGGATCGTGGGGATCGCTTAGGTTACTCTAATGGGATTATCTCGTTGGCTGTTGGGGCAATTGCCTTGATTTTCATTTTCCATGGTAAGACGACGCTATTGATCCCACTATATGCGGTCGGGGTGTTTGTGCCATTTACATTATCTCAATCTGGGATGATTATTCATTGGCTACGTGAACGTGGTCAATGGTGGTGGATGAAGGCGGCGGTGAACTTACTTGGGGCGCTGATTTCGTTGCTCTTGGTGGTTTTCCTATTCTTGCTACATTTCGGCAATGTCTGGCCATACTTGATCGTGATGCCACTCTTGCTCTACATGTTCTACCGGATTCACGTGCATTACAACCGAGTGGCTGCCCAATTGCGAGTGGTTGCGAAGGAAAAAGCGGCGATTCATGATTATGATGGTGCAACGGTAATCGTTCTTGTCTCCAATGTGACGCGGGTAACGGCCCAAGCGGTTAACTACGCGCGGTCGATTGGGGATTATGTGATTGCCATGCACGTTTCTTTTGATGAAAACCCGGAAAAGGAACATAAGACGGCAGCGGAATTTAAAGAAACCTTCCCGGACGTACGGTTTGTGGATATTCATTCTTCATACCGCTCAATTGCAACGCCGACACTGCGCTTCTGCGATGTGATTGCAAAACGCGCGGCGGAGCGGAATTTCTCGACGACGGTGCTCGTACCACAATTTGTACCGAAGAAACCTTGGCAAAATATTTTGCATAACCAAACTAGTTTGCGGTTGCGGGCGGTATTAAATTCGCGGGAAAATATTATTGTTTCAACTTATAACTATCATTTAAAAGAATAGTAACTTGATATTGAAACTCGGCATAGCTGCCGAGTTTTTATTTTTATGTCATAATATGAGTGACTGAGGTTATAATTTAGATGCTGAACTAGCTAGATAGCAGTAAATATGAATGAATTGTGTTGCCTTTACTAAGTTTTAGTGAAGCAAGTTGTCAAGTGTCATTGGGATTTGTATAATTATCATAATAGAGTGAGAAGGGAGTTACGCACAAATGATCAGATTTGAAATCCTAGTAAGCCTAGTGGCGACCATGATACTTTCTGCGATCTTGACGCCGTTTGTGCGGAAACTTGCATTTAAAATTGGGGCCGTGGACAAACCAAATGTTCGCCGAGTTAATAAGATTCCGATGCCGACAATGGGTGGTTTAGCAATTTTTATTTCCTATACCATTGGTACGACTGTGCTGTATCTCATGCACCAGTTTCCCAGTCGCATTTTTTTCGCACTGCTCGGTGGGGAACTGATTATCATTGCCACTGGTATTATCGATGATATTTATGAATTAAAGCCACGTCAGAAAATGTTAGGAATTACGTTAGCCGCCTTAGAGGTTTACTTTATTGGTGGCGTGCGGATGACAACTTTTACTTTCCCACTGTTGGGACTGATTCACTTTCAGTGGTTGAGTCTACCAGTAACCTTGCTGTGGATCTTAGCAATCACGAACGCGGTGAATTTAATCGATGGGCTAGATGGATTAGCCACTGGCGTTTCGATAATTTCACTAAGTACGATGGGGATTATTGGTTTGTTTTTCCTAAATGCCAATATGTTTGTTTCCTTATTAATCTTTACGTTAGTTGCCGCGATGATCGGTTTTCTACCCTATAATTTTTTCCCAGCCAGGATTTATCTGGGAGACACTGGTTCACTGTTTATTGGGTTCATGACCGCAGTATTCTCATTGTTTGGTTTAAAGAATGTGACCTTGATTTCAGTTGGTATTCCAGTCATGATCTTGGGAGTTCCGATTACGGATACGGTTTACGCAATGATTCGGCGCATCTTGAATAAGAAGCCAATCTCACAGGCGGACAAGCACCATTTACACCACCGCTTGATGCAATTAGGACTGACCCATCGTCAGACCGTGATGGTGATTTACGGTATTGCGCTCATCTTTTCGTTTATTTCATTGTTGTATCCGATCTCGTCAATCTGGGGTTCCGTTTTGCTAACAATCGGATTATTATTTGGTTTAGAACTATTCGTGGAGGCCATCGGATTAGCTGGCGATAATCGCCAACCGTTATTAGATTGGATCAAACGGACCGTAGCGCGGTTAACGTCCAAGAGTAATCACTAGCAATTAAAAATTATTGAAATGTTACAGGCATCCACCGGTTGGTTAGCGGGGATGCCTGTTTTTAGTTAATTATCGTTAAGTTCGCTTAGCTAGACTTTACCAAAACTATACAAGAAATTTACACAATCGTCATTCACAATTTACAAACGATTAGTAAGATTAAGCATGTTCCGAAGCAATCAACAATGTGTACCCATCGGACGGTGATGTTGCTCCATCACTTGTCGTAGCACTCCTACCCAGTTTTGCTATGATGGTTTGCCATGTTGGTTGCTTAATTTTGATAGTCAATTGAAGAAGGGGAGTTTCAATTATGAAAAAAGCACTGACACTCGGCGCATTAGCAGTAACGATGACCGTTTTACTAGCTGGTTGCGGCAGTAGCTCAGCCACGAGCACGAAGAATACTAGTAGCAGTGGTAGCGGTAGTTCTAAGACCACTAAGATTGTGGCAACTGGTTCAACAGCGCTACAACCACTGGTGGAACAGGCTGGCCAGGCGTACCAGAATGAACATACCAATGTCACCATTAACGTTCAGGGTGGTGGTTCTGGTGCTGGCTTGAGTCAAGTCGCTAAGGGTTCAGTCAATATTGGGAACTCTGACTTATTTGCGCAAGATCAAAAAGGATTAGATGCCAAAGGGTTAGTTGATCATAAAGTGGCCGTTGTGGGGATGGCCCCGGTTATTAATAAGGATGCCAATGTCACCAATGTTTCTAAAGAACAACTAGTCAAGATTTTCCAAGGTAAGATCACTAACTGGAAAGAAGTTGGTGGTAAGGATGAAAAAATTACCGTGGTTAACCGGGCACAAGGTAGTGGGACCCGTGCAACGTTTGAAAAATGGGGTTTAGACAATGCTAAGGTGGCCACTAGTCAAGAACAAGATTCTAATGGAACTGTTCAAAAAATTGTTAGCACCACACCAGGTGCCATCAGTTACTTGGCCTTTTCATACGTCAAGAGTGATGTTCAGGCGCTTTCAATCGATAATGTCAAACCAACGGAAGCTAACGTTGCCACGAACAAGTGGAAGATTTGGGCATACGAACACATGTATACTAAGGGCCAACCAACTGGGGAGTTGAAGAACTTCTTAACATACATGACGTCGAAAGCTGTTCAAGGGAGCCTAGTTAAGAAATTAGGGTACATTCCGCTGACTTCGATGAAGGTTGATCGCGGGCAATCAGGTGCGATTACTGATCTAAAATAAATAATGATAGCTAAAAAGTCGAGCAGATGCTCGACTTTTTTTGTGAACACGGCTAAGACAGCTGTGTGGTATTAATGGCTAGTAAGAAAACGTCTGAGTAACTAGTAAAATGGCGCTGGTGATTGGAAAAATTAGTTATTAAGTAAGCTAATCATAAACACTTGGACTTGAAACAACTAATTTAGCGTTACTATCCAAAAGTAAGATGAATGCTCAAAGTCGCTTGTTTTAGTTGAATCTGAAAAGACCAATCTTTTTCAAAGTTAGCATGCACACTAATGTGGCTACTGCTTGTCAACAGGAGCACCCGTAAGCAGACATTTAAGTACGGGTGACTGGAATTTCTGTATATTGTTCACCTTGTTCAGCAAAGGTCACTTGACCACTCAGCAAGTTGGTGATGGCTTGCTGAACCGAAGTTACCTCAGATTGGGTCACCGCAATGAGTTGCGTGACTTGAACACCATAGTCAGTATCGAGCGTTGTTAGCTGATTTTGTTGTAAATAGTAGGCTAAGGCATCAACGTTTCGATAATCAAGGGTGATTGCGATGCGGGCTTGTAAGACGCGCTGGACCTTACCGCTAACTTCGATGGCTTCAGCCGGGGTCCCATTGTAGGCGCGAATAAGACCACCAGCGCCAAGTTTGACACCACCAAAGTAACGAGTCACGACCGCTAGCACGTCATGTAATTCATTAGTCTTTAAAACTTCTAAGATTGGTGATCCGGCGGTTCCTACTGGTTCACCATCGTCACTCATTCGTTGAATATGGTCATCATCACCAAGCATGTAAGCAAAGCAATTGTGGTTAGCTTTAGGATTAGCCGTGCGAACCGCCGCAATTTTAGTTTGAGCATCTGCTTCGTCACTAATGCGGTATAGATGAGCAATGAAACGGGATTTTTTTATAGTTTGTTCAAATACTGTGTCTTGAGTAATGGTGTAGTAAGGGTTAGTCAAATTAATCGGTTCCTTTCGTGAATAAGTCGCTAAAGTGCGTATTTGATAGCTGAGAGGGGGAAACGTTATGGAAGCACAAGCATTATATGGCCGCCAGCTAGCGTTATCCGCACATGAAGCAACCGCGGTACCTGCTGGCGTTCAGGTATTGCCGGCCATGCAAGTTGATGAGCATAACGTTATTTGTCAGCGTTGTGGCAGCTATTTAGATCGACTACGGGCCCAGTTGCCTAAGCAGCAATATTATTGCTATCAATGTTTGAATTTAGGTCGGGTGAGTACGCTTGTTAAACTCTATCATATGCCAGAACCAAATGATTTTGCAACGGTCCCGGTCTGCACATGGCATGGAACGCTGACAACTCAACAAGCAGCTTGTGCCCAATCGATTCAGGCTAATTTTATCGCCCACAAACGCCAATTATTATGGGCAGTAACGGGTGCTGGTAAGACTGAAATGTTATTTCCTGGTATTGCGTGGGCATTAGCGCATCGATGGCGTGTTGCCATTGCGTCACCACGAGTGGACGTTTGTTTAGAGTTAGCACCGCGGCTACAAGCGGCCTTTGCCGATGCTCAAATCGCTGTTCTACATGGGCATAATCCAGAACCTTATCGGTATACACAATTGACGATTTGTACGACACATCAACTGCTACGCTTTCGCCAGGCATTTGACGTCTTGATTATTGATGAAGTTGATGCGTTTCCATTTGCGGCCAACCCGCGCTTAGCTTTTGCGGTGAATCAGGCTGCTAAAGTGAACGGGGCCATTCTTTATTTAACTGCGACGCCGAGTCGGGCGTTATTAAAGCAAGTCCGACGGGGAGAGTTAGCCATTAGTTATTTGCCATTGCGGTTTCACCAACACTTGTTACCACCAATTAAGGTCCGTTTGCAACCTAACTGGCACCAACTGTTACTTCAGGGAAAATTACCACGTTGTCTCGTGCAACAATTACAAAAATATCAGCACAATCATCGGCGTTTCTTGCTCTTTGTTCCCCGGATTCAACAGTTAGCATCGGTATATGCAGCACTACGCCATTATTGTCCACAAATGATGGGGCAGACAGTTTATTCGGCTGATCCAGAACGGTTGACTAAGGTCCAACAAATGCGGTCCAAACAGCTGCAGTACTTAGTTACGACAACGATTTTAGAACGCGGAGTGACCTTTCCGGGGATTGATGTGATTGTTCTTGGTGCGGATGATGCCGTGTTTTCCACGGCCGCACTTGTTCAAATTGCAGGCCGAGTGGGGCGCAGTCGTGATCGGCCAACTGGACTTGTGTGGTTTATTTGTCATAGTCACGGTCGGAATGTCAAACGCGCGCAGCGGCAGATTCAAACAATTAATCAAAAGGGGCGGCGATTACGTGCCACAATGCCTACTGTGCCATAACAATATGTCAACTAAGGTCACGTTGCCATGGATACTTAGTTGGCAGCCAGTACCGTTGCGGGTCGTCTGTTCAGTTTGCTGGCAACAATTCGTGCCTATTGACCGGCTAACGGCGTGTCCAAGTTGTGGACGTGCTCAGAAAAAATTACAGCGGTGTCTGGATTGTCAACGTTGGCTTGAATTGGCATCGTTCCATAACGAAGCACTCTTCACTTACAATGACGCGATGCATGATTATTTTCAGCGCTATAAGTTTCAAGGAGATTATCAATTGCGGCGAGTATTTGCAACGGTGATACAGCAGGCCGTGGCTGAGCGGGATGCTGATATTTGTCTAGCAATTCCTGTCACACCAACCACAATGCAAACGCGAGGATTTAATCAAGTTGCGGGCTGGTTAGCTGCTGAACCGGCTCCAGTGATAACGACACGAGCGACCGCTAAATCGGTCCCCCAGTCGAAAAAGGGCCGGCAAGCACGATTGCAGACCCCTCAGCCATTCAGCATAGTAGGGAAGACCACGTTGACTAATCAGCATATTTTATTAGTGGATGATATTTATACGACTGGTCGGACGATTCGCCACGCGGCCGCACTACTTTTGGAAAACGGTGCCAAGAGCGTGACAGGGCTAACCCTTGCCCGCTAATTTGAATGGAAAGTGGCATTTGGATTGTTTATTGTAGCGCTTTCTATTATAATAAGTTTAAGCAAAGTAATTAAAGAGTGGTCCTTTAATTACTTTGGGTACACAGCAATGTGTGTGAAGGGAGAGAAGATCTATGCTAAATTTTAATATTCGCGGTGAAAATATCGAAGTGACCCAAGCAATTCGGGACTACGTTCAAAAACGGGTGGGTAAGTTACAGAAGTACTTTGACAAACAGGTTGACGCAATTGCCCATGTCAACTTAAAAGTTCACCCAGACAAGACGGCTAAAGTCGAAGTCACTATTCCACTTCCCTATTTAGTTCTCCGGGCAGAAGAAACTTCTCCTGATATGTATGCTAGTGTTGATTTGGTGACTGACAAGTTGGAACGCCAAATCCGCAAGTATAAAACTAAGGTTAACCGCAAATCCCGTGAAAAGGGTTATAAAGCGATTGACTTTGCAGCGACTGATGAAACAGTTGCCGCTGCCGACAATGATCAGGACGATAAGTTAGACGTTGTACGCACCAAACGAGTGGCGTTAAAGCCAATGGATAATGAAGAAGCGATTCTACAAATGGATATGCTCGGCCATGACTTCTTTATCTACGAAGATGCGGAAACGGATGCCATTAACATCGTCTATCGGCGTAACGATGGTCGTTATGGTTTGATTGAAACCGACGATAATCACTAATTTTAAAAGTGCAACTTATGAGAACTGGTCAGTTGGCCAGTTCTTTATTTTTGATCAGTAAGCCCGGTTTAGCCATTATTCATGAGAGTCACTCAGCCCAACGTGGCTCGTCAGAATTAAAAAGAGGGGGTTAGTGCTTGTGACGACGTTGTTAAAGACTAATATTTAGTTAAGGATGTAAATAAAGCGTTGAACGGTATCGGTTACATAGGGGCCTGTGGTTTTCATTACTAGTAAATAATGGTAAAATGACAGATGGTATTTTATTTTGAAATGGACAATTGAAATTAAAATTAAGATTAATTATTTGGAGAGGATACGTAAATGGCCAACATTTTAAAACGCTGGGTTGAAAGCGACAAGCGGATTATTCGGCGTCTGGATAAGATTGCTAATAAAGTTGAAGCTTATGCTGACGAATACGCCAAGTTAAGTGATGCTGACTTGCAAGCGAAAACCCCAGAATTTCGTGAACGGTACAAGGAGGGCGAATCGTTAGACGATTTGTTGCCAGAAGCATTTGCAACGGCGCGTGAAGGTGCAAAACGGGTACTTGGATTATATCCATTCCACGTTCAAATTCTTGGTGGTATCGTGTTACACGAGGGTGATATCGCTGAAATGAAGACTGGTGAAGGGAAGACCTTAACGGCCACCATGCCAGTTTATTTGAATGCGATCTCTGGTAAGGGTGTCCACGTTGTAACGGTTAATGAATACTTATCAGCGCGTGACGCGACTGAGATGGGCGAACTTTACAACTGGTTAGGAATGAGTGTCGGTATTAATGGGGCTGAAAAGTCACCAGAAGAAAAGCGCGCAGCTTATAATGCCGATATTACTTACTCAACGAACGGTGAAATTGGGTTTGATTACTTACGTGATAACATGGTGGTTTATCGTGAAGATATGGTCCAACGGCCACTGAATTTCGCAATTATTGATGAAGTGGACTCCATTTTAATCGATGAGGCGCGGACACCATTAATCATTTCTGGTCAGTCGGAAGGAACGACCGGGATGTATAAGCGGGCTGATCGGTTTGCCAAGACGTTAACCAAGGATGAGGATTACAAGGTCGACTTGGAATCTAAGACTGTTGCATTATTAGACGAAGGGATTCGGAAGGCTGAAAAGTATTTTGGCTTGGAAAATCTTTATGATACTGATAATACGGCGCTGAACCATTACTTGGATGAAGCCTTACGTGCTAATTACATCATGTTGAAGGATAAAGACTACGTGATTTCCGATGGTCAAGCATTGATTGTTGATTCCTTTACGGGACGGATCATGGATGGTCGGCGTTTCTCTGATGGTTTGCATCAAGCAATCGAAGCTAAAGAACATGTTGAGATTCAAGAAGAAACCAAGACAATGGCGAATATCACGTACCAAAACTTATTCCGGATGTACAAAAAGTTATCTGGGATGACTGGGACGGCTAAGACGGAACAAGAAGAATTCCGCGAAATCTATAACATGGAAGTTATTACGATTCCAACCAACCGGCCAATGATTCGTGATGATCGTTCAGATTTGCTTTACCCAACGTTACAAAGTAAGTTTAACGCCGTGGTTAAAGAAATTAAACAACTCCACGAAAAGGGGCAACCAATGTTAATTGGGACCGTTGCCGTGGAAACATCAGAGTACTTATCGCATCGTTTGGATGAGGAAAATATTCCGCACGTGGTTCTGAACGCTAAGAACCATGCGAAGGAAGCCGATATTGTGGCGAACGCTGGTCAACGCGGTGCAGTTACAATTGCCACCAACATGGCTGGTCGTGGGACTGATATTAAATTGGGACCGGGTGTTAAAGAGGTCGGCGGGTTAGCTGTCATTGGTACGGAACGGCATGAGTCCCGACGGATCGATAACCAATTGCGGGGCCGTGCTGGTCGTCAAGGTGATCCTGGTATGTCACAATTCTACCTCTCACTTGAAGATGATTTGATGCTACGGTTCGGTTCAGAACGGATCAAGAACTTCTTACAACGGATGAACGTTGAAGATGATGATGCGGTCATTCAATCACGGATGATTACCCGCCAAGTTGAATCAGCTCAAAAACGGGTTGAAGGGAATAACTATGATTCCCGGAAGAACGTTTTACAATATGATGATGTCATGCGGGCACAACGTGAAGTGATTTACGGTGAGCGCCAACAAGTCATTATGGAAGAAAAATCCTTAAAGCCGGTCATTATGCCAATGATCAAGCGGACTGTCGAACGAACGGTTCAACTTCACATGCAGGGTGATTCCAAGGATTGGGATTTGGATGCGGTCGTTGATTTTGCCCAAGCAGCAATGGTCAAGGAAGACTCGATTAGTGTGGCTGATTTAAAGGGTAAGTCACCGGCGGAGGTTGAGGCTTACTTGATGGACCGCGTTGATAAGATTTATGCTGATAAGGCTAAACAGCTTTACGATGCTGGTCAGATGCTAGAATTTGAAAAAGTCGTGATTTTACGAGTGGTCGATTCACATTGGACTGACCATATTGATGCGATGGATCAATTACGGCAATCGATCGGCTTACGGGGCTATGGTCAGTTGAATCCATTAGTTGAATACCAACGTGATGGTTATCAGATGTTTGAAGAAATGGTTGCAGATATTGATTACGATACGACCCGTCTCTTCATGAAGTCCGAAATTCGCCAAAATATTCAACGTTAAAATTTAACGTTAGTGCTAGCGAGTCTGAGACCAAGGTCTTAGGCTCGTTTTACAATTTTAATTGATATTAAATAATTAATAAATAAGTTGAAAGAAGGGTTCTTTGTGGAATTAAGTGAATATAAACACCTGATCGAAGAAATGCAAAGTGCTGTCGACGACTTTAGGGGGTCGCTTTGACTTAGATGCTTTGAACGAAAGCATTCAAGAAAATGAAGCCCGCATGGCCGATCCCGGTTTTTGGGACGATCAAGCAGCTGCACAGAAGGTTATTGATGATAATAATGTCTTGAAAGGCAAGTATGAGACGTTTAAACAGTTAGCTGATGAAGTTGGGGATTTGGCGGTCGCGTACGAATTATTAAACGAGGAACCAGATGCTGAGATGCAGGCTGAGTTTGAAACGGATTTCCAGCACGCCGAACACGATTTACAACAGTACCGGCTCAATCTGCTTTTAGATGGGCCCTATGATCGCAACAATGCCATTTTGGAAATTCATCCAGGAGCTGGTGGGACTGAATCTCAAGACTGGGGTGCCATGTTACTACGGATGTATACTCGATGGGCGGCCAGCCATAACTTTAAGGTTGAAACGGTGGACTATCAAGCTGGTGATGAGGCTGGTATTAAGAGCGTAACCTTACTAATTAGTGGTCACAATGCGTACGGATATTTGCGCTCTGAAAAAGGTGTTCACCGGTTAGTTCGGATTTCACCATTTGATGCAGCTGGGCGGCGGCATACATCATTTGCTAGTGTTGATGTGATGCCCGAACTAGATGATACGGTTGATGTTGACATTCGGCCTGAAGATTTAAAAATTGATGTTTATCGGGCCAGTGGTGCCGGTGGTCAACATGTCAATAAAACTTCTTCAGCAGTGCGCATTACCCATGTGCCAACGGGAATTGTGGTTGCCAGTCAGGCGCAGCGGTCACAATTACAAAACCGGCAAACGGCGTTGAATATGTTACGAGCGAAGCTATACGAGCGCGAAGAAGAGAAAAAGGCCAAGGAACGGGCTGCAATTCAAGGTGAACAGATGGATATTGGCTGGGGGTCACAAATTCGATCCTACGTCTTCCATCCGTACACGATGGTTAAAGATCATCGGACTAATTATGAATCACATGATGGCCAGGCTGTGATGGACGGGGACCTTGATCCGTTTATGGATGCTTATTTACAATGGAAATTAGCCCAGCGCAATCCGCAATAGATTTGCACATATACTAAGGTGACCTATCGTTGCGTAGGTCATCTTAGTATTTTTTTAGTCACTAGTCTTATAATATAGAGATATTAACGTGGTAATAGCACGACTAACGGAATTGAAACGTCGTTGGTCTCCTTCGGCAAAAATGCTATACTAACTTCAGAGTTTAACGTTAGGGGTCACGCACATGCAGGTATTAAAGATTTTTGAATTGTTTCTTTTACAACCGTTAGTCTGGTTAGGGTTGTTACGTAGCTATTTAACCGCTAAACGACGAGTCAAGAATGAGCGTCAGTATTTTCATAGTGCCATCAACCCACAATTAGTTGAAGTCCGTCACTTTTTAATGGATGGCTGTTTGTTAGGAATTCTAATGACCGCTATTAGCTTGGCATTGGGATTAGTGGTGGCTCCCATCTGGGTCGTAATTTACGAAGCGGTGGCAGCAATCAGTTTAATTATTATTCCAGGGGCATTGGCACCAGTGACGGCGTTTGGTTTGAGTTGGTTAATTTATTGGGCCATGAGTCCGGAACTAACTACGGTTGGTGGTGTTCTACAACGACACGGTTTTGCCACAACGAGCATGAGTGGTAGCTTAGTCGTGAACGGGTTGATATTACTGGCAATCGTTTTAGCTACTACGGCGATATTGTTACGTTGGCATGATCAGGATGGTCGTTCGCCACAGTTACAACCGGATCAACGTGGTAAACGGCTTGTTCGCTATCGGTGGCAGCAATTGGTGGTTTTACCAGTTGGGGTATTGATTCCTGGCGATTGGTTGCACGCAGTATTTAGCTGGTGGCCAGTTTTTATGGTTGGTGAACGGTCCTTTAGTATTTTATTGTTACCTTTGTTAATTGGGACAAGCGTTCGAGTTTATAAACAGTTGCCACAAATTGCGTGGCGTCAATTAGCAAGTCGCTTTAGTTGGGTTGCAGTGGTTAGTGTATTGGTTGCAATTATTGCACGTTTTGCGGCACTCAGTCCGCAGTGGCTCCTGGCACTGATGGGGTTGGTTGTGGTGCTAACTTGGGGAATCTTAGCACAGCACCGGTATCATGATCGTCATCAGCAGTTTCGATACGCGGATACGGAGCAAGGGGTGCGAGTAATTGGTTTAAGACCACACACACCGGCTGATAAATTAAACCTCGATTTAGGGGATATTATCTTGGAGTGTAATCGGCAACCGGTTAATACGGAGGCCCAATTTTATGCGGCTTTACTTAAAAGTCCGACATATGTTCATTTAAAAGTGCGTAATCGGCAACAGGAATTGATTATTACCGAAACGGCGATCTATAATGGCGCCCCACACGAGTTAGGAATTGTGTTATTCACTGATCTGGAGGATTAATGACCATGGATAAGATTTTAGTGGTAGACGATGAGCCGGCTATCGTGACGTTATTATCATATAACTTGAAGCAGGCGGGGTATGAAGTTGTGACAGCGACGAATGGTGCGGACGCGTTGTCCTTAGGTTTAGCTCAATCATTTACTTGTATTTTATTAGATTTAATGTTGCCTAAGCTCGATGGGATGGAAGTCACTAAAAAGTTACGGCAAGAGAAAGTTCAGACACCGATCATTATCGTGACGGCTAAAAATGATGAATTTGATAAAGTATTCGGCCTAGAATTAGGTGCGGATGACTATATTACGAAGCCATTCTCACCACGTGAGGTGCTTGCTCGGATTAAAGCTGTTATTCGGCGAACGACGCCAGATGAACCAGTGACACCACCGGCACCAGGGATACCTGCCAATCGTTCGGTGATGCTAGTTGGGGATTTGCAAATTGATCAAAATAAGTATCGGGTTGCACGTAATGGTCACAATATTAGTTTGACGCCTAAGGAATTTGAGTTACTGGTGTACTTTGTGGAACGAGAAGGCCGAGTGCTTAGTCGTGATGCGATTTTAAACCATGTTTGGGGATATGACTATGCTAGTGAAACTCGGATTGTTGACATCCACATTTCACATTTACGTGAAAAAATTGAAGTTGATCCTAAGCAGCCGCGGTTAATTCGGACAGTACGAGGGTTTGGCTATGAATTTGTTGGTGACAACCATGCATAATCGCTGGCAACAGACAACCCGATTGTTACTCATGGAAAATGTATTGACTATCCTGATCGTGTTGGTTGTGTTACAGCATTTTTCGCCAATTAAGTGGTCTTGGCAATTAGCGAGTAGTTTAGGGTGCGCCTGGTTGGTTCTGGCAGTTATTGAAGGAATCATTGTTTGGCGGCAACAGAGTGAACGTCAAAAGACCATTGACCGCATGGAGGCCAAACTCCGCCAGATGAGTAGCCAACAGTTTCCACCACATATTTTATTACCCCAATCAGATCCGTTGTATAGTTTGGCGCAGGCTGTCAATCAGTTAGAAAGTTACCAGAAACACCAGACGCGACGTGCGGAATTGCAAGAAAAAGAATTAATGATGATTATGCGCTACTTACCCGTGGGTGTGATGGTTATTGATCATCGGCGGCAAGTTCAACTATCAAATCCGGCAATGAGTGAACTACTGCAAGTCTCTGTTAACACGGTGGCTCATATTTATACGAAAGACATTCAACTATACGCGTTGACTAAATTAATTGAGGACACGATTACTAGTGGCCATAATCAGCGGGCAACGATTACCTTGACACCGGCGCCCAATACGCAAGTGGTTGAGGCTTCGACTGTTTACATTCAAGGTAATCGGTCGCAATTTCAAATCGTCTTGATGTCGTACGATATTACTGAAGTGTACATGATTGAACAGATGCAAGATGATTTTGTCAGTAATGCGAGTCACGAGTTGAAGACGCCAATCACGGCAATTTCTGGTTTTACCGAAACCTTGCTAAGTGGGGCCAAGGATGATCCGGCAACTTTAGATCAATTTTTGCATATTATTGCTGATGAGAGTCAACGGTTAATTGATTTAATTCAAGATGTTTTATCATTATCGCGAATCCGGGCGCAGAATACGACACTGTTAACATTGGTGCCAGTAGCTGTTCGACCGTTGATTGAACAAGAACTCGTAGTGGTCCAACAGGCGATTGAACGACAACATTTAACGATCAATAATCAAGTTGACGCAGATTTAACGGTAACGAGTGATCCGCAGAAACTGAACCAGATTGTCAAAAATTTGCTAACAAATGCAATCAAGTATAACCGGCCCCGTGGGAGTGTAACGATTGCAACACTGGTCAGTCAGCAGACTTGGTCATTAATTGTTAAGGATACGGGAATCGGCATCAGTGCAGATGATCAACAGCGTATTTTTGAACGGTTTTACCGTGCAAGCCCATCGCGCTCACAGCAGCTAGTGAGTGGGACTGGGCTGGGACTGGCAATTGTTCAAGAATTGGTACACGCGATGCACGGTACGATTGAAGTTGTTAGCCAACGGGGTGTGGGGACAACGATGACGGTCACGTTACCGATATCAGCGGTTGAATAGGACCTAGTAGTGTTGGCCGAATTATTTCAGACTAATTTTAAGTGTCGCCAGTTGATGACCAGTGGGTGAAGTTTCTGGAGTGTGACAAGAAAGTATTGTGGCGACTTGTGAAGTTGGCTTGTAAATAGATGTTAGATCATACTAATTGATATAATTCGTGGATATAACGATTTTTGCGGTGCATGTCACCTGTGAAAATCGTTTTTTTGTGTGTTTTTCTAATAATCCTTTCATTATGAGGCTGCCAAGACGAAAAATAGTTAAAAATATATCGACGTTTACACAATCTTTACAAAACTCATATCAAGCATTTACACAAACTTTGTATTATTGATTATGAGCAATGGGTAGGAGGTATATTAGTTATGAAAAAAAGTCGGGTCATCCAATTAATCGTGTTGATTGTGATTATTGGACTAGTCGGGTTGGGATACACGCATCGTGACCGTACTAGCGCCAGTGAATCAATTACTGCGGTTGGATCAACGGCCTTACAACCACTAGTTGAAGCGGCCGGTGAGCAGTACAGCAGCAACCATACTGGTGTGTTCATTAATGTCCAGGGTGGTGGTTCTGGAACGGGACTTAGTCAAATCCAGGCTGGCGCCGTTGCTATCGGTAATTCTGATATTTTTGCCGAAGAGCAAAGTGGTATTACGGCTAGCAAGTTAATTGATCACCGGGTCGCCGTAGTCGGCATCGCCCCAATCGTTAACAAAAAAGCCGGCGTTACTAATTTAACGCAGCGTCAACTCATTCAAATTTTTACGGGTAAGGTGACGAACTGGCGTGAAGTCGGTGGCCGCAATTTGCCGATTACGTTAATTAATCGGGCACAAGGCTCTGGAACTCGGAAAACATTCGAGCGATATGCCTTAAAGGGAAATAAGAGTACGGATTCTCAGGAACAAGATTCGTCCGGACTAGCACGGTCAATTGTTGCTAGCACACCTGGTGCAATTAGCTACGTGGCGTTTTCTTACTTAGATCAGTCCGTACAGACCGTTAAAGTCGATGGGGTGCGACCAACAGAGCAAAATGTGCGCAACAATCGTTGGTACATCTGGTCTTATGAACATTTATATACGGGTAAACACCCCAACCAGTTAACTAAAAAATTTATTGATTATATTTTATCAACCGCTGTTCATCAAAAGTTAGTCAAGCAGTTAGGTTATATTTCGGTCCATGATATGCAAGTACAGCGGAATGCGGCCGGTAAAGTTTCTGTCGTGAAATGAGGGAGAGCGCATGGATAAAATTCGAGAAAGCTTATTAAAAAAATCAGTTGCCAGTAAAATCGAACGACGTGGTAAAGCCATCAGCCTAATCTGTTTAGCGCTGATTGTCGGGATCGTCTTTTTAATTTTCTATTTTGTTGCATCACGGGGGTTAGCGACTTTTTTTCAGAATCATATTAACTTATGGCAATTTCTAAGTGGCACCCAGTGGAATCCTGGCACAGTTGGAACGAACGGGCAACCCGCCGTTGGCGCACTGCCCATGATTGTCGGGTCATTTTTAATTACGATTCTTTCGGCCTTGATTGCAACCCCATTTGCCATTGGGACGGCCGTTTTTATGACTGAGATTTCGCCGCGCCGGGGGGCCAAAATTCTTCGGCCGGTAACGGAGTTATTAGTCGGCATTCCTTCGGTAGTATATGGTTTTATCGGGTTACAAGTGGTTGTACCATTTGTCCGGAACACATTCGGTGGTAGTGGTTACGGGATCTTATCCGGAACTTTTGTTCTGTTTGTCATGATTTTACCAACTGTGACATCAATGACCGCGGATGCACTGAACGCGGTTCCACGGTATTATCGGGAAGCCTCGTTAGCATTAGGGGCCACGCGCTGGCAAACGATTTATAAAGTGGTCTTACGGGCAGCAATTCCCGGTATGTTGACAGCGGTGGTTTTCGGCATGGCCCGCGCCTTTGGTGAAGCGCTCGCGGTACAAATGGTGATTGGGAATGCAACGTTATTACCACATAATTTAGTCTCACCAGCAGCGACTTTGACTAGTATCTTGACGATGGGAATTGGGAATACCGTCATGGGGTCATTACAAAACAATGCATTGTGGTCGCTAGCGATGATCCTGTTACTGATGTCGTTAGTCTTTAACTTAGTTATTCGCTATATTGGTCGAAAGGGGAAATTAAACAATGAACGCTAAACGCATTGATAAAATTGCGACTGGAATTTTATATGGAGTCGCGGCCTTTGTGGTCATTATTTTAATTGCCCTGTTAGGATATATTCTGATTCAAGGTGTGCCTAAGATTTCGTGGCATTTTTTAACGTCACCAGCGCTAGCCTTTGAAGCGGGTGGTGGGATTGGCATCCAATTGTTCAACTCCTTCTACTTATTATTCTTGGCACTATTGATCTCGCTACCTATTTCACTTGGTGCGGGGATTTATCTCAATGAGTATGCGCCACAAAATACATTGACTGGGCTCATTCGAACAACTATTGAAATCTTGAGTTCACTACCGTCCGTGGTCGTCGGTTTATTTGGTTACTTGTTCTTTGTTGTTCAGTTTAAACTAGGATTCTCAATTCTGTCAGGGGCGTTTGCACTCACCGTCTTTAACTTGCCAATTTTGACTCGGAGTATTGAAGAAGCCTTAGCTAATATTTCAGACAATCAGCGAGAAGCCGGTTATGCCTTGGGATTATCGCGTTGGGAGACAGTTACGAAAATTGTTGTCCCGGCCGCCTTACCAAGTATTATTACGGGGGTTGTTTTGAGTGCTGGTCGAATTTTCGGTGAAGCGGCCGCCTTAATTTATACTGCAGGTCAAAGCGCACCGGCCTTAGATTTTACTAATTGGAATCCATTTGATATTAGTAGTCCACTTAGTCCGTTACGGCCCGCTGAAACGCTAGCTGTTCATATTTGGAAAATTAATTCGGAGGGGATTATGCCGGATGCCAAGGCTGTCTCCGCAGGTGCTTCAGCCGTCTTAATTATTGCGGTACTACTCTTTAACTTCTTAGCTCGTTGGCTTGGCAAACGCTTGTACAAACATTTAACCGCTGAATAAAGGAGGCCGTTTTGATGGCAGATAATACAATGACAACGACACAACGTAACATTATGACGTTTGATCCAAAAGACCATGAAATTGCGCTTTCGACCGAGGACTTGCACGTGTTTTACGGTAATTCCGAGGCGATTTCAGAGGGGGATTTGCAGTTTGAACGGTATAAGATCAGTGCGTTGATTGGGCCCTCCGGTTCAGGTAAGTCAACTTACTTACGCTCACTAAACCGGATGAACGATCGGATTGCGACCGTTAAGGGAAAGATTATGTATCGGGATTTAGATATCAATAGTAACGATATCGATGTTTATGAAATGCGTCGCCATATTGGCATGGTTTTTCAACGACCTAATCCGTTTGCAAAGTCGATTTATGAAAATATTGCCTTCGCGCTGCGTCAACGTGGGATGAATAAAAAACAAGACTTGGATGAAATTGTTGAACGGTCTTTGCGGCAAGCCGCCATGTGGGATCAAGTTAAGGATGATTTAAACAAGAGTGCCTTAGCTTTATCCGGTGGTCAGCAACAACGACTCTGTATTGCCCGAGCGATTGCGGTTAAACCAGATATTTTGTTGCTTGACGAACCAGCTAGTGCGTTAGATCCGGTGTCTACAAGCCAAATTGAGGATACGTTATTAGAATTGAAGCAAAATTACACCATTATTATTGTGACCCATAATATGCAACAAGCATCGCGAATAAGTGATTATACAGCGTTCTTTAATCTCGGAAAAGTTTTAGAATATTCAGAGACTGGTGAGATTTTTACGAATCCCCAAGTGGATCTGACGAATGACTATATTTCCGGGAATTTTGGATAGGAGGACCGTTCATGAGTACAATTTTAACTACTGAGAATTTATCATTATTTTATGGTAAAAAAGAGGCCCTCAAAGGAATTAATATTGATTTTGATGACAAAGGCATTACGGCTTTGATTGGGCCCTCCGGCTGTGGTAAATCGACATTTTTACGTTGTTTAAATCGGATGAATGATTTGATTCCCAATGTTACGATTACCGGTGAAGTTAATTTTAATGGCCATAATATTTACGCACCAACGACGGATACCGTGCAGTTGCGTAAAGAAATCGGCATGGTGTTCCAACAGCCTAATCCGTTTCCATTTTCAATTTATGAAAATGTGGTCTATGGTCTACGCTTGGCTGGCGTTCATGATAAAGAACGGTTAGATGCGGCAGTTGAAAAAAGTCTGAAACAGGCGGCAATTTGGGATGAAGTCAAGGACCGCTTACACGCTAATGCGTTGTCGCTATCTGGGGGACAACAACAACGGGTTTGTATCGCGCGGGTACTGGCCGTGGAACCTGATATTATTCTTTTGGACGAAGCGACTAGCGCGTTAGATCCAATTTCAAGTCGAATGATTGAAGAGACCCTATTGAATTTGCGCCAAGATTACACTATCATAACTGTTACGCATAACATGCAACAGGCTTCACGAATTTCTGATCGAACGGCGTTTTTCCTGAATGGTGAACTGATTGAGGTTAACGACACGAAGCAGATTTTCATGAACCCGGTTAAACAAGAAACCAATGACTATATTTCGGGACGATTTGGTTAGGAGGAAAAAACCATGCGACGACTTTTTGATGATGAACTAAACGATATTGATGCAAACTTCACTGAAATGGGAATGATGGTCAGCGAAACGATTGAAAAGGCGGTAAAAGCATTTATTGATCATGACCGCGACTTAGCCCAAGAAATCATTGATAATGATGCTAAAATCAACCAACGTGAAGTCGAACTAGAACAAAAGTCATTTGAAATGATTGCGTTATACCAACCCGTTACTTCAGACTTACGGGAAATTGTCACCATTTTAAAGGCGGTTTCTGACTTGGAACGGATGGCGGACTACGCGCGTAACATTGCCCACGCAACGATTCGGGTCAAAGGTAATATACGTGTGCCAGAAATCGAAGCGGCTTTATCAGAAATGGGGAACCGCGTCCGTAAGATGGTCGAGGAAATGTTGGCCGCTTACGTCAAGAGTGATGATCAGGAAGCACGCCGGGTCGCTGCTAAGGATGCCAAAGTTGGCGAAATGTACGATCGAATCAATGAGAAGGGAATTTCCAAGATGGAACGTCATCCTGAGACTGTCATTGGTTCCACTGACTATCTCAATGTCGCGACTTATTTGATGCGAATCGGAGCGTTGGTGACTAATATTGGTGAATGGATCGTTTATTTGAATACCGGTGAAATCATTGAATTGAATCCGGAAAGTTCCAATTTAGTATAATAAATCATAAATAATTGCTTAAAGCCGGTCGTCTAGTTTGCAACCGGCTTTTACAATTAGTAAGATATGGTTAGACAATACTTATAAGGAGCGTCTAACTATGAAATCAAATACAAAACAAAAGTTAACCAAATCTAATAATCGAGTTTTTGCCGGCGTCCTTGGTGGCATCGCCGAATACTTAAATTGGAATGCAACGGTATTACGCGTACTTTACGTTATTCTAACCTTAATTACCCATGGCTTTGGTGTTTTGGTATACTTAGTATTAATGACAATTATCCCAAGTAAACCAGACAATACGGGCTTCTTCGAACAAATGCGGCAAAGTGCGGGTGAGCAAACTAAACCGCAAGCACATGGACGTAAAGAGATTCATAATGTTCATGAAGAGGATGATCCGCAGCACTAAGATTAATGGAGTGATTATAAAGTGGGCTTTTGGAAACGAATTTTAATTAACACGATCTTGTTTATTGCGATTGCGGGCTTTTTTCAGAGTAGCTTTCACGTTGCGAGTGTCTGGATGGCATTAATCGCCAGTTTTGTTCTTGCGATTCTTAATGCGGCCATCAAACCGTTCTTACTGTTATTGTCGTTGCCAATTACGCTACTAACATTGGGGCTATTTAGTATTGTTATTAATGGTTTTATGCTTCAAATGACGTCTTACGTTGTTGGTAAGAACAACTTCGGGTTTTCTAGTTTTGGCATGGCCATGGTCGTTTCAATATTGATGTCGCTTGCCAACGTGATTGTCTCTAACTTTTTCGCAAAAGACGGCGTTGATGGTGAATAAAGCGCTTTAAAGTGCTAAGATTAGAAGATAGAAATAATCCGTTTTCAGTCATAAAAGTGTGGCCGCTTGAAAGGGTAGCGTAATGGCGCGACTGGACAACGCGGGCCACACTTTTTTATTATTAGGAGGGATTCTTTTGGCAGAAAGTGTAACCGTTGCCGATTTGGTGAAAAATACGCGTCTGGAAGTTTATCATGGCGCTGACTTGTTAGAGAAAAAGGATATTACAACTAGCGATATTTCACGTCCGGGGCTGGCGCTGACCGGGTATTTCAACTATTATCCACGTGAACGGGTGCAATTGTTAGGAAAAACTGAAACCGCTTATTCGAAAAACATGAGTCATGACGAACGGTTGATGATTTTTCGCAAAATGTGCCAACTGACGACACCAGCGTTTGTTATCTCAACCGGGCTACCCGTTCCAAAAGAACTCGTGCAGGCTGGTGAGGAGAATGGGGTGCCGATTTTAGGCACGAAGATGACGTCATCTCGCATACTAAGTAATATGACGAATTACTTGGAAGGCAAGTTGGCTGAACGACAGTCCGTCCATGGCGTTTTAGTTGATATTTATGGCTTGGGTGTTCTAATTACCGGTGATTCTGGTGTTGGGAAGAGTGAAACGGCGTTGGAATTAGTTAAACGGGGCCACCGCCTGATTGCGGATGATCGAGTTGATGTTTATCAACAAGATGAACAAACCCTTGTCGGTGAAGCACCTGCAATTTTAAATCACCTTTTAGAGATTCGCGGCATCGGTATTATTGACGTGATGAATCTCTTCGGTGCTGGTGCGGTTCGACAGGATACTGATATTGATTTAATTGTTCACCTTGAGAATTGGACGCCTGATAAGCAATTTGATAGACTAGGAAATGGAGAACAAAATCGGAAATTCTTTGATGTTGAAGTTCCTGAAATCTCGATTCCAGTTAAAACTGGGCGTAACCTAGCTATTATTATTGAAGCAGCGGCTATGAACTTCCGTGCTGAAAGTATGGGATATGACGCGACGAAGGTCTTTGACGACAACTTGAATAAGTTGATCAAAACTAATTCCGTGCATGATTCTCACAAGTAATAAGGAGATGGCAGTAGCGTGAATACCGTTTTAGGGGCACTCAACCCAATTGCACTACGGTTAGGACCCATTCAGGTCCATTGGTACGGCGTCATTATTGCAAGTGCCGTCGTCATCGCGGTGGCCCTAGCTGTACGTGAAGGTCAGCAACGAGGGGTTCGGCCCGATGACATTTACGATATGATTTTATGGGCGCTTCCGTTTACTTTAATTGCTGCCCGTGCTTACTATGTGATTTTTCAGTGGTCGTATTATAGTCAAAATCCTGGCGAAATCATCCGGATTTGGGATGGTGGGATTGCCATCTATGGTGGGCTGATTGGTGCGGGAATTGTGGTCATCTTGTTCTGCCGATCACGATTTATTCCAACTTGGCTAATGCTCGATATTGCGGCACCAACAGTGATTATGGGCCAAGGTATTGGTCGTTGGGGAAACTTTATGAACCAGGAAGCCTTTGGACGGGTGACTAGCTTAAGTTTCTTGCAAGGGTTGCACTTGCCTGAATGGTTAATTAATCAGATGTATATTCGCGGTGCATATCGGCAACCGACATTTCTGTATGAATCGGTTTGGGATTTATTAGGCTTTGTTTTGCTGATGGTTACAAGACACCGGACACATTGGTATAAGCAAGGTGATGTCTTTTTGACCTATGTTGCTTGGTACGCCTTTGGTCGCTTCTTTACGGAGGGCATGCGCACTGATTCGCTCATGCTATTTAACGTTATTCGAGTCTCGCAAGCATTGTCCGTGGTATTGTTCTTTGGTAGCATTGGTTTAATGGTGTGGCGTCGGTATCATAATCCGGATAATCGCTGGTATTTAGCAGGTTCTGGTCAAAAAGTTGTCACCGAAAATAAGTAGATTAGAGGGTTTTTGAATGATAAAAAAAGTTGCCGTTCTAGGTGCTGGCTCATGGGGTAGTATACTGGCAAATTTGTTAGATGAAAATGGTCAGTCAGTGCGTTTATGGTCGTATTCGCCGGCCCAGGTCACGGAATTAAATGAACAACACACGAATCAGCGTTATGTTCCTGATTTTCATTATTCAGAGACATTGACGGCCTATTCTGACCTGTCGCAGGCAATTACTGGTGCGGATGTCATCTTGTTTGTCGTTCCCACTAAAGCGATTCGTGAAGTGGCTCAACAAGTGACCGCCGTGCTTGCAAAGACGCATGATCAGCCAATTATCGTACATGCCAGCAAGGGGTTAGAACAAGATACTCACAAGCGGTTGTCACAAGTTTTAGCGGAGGAAATTCCCGCTGAATTACGGCAAGCAATCGTGGTCCTATCAGGTCCTAGCCATGCTGAAGAAGTGGCTCGCCGAGATATTACGTTAATCACGGCAGCCAGTGCTGATGAAACTGCGGCTGAGTTAGTGCAGCAGCTCTTTATGAATGATTATTTCCGCATTTACACAAACACCGACGTGGTGGGCGTTGAATTAGGTGCGGCACTTAAAAATATCATTGCTTTGGGCGCTGGTGCGTTACACGGACTGGGTTACGGTGATGATGCGAAGGCCGCCTTAATGACTCGTGGTTTAGCTGAAATTAGTCGACTTGGGGTGGCGTTAGGCGCAAATCCCTTGACGTTTATTGGGCTATCCGGTGTAGGTGATTTGATTGTTACGGCCACGAGTGTCCATTCTCGTAACTGGCGAGCTGGTAATGAATTAGGTGCTGGTCAGGACCTCAAGACGGTGATTGATACCATGGGCATGGTTATTGAAGGCATTCCGTCAACTAAAGCAGCTTACGAACTCGCACAGCAACAAAATATCGAAATGCCCATCACTGAAGCGATTTATGATGTATTATATAAGAGTGCCGACATTAAGGAAGTCATTCCACAATTGATGCGGCGCGAGGGGAAACCTGAGATTCAGTAGGAATTTCCAAACTAATTTCACTATTTTTAGGAGGATTTATCACATGTCAAAAGTTAGAAAAGCCGTTATCCCAGCGGCCGGATTAGGAACACGGTTCTTGCCTGCTACTAAGGCGATGCCTAAGGAAATGCTACCAATCGTTGATAAGCCAACGATTCAATTCATTGTTGACGAAGCTCGTAAATCGGGCATCGAAGATATTGTTATCGTAACGGGTAAGAGCAAGCGTAGTATTGAAGATTACTATGATTCTAACCCAGAATTGGAAGACAACTTACGGGCTAAGCATAAGGAAGAAATGCTCAAGTTGGTTCAAGAAACTACGGACATCAACTTGTACTTTATCCGGCAATCGCATCCGCGGGGCTTAGGTGATGCTGTGTTAACGGCTAAAGCTTTCGTTGGTGACGAACCTTTTGTCGTAATGCTTGGTGATGATTTGATGGAAGACAAAGTTCCGTTAACGAAGCAATTAATGAATAGCTATGACAAGACGCATGCGTCGACGTTAGCTGTGATGAAAGTACCTCACGAGGAAGTTTCTAAGTATGGGGTCATTAATCCCGAAAGCGAAAAGGAACCGGGCTTGTATAACGTTAATAACTTCGTTGAAAAGCCATCCCCAGAAGATGCCCCTAGTGACCTCGCAATCATTGGTCGTTACTTATTAACACCAGAAATTTTTGATGTCTTGGAAAATCAAAAACCTGGTAAGGGTGATGAAATTCAATTGACGGATGCCATTGATACGTTGAACAAGACTCAACGCGTCTTTGCCCATGAATTTAAGGGGACCCGGCACGATGTTGGTTACAAGTTTGGTTATTTGAAGACAACGATCGAATATGGGTTAACTCATCCGGATGTTAAGGATGATTTACGGACCTACATTAAGGATCTGGGTGTTAAGTTGTCTAAGGAAGATAACGCAACACCTAAAGCAACCAAGAAACCAACTAAATAATAATGATTAAATAAATCAGCCGTGAAATCTGGATAGATTTCACGGCTGATTTTAATTGGATCTTAAATAATGGTTTTTCAATGACGAGTATGGCACATCATTGATGGTCGACTTTTAACTTGAATAAATGGGGTTTACCGTAATAATAGCCTTGTCGCAGCGAAATATTTAAATCATCGGCCATTTGATCTTCAGCATCGTTTTCAACACCCTCTAGAATTAAGCGAATATCATGCTGTACGGCCACGTCACGCCAAAATTTCAATTGAATGGGAATTTCATTTTCTCGATCTTCGGCGCGAAAGTTTTGCATAGCGAACTTGATTTCTTCAGCGGATTCCAGTAGGGGCTTGATGTGGTCATAAACATTAATACCCGTGCCAACATCATCGATACTGAATTGTAATCCGTTGGCCTTGTACTTATTAATTTGTTGTTGCATGGCTGCCAGCGTGAATGACTCTTCACCGGGTTCCTCAGTGACTTCAACGATAACGTGTACGGGGAATAGTTTCTTTTGGGCATCGATAACGGCAGCCGCAATATCGTCATTTAGAAATTGCTTGCGGTTGAAGTTGATTGATACCGAGCCAATTTTTAATGCTAATTCACTGGCCGTAGCCTTTAGTAAGCTGACTTGTACATCGATGGGAATATTATCAAAGCTCTCTGGTAATGTCCACCTATCCTGATCAGTCTCACGATAACGAATCAGCATTTCGTAGCCAATCAAAGAATTATTGAATTTATTTAACTGGGGCTGAATAAAGTAGCGATACATAAGCGGACTCCTTAACTTGAATTAACACGATCAAATGCTCACCAATACATACTATACCAAAAAATGGTTAAGTGAAACTGTTTGACCCCATCTTTTTTTGCGGCAAAGTTATTATTAATTAAGTTAATAATGATTGCAGTAAACTATTTAGTGTACGAGATAAATGGTTTTTTATAAGTCGCACGGTGATGATCCTTATATAAAATTACGGCTGATCGGTGGTTGCCATACTATGTAGACCAGGATTCGCCGTCAGTCTCTGATAATTATTTTATTGTGACTAGTATTTATATTGACTACAGTTATGTATATTATGACGTAAAGCGGTTATAATTAACCTATGTTTAAATAAATAAAATTATAACTAGGAGCAAAATAAAATGAAGATTGTCATTGTCGGATGTACACATGCTGGTACGGCTGCGGCCGCCCAAATTTTAAAGGATCATCCAGAAGCAACGGTCACAATTTATGAACGGGATGATAATATCTCATTCTTGTCATGTGGGATTTATCTCTACCTCGGGGGAAAAGTCAATCATTTGGAAGATATGTTCTATTCATCACCAGAAACCTTGGCGAAGTTAGGCGCAGAAGTTAAAACTAAGCATAACGTGTTAAAAATTGACGTCCAGACAAAATCTATACAAGTTGTTGACATGGCAACGGGCAAAGTGTTTGGTGACACTTATGACAAATTGATTATGACGACTGGTTCGAATGTCGCGGTCCCGCCGATTTTTGGGATCGATGAATCGAAGGTCTTGTTGTGCAAGACATACAGTCAAGCTCAAGAAATCTATAAGACAGCTAAAGATAATCAGCGAATTGCGATTATTGGTGCGGGCTATATTGGAACAGAATTATCTGAAAGTTATGCCAATACTAACCATGAGGTCACGCTTTTCCAATCACATGATCAAATCTTGAATAATTATATTAGTAAGGATATGTCAGATCGGGCAGTGAAATTACTGAAGGAGCATGGTGTTAAAGTTCTTCTAAATCATCAAGTTACCGCTTTTACGGGTAATGATGATGGGGAACTTGTAATGGAGACCAATCATGGTGATTTCACCGCTGACTTAGCGATTGTCGGAACAGGCTTTGTACCTAATACGGAATTATTGCGCGGTCAAGTTGACATGGATAAGCACGGCGCCATTATTATCAACGACTATGTTCAAACTTCTGATCCAGATATTTACGCTGCGGGTGATTCATGTGTTGTTAATTTTAATCCCACTGGGCGGTCTGCTTATACACCGCTAGCAACCAATGCAGTTCGGCAAGGTGCATTAGCCGGGGTCAATGTGTTTGGCAATCAACAACGATATATGGGGACGCAGGCAACGTCAGCGATGCAACTCTTTGACCATACGCTAGCAACGACGGGGTTGACGCTGGCCATGGCTAAACTGAGTCATATTCCAGCTGAACGGGTGACCTATGAGGGCAATTGGCGGCCTGCTTATATGCCAAGCACGGCTAAACTCACGATTGAATTAATTTATAATCCAGAAAATCGTAAAATTTTAGGTGCGCAGTTCTTAAGTGCGCATGAAGTGGCACAGTCAGCTAACGCGTTATCTATTGCGATTCAAAATGGTAATACGATTGATGACCTGGCATTTGTTGACATGTTATTCTCACCTAATTTTGATGAACCATTCAATTATTTGAATATCGTTGCGCAACAGGCGATTGAACAGGAACGCCAAGCGGGTCGTGATCAGCCAAGAATAACGGCCTATGGTGACTGGGCAAAGCAAAATGACAAGGATTTGCAGTAGGGATAAGTTAAATTTATTTTAGTTAGTGCAATTTTATTTATTTAAATCCCGCGATTTAGTCGATATAGGGCTAAAACTTATGACTAATTTCAGTTGTGTACAAACAAGATAGTCGACAAATGTAAATTTTGGGGGTATATTAAGCCACATAGTAATTTAAGTGGAAGGGGTCTTTAGAAATGGCAAAGAGTTACGACGTGATTATTATTGGTGCGGGACCTGCCGGCATGACAGCCGCCCTCTATGCTTCACGGGCCAATCTATCAGTACTACTATTGGATCGCGGAATCTATGGTGGTCAAATGAATAATACCGCCGCAATTGAAAATTATCCGGGTTTCAAGTCTGTTTTGGGACCGGACCTAGCTAAAGACATGTATGAATCAGCGACTCAGTTTGGGGCCGAATATGCTTATGGCAGTGTTGAATCGGTTGAGGATCACGGTGATGTTAAAATCGTGACGACGGATAGCGATACATTTGAAGCCAAGGCGCTCGTTATTGGAACTGGTTCTGAATATCGTAAGTTGGGTGTTCCTGGCGAAGATACGTATGGTGGCCGTGGCGTGTCATACTGTGCAGTTTGTGATGGGGCGTTCTTCCGCAACAAGCATGTGGTCGTTATTGGTGGTGGTGATTCAGCAATTGAAGAAGGGGCTTACCTGACCCAACTTGCTGATAAGGTCACGGTTATTCATCGGCGCGATCAACTTCGAGCACAACAAATCTTGCAGGATCGGGCATTTGCCAATCCTAAGATGGAATTTGTCTGGAACAGCAATGTTACGGAAATTATCGGTGACGATAAAAAAGTCACGGGTGTTAAGGTCAACAATAACCAGACGGGCGAAGATAGTGAAATTGCGGTTGACGGCGTCTTTATTTACGTCGGGATCAACCCAATCACGAAACCATTCAGTAATCTTGGCATTACTGATGAAAATGGCTGGATTGAAACCAATGACCATATGGAAACGAAGGTCCCTGGTATTTTTGCAGTTGGTGATGTTCGTAAGAAGGACTTACGCCAAGTTGCAACGGCCGTTGGTGAAGGTGGGACAGCTGGACAAGGTGTTTACACTTACATCACAGCTTTAGGTGATAAAGTTAAAAATTAAATTCAATTAAAAAATGCGTGGTTGATCCGATTGAGATCGACCACGCATTTTTCATTAAAAGCATCAAGTTAAGGGCTGTTTTACTGAACTTAGTATGTCTTATCATCAGCATAAAGCATGATTAAATTAATTAGCACAACACGTCATTTAGTAATCTCTAAACAAGCCTGTCAGCGGAAGTATCGCTTAGTGCTGGTATGGAAATAGAAGTAACTGTTTATTTGTATAAGTCGCCAAGTAAATGTCACTAACGGTGTAATGTTGGGCCTGTAATTGCGTTAGCAGCCAAGCCTCATCATGATGACTAGTTTCAAGTGCATCTAGGTTGACTTGACCATCAACAATCAGTGGATACTTGACGGCGTCGTCGCCAACTTGAGTAATCGTTAATTGCCCATTTTGTTCGAGGACCGCTCGTTTGACGTAACGAATATCCGTGATGCCCTCCGTACGCAATCTAAACATGAGATCATTAGCACTCATGCCATTTTTAAGAGCCGTACTGACTAGTAACTGGCCGTTTTTGATCAGCAGTTGGGGCTGACCGTCAATCAGTTGTTTCACGTAGCGGTTGTGATGCGTGAGAAATCGAAGGACTAGCACGAGTAATGTCCAAATCAGCAAAACTAAAATATATTGCAAGACGGTTACGCTAGTACTATAAATCATACCGCCGACGATTGCGCCAAGGACGTAGTTTTGAACTTGGTCGAGGGCACTGATTGGAGCGAGATTACTTTTACCAGATAAGTTGATTTGCAAGATGATGGTTAATAATCCAAGCGCTAGTTTGATCGTCACATCCCAGTATGAAAACATTTATTGCCCCTCCTTAACGTAATTGATCGTTGACTGAATTGGTGTTGCTTTAGTCAGCGTATAGCTATTGCCATCCGGATTGACCGTCACGTTGTAGATGTGGTCATGAACTTTAATCAGCATGCCACTGCTGACAGAACTCGTGTTGGACCACACGGCGGTTTTACTGACGTTTTGTTCCTTAGCCACGCGTTGCATAATTTGTGTGACCTGTGATTTTTGATTGAAACTGTTTTGAAGGGTCTGCCACTCATTAAATTGAATGCCAACGAGTAACAATAATAACAAAACCATGATAATGAATAAGTCACGGTATTTGAGATCCGTTTTGTGGCGATACCATAGCCAGCTGAGTACGGCAATCATCAAAATAATGATACCAATAGCGGCCAGTTGAACGAGAGCGTGATTACTATTTTGGTGAATTAAGTAGTTGTATGAATAAAAAGTCATGATGGCCTCCTTATAAGATTTATTATAGCAATTTTTAGTAGTGACTGAATTAACTGGTATTGCAAAATTAGCATATAATCGTGCTTATGCTAACGAACTAACGCTTGAAAATACACTAATTAATGGATTTTCTTAGTAAATTTTACTTTGTAAAGCGTGTCAATGTTGTATACTATTTTTGTAAGCACTAACAAATATCGGAATTGGAGATGGTTTTTGTGAGTTGGCAGGATACTTATAATACCTGGAAAAACCAAGCGACACTTGAAACAAGTTTAAAACAAGAATTAACGGGCATGGCTGGTGATGACGCTGCTTTAGAAGATGCCTTTTATGAACCAATGGAATTCGGAACGGCGGGGATGCGTGGGGTGCTTGGACCTGGCATCAATCGGATGAATATTTATACGGTTCGCCAAGCAACGGAAGGGTTAGCGCGTTTCATGGATACCTTGTCAGCTGAGGTCAAGGAACGTGGTGTAGCCATCAGCTTTGATTCCCGTCACCATTCAGAAGATTTTGCTCATGAATCTGCCCGCGTGTTAGGCCAGCATGGCATTAAATCGTACGTTTTTGAAAGTTTGCGGCCCACTCCAGAACTTTCATTTACGGTTCGGCACTTGCATACTTACGCAGGAATTATGATTACGGCGAGTCACAATCCGAAGCAATACAACGGCTACAAGATCTACGGAGAAGATGGTGGTCAAATGCCACCAAAGGAATCCGATCTCATTACGTCATACATTCGTAAGGTTGACGATGTCTTTGCGATTGCCGTCGCTGATGAACAACAATTATTAGCTGATAAGACGGAAACCATCATCGGTGATGACGTCGATCAGGACTACTTAGCCAAGGTCAAGGAAGTCACGATCAATCAAAAATTAGTGGATGAATTCGGTAAGGATATGAAGTTAGTCTTTACACCATTGCATGGAACTGGCCGGATGCTTGGTGAGAAAGCCTTGAAGAATGCTGGGTTTAAAAATTTCAGTGTCGTTAAAGAACAGGCTGTCGCCGATCCTGAATTTTCAACGGTCAAATTCCCCAACCCTGAATTTCCAGAAGCCTTTAAGATGGCCATTGATCTAGGTAAAAAGGAAGACGCAGATGTCTTGATTGCGGTTGATCCCGATGCTGACCGGTTAGGAACGGCTGTTCGTCAACCTAATGGTGAATATGTCCTGTTAACTGGTAATCAAATTGCCGCCGTCTTGTTACACTACATCTTACAGGCCAACAAGGATGCGGGAACGTTGCCAACCAACGCGGCTGCAGTTAAGTCGATCGTCTCAAGCGAATTTGCAACCAAAGTCGCTGCTTCATACGGTGTTACGATGATCAATGTCTTGACTGGTTTTAAGTATATTGCTGAACAGATCGAACACTTTGAAGCCACTGGTGAACATACTTACATGTTTGGCTTTGAAGAAAGTTATGGTTACTTGATTAAGCCATTCGTTCATGACAAGGACGCCATCCAAACGACAGTGCTCTTAGCCGAAGTTGCTGCCTACTATAAGCAACAAGGTAAGAACCTCTATGATGGGTTACAAGACTTGTTCAAGGAATATGGCTATTTCCGCGAACAAACCACGTCCGAAGAATTTGACGGGGTCGGTGGTAGCGATAAGATTGCCGCCTTAATGACTAAGTTCCGTAATGAAACGCCAACGGACTTTGCGGGCTACGATGTTACTGGGACCGAAGATTTCCAGAGTCAGACCGAAAGCTTGGCGGACGGTCACACGACACCAATTGCTTTGCCACAAGCGAACGTCTTGAAATATCATTTGACTGATGGCACTTGGATTGCCATTCGGCCGTCCGGTACAGAGCCTAAAATTAAGTTCTACATCGGGACATTAGGTGTCACCTTAGATGAAGCTAATGACAAATTAGCGAAGTTTGAAGCTGCCATTCAAGCATTTATTAAAGAATAGAACACCGACTTAATCAGATGTTGCGTACAACCTGGGACTAGTCGTTATAGAAAATAAATAGGGCCACCCGAAATCAACTTATAATTTCGAGCGGTCCTATTTATTTGTAGGTCGTGGTGGTGCTATTTGGTGGGATATTCAAAATTGACCGGGTCACCAGGTAAGCGTAATAACTGTGGTTTGCCGTAGTAGTAACCCTGCCGAAGATTAATATCAAAATGACTACTCAATTGATCATCTTCAGCATCTTCAATCCCTTCTAGAATTAAGCGAAGGCCATACTCACTACTGATAGCGCGCCAAAAATGAAGTTTTTGCTGAATCTTTGGATCTTTAATATCCCTACGAAAATTTTGGAGCGCAAATTTTAATTCGGAAGCTAGTGGTAAAATCTCTTGAATACTCTTAAAATCATTAATGCCCGTACCAACATCATCGAGTGAAATTTGCATCCCGTGTTCAATGAATCCCCGTAAGTGTGGAATCAACATCGTGTCAGAGTAGCTTTTAGGGCTACGTTCTTCAGTTAATTCGACAACTAATTTAGCAGGGTACAGTTGTACCTGACTTTGGATGATGGCTTTGGCGACCGTTGTATCCATTAGTTGTTCACGACTAATGTTGACTGCACAATAGCGAACCTTAAGCCCTAGAATTTTAGTGGTTGCAATAAGTAGGTCAGAAGTAACTTGTGAGCTGATGGCAGTAAAAGATTCGGGCAGACGCCAGCCGTCTGGTGTTAGTTGTTTGATTAATAATTCGTATCCGTAAACCGTATTGTTGAGTAAGTTAAGTTGTGGCTGTACGAAATAGCGGTAAATTGGTTGCATAAGTTCCATCGCCTTTTATAATGAGTTTTAAAGCATTGAATCGTTTTAATATTAACCGAATCGCTGTATACTCTAAGTATACGTCAACTTAAATAAATGTTTAACTGAATCTTAGTTAAATTTTAATTTTTAATGAAAGCTGTGGTCGAAAAAATGAAAGTTGCCATTATTGGCTGTACACATGCGGGGATTGCCGCCATGAAACAAATTTTGAAATACTATCCGGGGACTGAAATTACCGTCTATGAACGGCACGCGGATATTTCATACATGTCTTGTGGGACTTATTTACACTTAGGGGGTACTATTAAGGACTTGGATCAGGCGCTATATGCTAATTCGACGGAATTCAGTGAACAGGGTGTGCAGATGCGGATGCAGTATGACGTGATTAATGTTAATGCTGATAAACATACAATTTTGGCTCAAAATTTACAGACTAAGGAATTACAAACGGATCACTATGATAAATTAATTATGGCAACGGGATCGATTACTGCGATTCCGGCTATTCCCGGCGTGGAGAATCCGAAAGTCATGCTTTGCAAGACTTGTGAACAGGCCCAGCAACTGTATGAAGCGGCTCAGCATGCGCATCATATTGCCATTGTTGGTGGTGGTTATTCGGGAGTAGAACTTGCTGAGGGTTATGTGAAATCAGGTCACGCTGTAACGCTATTTCAACGCGGTTCGCATTTGATTAATGAGTATCTTGATCCGCAACTCTCCGAAAAAGTCGAGAAATTATTGACAACAAACGGTATTCAAGTTAAAACCAACGCGCAAGTGATGGCTTTCAGTGATACGGCTGATAATCGGCTACGGGTAACGACTGCTAATGGTGAAGAAACGTTTGATATGGCTGTTATTTGCCCAGGGGTGATTCCTCAATCGGAACTATTAGCGGGGCAAGTTAATCGAACTAAGCAGGGTGCGATTGTGACGGACCGTTATATGGGAACATCTAACCCAGATATTTATGCGGCTGGTGATGTGACGGAAGTGAACTTTAATCCAACCAAGGATCATGCCTACATGCCATTGGTGTCACATGCGATTCGGCAAGGTGCACTAGCCGGAATCAATATTTTTGATAAACGCTTAGGTTCGATTGGTACGCAAGCAACGACTGGAATGTTAATTTTTGACCAGACCGTAGCTTGTGCGGGAATGACCCTAACAGCAGCTAAGGCAGCTAACTTTGATGCCAAAGAAGCCTTTTATGAGGGCAACTATCGTCCAGATTTTATGCCGACCACGGAGAAGGTCATGATTACCCTTGTGTATGATCAACAGACGCGGAAAGTTCTGGGTGGTCAATTAATCAGTGCGCATGAAGTTTCCCAGTCAGCAAATACGTTGTCGGTAGTGATTCACAATGGTAATACAATTGATGAATTGGCCTTCATGGATATGTTATTCTCACCAAACTTTGATGAGCCATTCAATTATTTGAATTTAGTGGCCCAAGCTGCCGTTGACCAGGAACATGGCTATCGGCGGAATAATTAATACAGCTAATATTATTAAGTTCGGCATGAAAATTGGTGTACCAGGCCAATTTTTATATTGCTGTGTGGCAGCGACGGATGTACCAACCAAAGCGGTTGAGATTAAAGCGCATCTGCTAACGAAGGATTTAAGTTGGTTGTGGGCATGCTGTGACCATGATTGGTGACGAAATAATTAGTCTAATACGCATTGTGTTAGTTATTGTTTAGTATGAATCATGATTAAAACATGCCAGTTAGTTGGCTTGCTATTCGTCAGTATATGCGCGTCCTAGGCCGACTTCCGGGGCTGGGTGCCAATTGCTGGAACAGGGCGGACGTCGATTTGAACTCACGCAGAAGCCCGCTGCGCAATTTCAAATACGAGTCTTCTTCTAGCCCGGGGAAATCACCCGGACAAGAAGAACTTCGCCCTTGAGCATTGGCACCCAGCCCCTCCAGTCTCAGTCTGACCCGAACACGTTTCGTCAATATGGCATTAGGGCGTGGAAGACCAGTATTTGAGACGTGGACTTCGGCTCAAATCTGTGTCCACCACGTTCCAGCAATTGGCAGGAATGCCTGTAAGCCGGCGTAGAACGAGCTAATTAAAGAATTTTCCGCCAAATTGCACGCTTTTCAGCGGGACTTAGCTGGTAGCTTTTAAACTTAGAAATAGCCATTTTTAATCGTGATTCATGACAAATCAACTAGCACAATGTGCAGTCTAATATGCAATAGTAAAGGTGGCCCTAAGACAGTCAGTCAACAAGACTAACTGTCTTAGGGCCATTTTATCGTTTGAATTGAAACTTGGTGCAGTTAAGCATAATCGTTGGGATTGGCTGCTAATGGCTGATAAGCGTCCATTTCTGTATCGCGATAATCCCACCATTCGTTAACATAGCCGACAAAACCAGCTGTTGTCATCGCAGTATCTAAGAGTTGATAATTTTTTGCTTGGATTGTTGTCTTGGGGGCATCGCGGTGAGCTGCGGCCGTGAAGTCATCAAATTCAGTGGGCATCAATAATTCACTGCCATCCGGATGCGCTAAGGTCAAGTCCAAGGTGACACCCTTTTGATGACTAAAATTAGGATCAGGTTGGGCGACAAATTCGGGATCCGGATAGACTTCGAATAAGCGACGTTGGGCGCTGACTGGACGATAGGCATCCCAAACTTTGAGACGATAACCGTGTTGTTTAACAATTGCACTGGCTTGAGCAAGTTTGTTAGCCGTTCCAGTGCGGACGATGGCCGTAGTAAAATCGTAAATCACTTGGTGGGTAAAATTATTGGTGGTGGCATAGCGTAGGTCAACAATGATTTCAGGGTCTAAACGTTGTATGTTTGTAAAGCCAGTTAATGTTTGGTCCATAGTGGGTCCTCCTCAGAGTTTAGTTAGCGACGCAGTGTGTGTGTTAATTTGTGACAGCTCAACTAGCACAGTGCGTTCATACTCATTGTAGCCGATTGGCTATTATTTTACTGATCATAAGGGCTGCGGTTATCTCAAACTTTCTGCTAGCTTTCAATCCAGGTCCCTGATAAGATGGAAAGCGGTGCAATTTTAACAATTAATCGAAGAGGTGAGGTCGCATGGATCGGCAAACACGGCGTGCAATTTTAATTTTAGTTTTTAGTGAATTTTTAGTTTGTTTAGGGA